>PLEM01000189.1:287-3086 GCA_003137035.1 Bryobacterales bacterium | reverse complement strand
GCCGCCCACCCCTATCAGCAGCCCATGGAGCTAAACCTGCTCCGCCTGCGCAAGAAGATCGCGGCCGGTGCCGATTTCGTGCTGACGCAGGCGATCTTCGACCTGGCCGGCTTCACGAAGTGGATGGATGCGGTTCGAGCGGCCGGTTTGGACAAGCAGGTGGCCATCCTTGCCAGCGTGCTGCCGCTGGCGAGCGTCGAGCAGGCCAAAGCCCTCGAGAAGAAGCAGACTTACGGACCGGTGGGCGAGGGCGTCATCGCGCGGCTGGGCGCGGCCGCCGAGGCAGCCAAGGAGGGCGTGGCCATCGCGGCGGCGACGGCAGCCCAGCTCAAGGCCATCCCCGGCGTGCGGGGCATACACATTCTCAGCGGCGGGTGCGAATCGCTGGCCGCCGCCGTAATCCAGGAAGCCGGACTGGCGCTAAACGAGAGCTGATATGCCCGATCGTTACCACATTCACACCGTTCCGACGCCGGCGCACTTCCGCCGGGTGGGCAAGTTTGGCAGTGTGGATTGGCGCGAAGACTGCTCACGATGCAGCAATTGCGTCAAGCTGCGCTGCTGCTACGACGTGTACAAGCACGAGGCGGCGTACAATCGCGACCCGCTGGCGCCCGTCGAGACGCTCGACGAATGCAAGGCCTGCCTTTCCTGCGTCCAGGGCTGCACCAAAGGGCTGCTGAACATCTCGGTGAGCCCCGAGTTTTTGAACCTGGGCGACGAGTACTGGAAGCCCGACATCCTGCTGACCACCTGGAACCAGTCCGACACGGGAAAGATCCCGGTCTCGGGGGCGGGTTATCGAGGAAGATTCCACGGCCCCGGCTTCGACTCGATCTGGACGGACATGTCGGAGATCGTCCGTCCCACCCGCGACGGCATACACGGACGCGAATACATCTCCACCAGCGTGGATATCGGCTCCAAGCCGATGCGCCTGCGGTTCACGCCCGATGGCAAGCTGCTCGGCGAGCCTTCGCGACTGCTGGAGCTCCAGCTTCCGGCGATTCTGGACATGCCGGAGTGGATGGTGGAAGGCGTCAACCTGGTCAAGGCCCGCGCCGCGGCGGCAAGCGAACTCAATTCGCTGGCCGTGATGGCCGCCTGCCACGCGCGCGAGGCTAAGGCCGAACAACTGCCGTCCGTCGTGCCCGTGGTGGGCGAAGGCGACATCGCCGGGAGCGAGGCCGTTCTCAAGGCCGCGAGAATGGCGCAAGTGCGGGACGGCGAGGGAGTGGTGGACCTGGCCGGCAAGGTGCAGGCCATCAACCCGGGGCTGATTGTCTCGGTCCGGATGACGCTAGGCCCGGCGACGGCGAGCCGGGTCGTGGAGCTGGCGCGCGCGGGCCTGAAGGTGTTCCACTTGTGCGCCGACCTGCACGGGCGCGAGCGCCTGGATAGCGGAAAGCCCGGCCGGCATATCAAAGACGTGCTTCGCGAAGTGCACGGGAAGCTGGTGAAGGAAGGGTTGCGGGACGAGGTCACGCTCATCGTCTCGGGCGGGATCGCGCTCGCCGAGCACATGGCCAAGGCGATCATCTGCGGAGCCGACCTGGTGGGAGTGGACACGGCGCTGCTGGTGGCGGTGGGCTGCCGCGTTTGCCGCGACGCGGCGTGCGGCTCCTGCCCGATCGAGATCGATTCGACCGAGAGCGTTTACGCAGCGCAGCGCATGGTGAACCTGATGGGCGCCTGGCACAGCCAGTTGATCGAGGTGCTGGGAGCGATGGGCATCCGCGAGGTGCGCCGCCTGCGCGGCGAAGTGGGACGAGCCATGTTTCTGGAAGACATCGAGAAGGAGGCATTCGGCGACCTGGCCCGCGTGCCCCCGGCGCAGGTGAGCGTATGACGGCAACCGNNGCTACCGCAACGCGCTGGGCAAGTACAAGATCGACCGTCTGGCTTCGTGCCAATCCTGCGGCCACTGCGTCGAGGTTTGTCCTGAGGGCGTGCATGTGAAACCCGAGGGCTACGCCTTCACGCTACGGCCCCAGGACCATTTGTGCATCGGCCCGGAGTGCGCCGAGACCGACCACTACTGCGTGGCCCAGTGCCCGCAGAAGGCGCTCTCGCTGCGGCGGAATCCGAATGCCGAGTGCATGGGCGACCCGCGCTGGTCCAGCGACTTGATCCTCTCGACCTGGCACCAGGCCGCCACCGGGCACGCTCCGCCGAAGCATCTGGAATACCGGCACGGGGACTCGGGCGGCGGGTTCGACAAGCTGCGCTTCAAGTTCGAAGTCGGGCTGGGGGCCGAGGCAACTCCCGTTCCAGCCTCGGAGATCGACACGGGTCTGGACTTGAATCACCGTGACGACGGCCGGCCGCAGGTTCATATCGACATCCCGGTTTACGGTGGCGGGATGAGCTTCGGGTCGGTGAGCATCCACACCATTCTGGCCAAGGCCCGCGCGGCGGTAGCGTGGAACAGCCTCACCTGCACGGGTGAGGGCGGGTATCACGAACGGCTGAAGCCCTACGACGACCACGTGATCACCCAAGTGGCCACAGGCTTGTTCGGCGTGCGCGAGGACACCATCCAGCGGGTGCGGATGGTGGAATTCAAGTACGCGCAAGGCGCCAAGCCGGGTCTGGGCGGGCATCTGCTCGGCGACAAGAACACTCCGGCGGTGGCCCGCATGCGCGAGGCCGTGGCCGGCAACGCGCTGTTCAGCCCGTTCCCCTTCCACAGCGTTTACAGCGTGGAGGACCACAAGAAGCACCTGGACTGGATCAAGGAAGTGAATCCCACGTGCCTGGTGAGCGTGAAGGTATCGACGCCCACCGACGTGGACATGG
>PLEM01000189.1:0-206 GCA_003137035.1 Bryobacterales bacterium | reverse complement strand
GCGTGCGCTGCGCCTGCTGCGAGAGCGGCCGGGGCTGCCCGCGCGGCATCGCCTCCACCGACCCCGAATTGATGATGCAGATGAGCCTGGAGTGGGCCACCCAGCGGCTGATCAACCTTCAGAACGCCTGGCGCGAGCAGATGATCGAGGTGCTGGCGCGGCTGGGGATGAAATCGATCCGCGACCTGCGCGGGCGCAGCGACGTG
>PLEM01000435.1:185-11482 GCA_003137035.1 Bryobacterales bacterium | reverse complement strand
GACGTCTGCCGGGCCGCTCGCGCGTCCCAGGGCGCCATAGCAGAACAACATGCTCTCGCGCGCTCCCGCGAGCACCGTCTGCCGCGCCTGCTCCAGGTAGGTGGGTGGGCTGGTGGTGAGCGGATCGTACCAGCCGCCGCCGGTCTTCTTGCCGCCCAGCGCGCCCAGCCAGCGCATGATGAAGTAAGCCTCGTACGGCATACTGCCGCCGCGGTCCCGATCGCGCGTCTCGGTGCCCACCCAGATCTCGTCGAAGTCGGCGGTCTCGCGCACTACGTCGTAGCCCCGCTCGTGAAAGCGGTCGTACCACTGCGGGTACTTGAGGATCAGCCGCACCTTCCGGTTCACCCGCCTGGACGCCCCCAGAACGCGCTCCTGGGAGAGCCGCCACATGAGCGCCCCGCGGTAATCTTCCCAGGACTGGCCGGCGACGGGCCACATGCGGCCTCCGATATTCACCGTCTGCGACCGCCGTGCGGCGTCGCACTCCTTGCAGGTGCAATCGGTGAACCAGAAATCGTCGATCATTATCTCGTCGAACAGGTCCGCCGCGTACTCGAAAATCGCCTGGACCCGGTCCTGGGTCGGGTGATCGGTGTAGCAGGAGAGCAGTTTCCAGCCCGTCGTCGGCTTGCCCACGTTGGTGGTGGTGACGCAGCCCGAGACTTCGAAATCGGCCGCGCGGAATCTCTCCTTGGCCTTCTGCAAGGTGGCGCGCTCGGCCTGGTAGCCGTCCCGGAAGGTCTCCAGGTAGACCTTGGTCACGCCCGTTTTCCGGCACCAGTCGATGGCGGCGTCCAGGCCCGCGTCGTCCGAGAGTCGGTCCCGCACGTCCTGGGCCGTGAAGAGGGTCGAGAACTGGTGGACCTGGCGCTTCTGCCGGGCCAGTTGCCAGAGATCAGCGGCCCTCGCCGCGCCAGCCGCCGTCGATCCGATCAGTATCAGCGCGATCCAGATCTTGCGCATACCGGCGGCTTACCCGAACAACTCTTGCGCGCGGCTCAGACGCTCGGGGACCCGCACCCCGTTGGGACACTCGATGGGGCACGCGGAGCACTCGCCGCAGCGCACGCTGGCGAGGTTCCCGGGCAGTCCGAGGAACCGCTCGCGGCCCAGCGGAAATTGCCCGTAACCTTCCGCGTAGGTGAGGTACCGCAGGACGTCCGAAACTGGCAGCCCTTGCGGGCACTTCCCGTCGCAACGGCCGCACATCCGGCAGTAGACCGGGCGGATATCCTCCAGGCGCGCGCTCAGCACCTTCCGGTCCGCATCCGAGAACGCCTGCGACATGACCTGGAAATTCTGCTGCAGTTGGTCGGCGTCGGTCATGCTCGGGATGGTGGTGGCGATGCCGGGGTTCTTCAACGCCCACTTCAATGCGGAAGGAGGCACGCCCTCGCGCGGCTTGGTGCGCATTCCGCCGCCCATCACCTTCATTGCCACCACGCCCACGCCCGCCTTCTGCAACTCGGCGATGGACGCATCCATGGCCGGATCGGTCATGGTGAAGTTGTAGGCGGTCAGCACTACTTCCATCTTGCCGGCCTTGACAACAGCCCCTGACATCGCCGGCAGCCGGTGCGTGCTCACGCCGATGAAGCGCACTTTGCCCTGCTTCTTCGCGATCTCCTGCGCCGCTACCAGCTCGTCGGACATCCCCTCGGGTTTGTCCTTGGCGTGCAGGAACCAGATGTCGAGGTAGTCGGTCCCCAGCGTCTTGAGGCTGGTCTCGAGTTGGTCCAGCGCCCCTTGCTTGGTATCGGCTTCCGTCTTGCTGGAGAGGACGATGCTCTTCCGCTTGGCGCCCAGCGCGGAGCCCACCATCCGCTCGTTGTTGCCGTTCTGATAGTTGCGGGCGGTGTCGAAGTAATTGATGCCCATGTCCAACGCTCGGGAGATCACCGCGGGGTCGGAGGTGATCATGCAGCCGAAGCCGACGGTGGTAACCTTCAGCCCCGTCTTGCCCAGCACGCGGTAGCTGAGTCCTTTCGGGTCCGTAGCAGGACCGGCATCGAGGGAGAGGGGAGGAAGCGCGTTCGCCGCGGGCAGGGCCAGCCCCGCGGCCAGGAAATTTCGGCGGGAGAAATCGGAGTTCATGGTAGGTTCCTCGGTCAATCGGTCGAACCTGCTATTATCCACGATTTTGGATCGGCCAGGGGGGGCGCGCCGTAACGTGCTGGTAACCTTGAGGCAATGCGACTGCCAAATTAAGTTTACCGAACCCGCCGAACAATCTTTCTCCGAGCAGCGTCTAATGAATCAAGAGGGCTGTTCCACCGTCAATGGGCAACGCAATCTGTGGGGCGTCAGGGTACGGAAGCGACATGAGCATTCCCATGAACACCGATTCCCAGCGGGTCAAGCTCGCGGCACTGCGCGCGAGAACGGACCGGCAACTGGCGGCGCTCATCCACCACGAACTGGATAGCGGTCTGGATCACGCACACGCGTCCTTGGCCGGGGAGCGTGATCGCGCGCAGCGGGCCTACACGACTGCCCACAAGCTGCTACCGGCCATCTACCATCTGGACCAATCCGAGCGGCATCAGATCGAGGCCAAGTTGAGGGCGCTTCGCGCTCTGCTGGACGGCCGATCGGCGCCTGGCGGCTCGAAAGCGCGAACCGCGGGCGCCTGAGGAGCTGTGAAAGAAGCTGAGTCGCTGCCGCCACTCAGCGAAGCTTACAGCATGCTCTCCGCGTCACCGTCTGGGTCCTCCTTGGACCACCTCGAATCGCTTCTTCGTGCTGTTTGGGTAGAAGAGGACCGCCGCTGGAGCCGGGAGAAATCACGCGGGTTTAGTGGGTGAGCAGCTATGAACTTCACCGTCGGAGCACCGCCGCAGGGCGGGTAGGCGGGACCTCGGCGCTGTTCACCGAGGCCCCGCCCTCACCAACGATCTTCTCGCACTCGCTCAGAAAACGAACTTGAGTGCGAACTGCGCGATGCGCGGGTCAGCCGTTCCCGTGATGGTCCCAAAGGCAGTGCTGCTTCCAATGGGATTAGTGGTGTTCGGGTTGTTGAGCAAGGTGTGGTTGAGGACGTTAAAGTACTCGGCTCTGAACTGCAGGCTCCTCTCGCCAGCGATGCGGAAGCTGCGAACGATGGCAGCGTTCCAGACTGTCTGAGCGGGACCGCGAAGAGAACCCTTAACCACATTGCCAAAGCCGGTTCCGACGCCGGTATTGACGGGAACCGAGAAAGCGCCATTGTTCAGCCAGTTGACGCAGGACTTGGTCAAAGGGCAATCGCCCGCACCGCCGGCGGCGCTGGAGTAAGCCGGCTTGCTGAAGTCCTGCACGGCGCGATCCTGGGTCAGGCCGGTCAGAGAGATATCCTGACCCATGAAGGCGGTCAGCGCATCTCCCGATCGGTGCTGGATCAGTCCGGAGGTGCTCCATCCGTTCACAATGTACTTGAGTACCGAGTTTCCGTTGCGCAATTTGGGCAGGTCGTACACGTAGGAAATCGATATCAGGATGGGGTGATCGATGTCCGAGCGGCCGCGGTCGAGCGCTCCGATGTCTGCAACATATGCCGCCGCCGGTATCCCCGTCGCGCCCTGGGGATACTGAGGATACACATACGATTCGCCGGCATTCAGATCCTCGGTATTCGAGACTCTGGTCGCTTGCGGCATGTNNAACGAGTTGTAATTGGCATTGCCGGTCATTGAGGCTACGATGATATTGGTGTAGCTTTGCAGGCAGCCCGTGCCGGTTGTGCATGGTCCAACAACGGGAGCCGTATTATAGGGACGGCGTTGGTTCGCGCTCAGGCCGGAGCCGTTGTTCACCGAGGGATTGAGGTCCAGGTTGACGAACTGATGCCTCGACCTGGAACCGACATAGGCAAACCGCATGGCCCAACTGGCGGTTAGCTGGTGTTCGACGGTCGCGTTGAATGCATAGGTCACCGGCACGCGGAAGTCGCCGGACGGATCGTACTCATTCACGAGGACCTGATTCGGGAACACCTTGTTGGACGGGAACGGCAGCGTGAAGGGGAACGGATTGGTGTAGGGTGTTCCTTTTGTACCGCAGCCGCCCACGCAATACGGGTTGCTGAATGGCCCTCCGGCGCCCGAACCGGCGGAAGTCCCGTACATACCCAGGTTGGTCAGGTTGACGGCGATGGTATTGGGCACAAGGCCGTACTGGTTGAGGTTGAAAAATCCGGGAAGGCGGTCCTGATAGAAGATGCCGCCGCCGCCGCGGATCACCGTTTTGCCATCGCCCATCACGTCGTAAGCAATGCCGAGACGAGGCATGAACTGCTTGTACTGTTTTCTTGCGCCGTCGGCCACAACGCCAGGGTCGCCGGAGAGCATCATGCCCGCGGGCAGCGTGGTGAACTTGGTTGAAGTCGTGTTCGACGCATAAGCGCTCGGAACGAATTCCTGCAACTGTCCGACCCTGTTGTGCCATGGGGCGAAAAGTTCCCAGCGCACGCCGTAGTTCACTTGCAGCCGGCGATTCACCTTCCAGCTATCCTGGGCATAGAGGCCCGGGAAGTTGTTCCGATCGTTCACCAGCTCGAAGTTCCCCTGCCCAAATGCACTCAGGAAGCCCATCTGGAAATTCGCCATGGCATTGGGATACTGGTAGGTCGTGCTGCCGATTTTGTTGGTGACCGCAGCGAAGCTGAACTGGCCGTACGACTGATAGACGTTGGTCACGTTGAATTGGCTCTGCTCAATGTGCCCGCCGAAGGCGAAGTTGTGGTTGCCTTTCACCCAGTGGATGTCGTCGTTGAGGGTGTAGTTGCCACGAATCCAGCCTGCAAACGCGGAGGACCCGACGCCGAAGTAGCCGCTGATCGATGAGGCCATGTAGGGTCCATTATTGGGCTGCCAGAGGTTTTGCACTCCGTAGCCGGTGATGTCCTGGCTTCCCGGAGGTCCGCCACGGAGGGCGATCATGCGCTGGTAGTTGAGGATCAGGTTATTCACCAGGCGAGGTGTGAAGATGTGAGTCTCGGCAATCGCCGCGTTGTGGTAGCGGGTATTAAAGTACGACCGGTAGCCGAGCAGCGAATCGGTGTTGAAAACGGCCGGCTGGTTGAACCAGTCCTGGAAGTAGTGGCCAAAGAGGTGATCGGAGGGGCCGAACTGGTGATCCACGCGGGCGATGAACTCGTAGAAGGTGTTAATCGTGGGCTGCGTGAAACTGACCGGGCCCCCGATCTTTCCAGCACCCGCATCCGCGGCAACCGTGGGAAAAGCCTTTTCGAAGGCCACAGAAGCCGGATCGAAGTCGGCGGAAGGTATCCGGTTGAGCGGATAGGGCACGTTGGTGAATGGATTGGTAATCCGCTGGGTCGCGGTATTGCAGACATTGCTTGAATCCCATCCGCCGGTGCACAGATTGCCGAAATCGGCATAGGGTTGCCCGGCGCGTCCCTCTTCGGCAAGGGTTGGAACCGTGGTGGTAGCGGCGTTGGAAGCCTGGTGAATCATCGTGTACTGATAGCCGAAGAAGAACTGGGTATTCTGTCCCTTGGAAATGCCCGGGATGAGGACCGGCCCGCCGATCGTGCCGCCAAACTGGTTGCGGTGAAGGTTATCTGGCGTTAGAGCGAAAAAAGGCCTCGCGTTGAAGTAGCCGTTGCGCAGGAACTCAAACGCGTCGCCATGAAAACTGGTGGTCCCGGACTTGGTGACGATGTTGACCACCGCGCCGGCGCTTTGGCCGTACGCGGCGTCGTAGTTGCTGGTCAGAACGCTGAATTCCTGTACCGCGTCGGGGAACGGGAACGGCGCATTGACGTTGGTCATCTCATCTACGTTGTTGCCGCCGTTCAAGAGGTAGTTCGACTGGTTCGGCAGCGTTCCGTTCGCGCTGGTGACGACAGCGGCGGGAAACGTCTTTCCATTGCCCTGGTTGACCCCGTTGCCCTGGTTGGCGGCGTCGCCTACACCGGCAACCATCATGATCAGCGTCCCGGCATTTCTGCCGTTCAGCGGAAGCTCGACCACGCGTCGCTCGTCAATGACCCTAGACAAGGTGCCGCTCGTGGTGTCCACTTGCGGCAGCTCGGCCGTAACGGTGATGGTGTCTGTCGACGCTCCAATTTTCAGCCTGACGTTGGCGGTCAGCTTCTGGTCGGCTTGAAGCACGACGTTGGTCTGGGTGAAGGTCTGAAAACCCGTTGCCGAAACCGTCAACGAATAGACGGAGGGCGGCAGAGTCGGGAATAAGAAATCCCCGTTCGCGCCGGTTGTGACGACGATCTCCCGGCCCGTCTGTGTTTGGGTTGCTTTTACGCTGGCAGACGCCACCGAAGCGCCGGACGGATCGGTGACCGTGCCGCTGATAGCTCCGAAGCCTTGGGCGAAAAGGCCCGAGGCGGAAAGAGCCATGAACATCATTACTACCAACGCCGTAGCGACGTTGGCGCGGCGCTCAAAGCGAGCTGAGCGCCTGTTGATCGAGTGAGCAGATAGTTCCGTACTTCCCACCGGTTGCCTCCTTGGATTGGCCAGGATTCCCCCTTTGGCTTCCTGGCAATCTTCGATTGTACCCCAAAAAGTCCATTCTGGAACCCAATTTTATCGTTTACTGCCCCGAACGGCTCCGGCGGCCCGGGAATGGGCCATTCCTGCCTGTTCCGGGCGAGCGAAGTACGGGAACCACCTTGTTTTCATGCGATTGCCGTGGCTCCCCCGGCCTGCCTTCCCCCACCCGGTTCAAGTTAACCTGTTGTAGAACCCCACCCGCCACGCCTCGAGCTCGGAGCGCGCGGGCAAGGGGCTCCGGCGCAACTTCCAGCAAGCGCGAGTTCTACTTCAGTGAGGCCAGAGCCCTCCTGGCGCCCAGCAAGTCCGGGCTGGTCTCAACCGCCTGCGCAAGTTCCGTCTTCGCCTTGGCCGCATCGCCGAGACCCAGGTAGCCGAGGCCGATGGTGTAATGCGCGTTGGCCGCACGGAGACGGGGCGATTGCGATGGTCCTCTGCCCCGACCGGCAGCCTTGGACTCCGGCTGGGTGAGCGCCTTCTCTCCGGACTTTACCAGACTCTGGAACATCGCCTTGGCCTTGTCGGCCTGGCCGAGTTTCAGGAGGCAAAGCGCCTGGTAGTAAGACTGAGATTCGCTTGCCGTGACGGGTCCCGGGCCGGCGCCACGCCGGCGGGTGGACGGCGCCGGAGCCGCCGCCTTGTTCCAGAACTCGGTGGCTTTGGCGCGGTCGCCCAGCCCTTCCCAGACGAGCCCGGTCAGGTAGCCGACCTCGGCGTTTCGAGAGCCGGCCCCACGCGTGGGGAGGTTGTCCGGCACGTTCACAGCCGTCTCCAAGTCGGCCAGCGCCTCCTTGTAATGCTTAGCGGCGATCTTCTGCTGCGCGCGCAGGATGTGAGCGTCCGCCCAGTGCTCGCTCACATTGAGATTGGTTCCTTCGGCAACCGCGAATTTCCGGCCGGTCATCATCGCGATGGCTTCGTCGTACTTGCCCGCCGCTACCTTGAGCGCTACGGCGCGGTTCTGGGAGTCATCGCGCTGCGCTACCACGGTCTGATTCTTCTCGAACAGCGGCAGACGCTTCTCGATGGGAGTGCCAGCCTGCTCGTAGAGTTCATCCAACTCTGCAAAATGAAGGGCGTACTTGCGGTCGAGCGAAACCGCTTTCTCCAGTTCCGCGATGGCCCGGTTGAGGTCGGCCATGGGCTTCTGGTGAGCATAAGCCGTCGCCAGATTGCGATGGACGATGGCGAAGGAGGGGTCGAGCGCTTCGGAGGCTTCCCAAAGCCTGGCGGCCGCTTCCGGCTGCCAGTCATACAACAGATTGCCCAAATAGTAGGGCGCGCGAGCATCGCGAGGGTTGGCCTTCATGGCCGCCCGCAGCACGTCGATGACCTCGGTCTGGAAGGGGAAGACGTAGTCCGGGGGCATGGTCACGGCCAGCTTGAAGTACTCGGACGCCTTCGGCGCCTGGCCCAGTTTCTCCGCGAAGTAGCCCAGATAGTAGTAGGCCATCGGGTGGATCCCGGACTTGTCGGGAGCCGCGGCGATCATTTGCAGGAGCACGTCCGTGCCGTCCTGCCACAAGCCGGCATTTAGGTACTCGGCGGCCGTTTCCTGGGCCGTTTGCGGATGCTCGATCATGGTGGAGGTGAGTGTTTTCGCCGCCGCCGGGTCCTTCGAGGCCAGCCAGCGTTCCGCCATGGACCGCACGTCGAGCGGGTCGATCTTGTGCGCGGCGGTGTCCAGCAACTGGAGAGCCTCCTGGGAGCGGCCCGTGCGCCGCAACAACGCGGCCTTCAGATTCTGCGCCCGGATATTGAGCGCGTTGGAATCGATGGAGCGGTCGACAAAATCGAGGGCGGCGGTCATATCGCCGCGGGCAGAGGCGATCTCGGCCAGTGAATAGTAGCCGGCGGCTTTCCAGGCCTGGCTCCACGTCGCCTTGTAGAAATTGGTGTAAGCCTCGTCGGTTTTGCCCTCGGCCTTCAGCGTGGCGCCCAGGTAGTAGATGGCCTCGGCATCCTTGGGAGTGGTGAACTTGTCGGTGACCCGCGCGATCGCGGTGCGCAGATACTTCTCGGCTTCCGCGTACCTGGCCTTGGTGTAGGCGGTAATGCCCAGGACGGTGTTGACGCGTGAGTCGCCTGGATCGCGGCGCAGAGCCTCCATCCAATAGGGCATGGGATCGATGGACGGATCGTGAAACTGCTGCGCGCGCAGGCCGATCAGATAAAGTTCCTCGTTGGTCTTGACGTCGGCCGGCGCGGGCGGGTCCGTTACGCCCGGCGGGAACGGTTCCGGTGTCAGGCGGATGGGCGAATAGGAAACCAGTTCTTTGCCGCCATCCGAAATCGAAGCGACCAGGTCGTGCTCGTCGATTCCCGCCGGAACGGGGACCTGCTTCGTGTAGGGCTTGCCCGGGTCGATGGCCACCGTCTCTTCGAGCAGAACCTTTTCTCCCGCCCGGAGCGTGACCTTCGCCGCCGCGTGCGCAGAGGTGGTGTAGAAGCCCATCTTGGCGGAGCCGTTGGTCACGTCGAGGTTCACCGCCGCTTCCAGATTGGCCTTCTTCACGCCCCCGATGTCCCGAAACGGGTACCAGCTCATCGAGAACGAGCGTCCCTCGTAGGGCTGCAGCCAGCTATAGTCGGGCTGGTTGTCGGAATAGGCTCCCACCATGAGCTCGATGTAGGGGCCATCCGAGTCGGTAAGATTGTTGTCCCAATTGCGGCCGCCAGGGCTCCCGCCCCACTCGAAGAACTTCTTACCCGGAACGATGTTGTGGTCGGCGATGCTCATGGTTCCGGCCTGCTTGCCATGATCGTATCCGGCGAAGAAGTCGTCCCAGTAGTTCCAGGCAAACACCGAGCCTCCTTCGTGGCTCTTCCACCTGCTCAGGTCGACGCCCTGGTCGTTGATCGGCCACCTGGTGAATTCGCGCTTGGAGTGGCCCGTGCCGATTTGGGTGCTGGGCGGGAAGATGACCTGGTAGTCGTCGTTCGCATGAACGGCCACGTTGGCGAAGCACAGCATGGTGTTCACTTCGGGAGTGCGGTTGAGGATTCGCAGCGACGCTTCGAAGTAGGACCTGCCCGGCCGGAGGGTGTAGCCGACCGCCCAGCGCATGCGCTGGCGCACCTCCAGTTCGCCAATCCAGACGGTCTTGCTGCCGTCCGCATTCTCTTCCACTTTGTACTGCACGGGAAGGAAGCTGGTGGGCCGATGGTGGTGGTTGATGTTCCACTCGACGCCGCCCGAGATCCACGCGCCGATGATGCTGATGAGCGTTGGTTTGACGACGTGCTGGCGGTAGATGAAATTGTAGTTGTTGGTCTTATCCACGCCTTCCAAGATGCGGCCGCCGATTTCCGGCAGGATGCCGATGCGCAGATACTCATTCTCGAGGTAGACGATCTTATAGGTCTTGTCGGCCTTCTTGCCCGTCAGAATGTCCCACATGGGATAGGGATACACCGGCGCCTGCGCTCCCTGCGATTGCCGCCCGAAGTAGAACATCGGGTTGGGCTCCGGGTCTCCGGCCATGTAGGTGGGGATGACCATGGTGGTTTCCCAGACCTTCACCCCAGAGGCGTCGGCCGCGGCAAGCGGAACGGACGCCGCCAGGAATACTACGCAAAGCGCTACCAGCGCGGAGAAACGAATTTGGCTACGCATCATAAAGGTTGACCTCAAGACAAACTACTGCACTTTGGCTTTCTGACTGAGTGGTGCGGACGCCGTAGTGCTACGCGCCGCTGATCTTCAGCACGATCGCATGATCGCAAGGCTTTTCCTGCGGCATCTGCACCTTCAGGCCGTCAGCCCCCTGAGTCCACTGGAGCTTGCCCTTGAATCCGAGCAGCTCTACGTGGGCCACCTTCATGCCGGCGTTGTCGGTCCCCACGGGTTTGATGACCGTTTTCTTCTCCGGCCAGCCCATCACGAACGCATACAGCGCGTTGCCCTTGGTGGTGAAGCGCACATCTTCGGCGGCCAAGTCCTTGCGGTTGTTCTCGTTGAACCGCTGGCCGGGTACCGCGGCGGTTTGCGTGCCCGGGCCTTCGCCGAACATCTTCCAAGGACGGCTGCCATGAATGCCTTCGCTGTTGNNCCGCCATCCACCTGGTGATTTCGTCCAGCATCTTCAGCTCATAGGAATCCAGCGCGCCGTTGTTGGGCAGGGGGAAGTTCAGCAGCAGGTTGCCGTTGCGGCTGACGATATCGACGAGCATGTCGATCACGCGCTTCGGCGACTTGTACTTGCCTTCCTCGAGATAGGTCTTGTCGTAGTGGAAAGTGCCCAGACAGGTGTCGGTCTGCCAGGGGTTGGCCGAGATGCCCGGAGTGAGGCCCCGCTCGATGTCCATCACACAGGTTCCCTCCACGCAGTCCCGCCGTGACTTGCTGGTGTAGATGGACTCGACTTTGCCCTGGTTCCGCTTGGCGCTCGCGTTATACAGGTGCGCGACCAGGTTGAGGCCGTATTCCTCGAACATGATCCCCCCGTCCGTATAGAGCATATCGGGCTCATACTGATCGANNGACATGCCGAGCGGGGTCAGTTTGGAGTAGTCGTAATCCTTGGGAAGGGCGTGGTAGAGGTCCGCGAACCGCGGATCGGCGCCGTCGTAGGGCGCCCCGGCGTAGGTACCGGTTTTGTCGCTGGTGTGCGCGGCCGCCATCCAGTTGTAGCTGAAGCCCAGGTGCTCGCTCACCGCGAACTTCATCCCCTGCTTGAGGGCTGCCTTCCGGAACAGACCGACGATGTCCTTCTTCGGGCCCGACGCCACTGCGTTCCACCGCGGCTGATACTTCGAGTTCCACAAGTCGAAGTTGTCGTG
>PLEM01000435.1:0-177 GCA_003137035.1 Bryobacterales bacterium | reverse complement strand
CGAACTTGGCGTCGCGAAACCAATCCGGCACCCGGTACGCCTTGAGCGATTCGCGGGTCGCCTGGAAGGGTCCCTTTTCGAGTTCAAACGCTTCCGCCGGGGCCGCGGACAGCCGGTTCAAGCGGGCGGAGGAAACTGCGCCGCCCAGGACTGCGATGGCACTTCGTCTGCTGATTG
>PLEM01000166.1 GCA_003137035.1 Bryobacterales bacterium | reverse complement strand
CGTGATCCCGATCCAGATGCGCTGGGGCTGGCGCGCCTCGTTCTTTGCTTTCGGCGTGCTGGGCATCGCCTGGGCCGTGGTCTGGTATTGGTGGTATCGCGACTCGCCCTCGGAGAAGCGCGGCGTGACGCCGGAGGAGATCCGCGAGATCGAACACGGGGAGACCGCGCGGGCGCGCGAACGCCACGCCTTGCCCTTCCGCGTGGTGCGCAACTGGAATTTCTGGGCCATCCTGGCCATGTACCACACCTATTGCTGGGGCGCATACTTCTTCATGTCTTGGCTGCACACGTTCCTGGCCAAGGGCCGGGGCTTCACGCCCACGGAGATCCAGACGTGGACGCCGCTGCCCTTCGTCTTCGGAATGGCGGCGACCCTGTGCGGGGGGTTCACGAGCGACTACCTGGTGAAGAGGGTGGGGCTGAAATGGGGAAGGCGAACGGTGGGCGTCGTGGGCCTGACCGCATCGGCGGCGTTCATGGCGCTGGTGCTCGCGACCGAAAGCAAGATCGCGTCGGCGGTGCTGCTTTCCTGCGCCTACTTCTGCTCGGATTTCACGCTGCCGGTGGCCTGGGTGGTGTGCCTCGACGTGGGCCGCAAGTACGCCGGCGCGGTCACCGGATCGATGAACATGGCGGGGCAGTTCGGCTCGTTCCTCTCCTCGGTGGCGTTTGGCTACCTGATCAAGTACTTCGGCACCTACAACGCGGTGCTCCCCCCGATGATCGTCATGCTGCTGATCAGCGCAGTGCTGTGGCTGAAGGTCGATCCCACCAAGCAGTTGATCGCGGAACCGGCGGGCGCCGGAGAAAGTACGAAATCGGAAGTACGAAGGACGAAGTAAGAGCGCGCGGCGCGGGGCGCCCACGGACGCGACGTGCTGGTACACCGGAAACGCGCGGCGGGATTCTCGAGGAAGTCCCCGAGGCCTACAAGGACGTGGACCAGGTGATCGAGGTAGTGAGCAGGGCTGGCCTGGCCCGCAAGGTCACCCGCCAGCGCCGGATGGGTGTGATCAAGGGATAAGGCGCCGAAGGCCTAAGGCCTTGCACCAGATCCGCCGATTCTACTGGCGGGTGGAGCCGTGCGTGTCGGCGGGCAACCTGATCCTCTGTCCCCCCGCGGACAGAGTGCAGGGTCGCAGGTTTTCCCCCCGGGTTGCCCCTCGCGCACATTCCCATCCCAAGGGGTGACGCCCCGACTGTCACGGGTTCTCGAAGTTAGGAGCGAATGCATGGCGATAGCGTTGCCGCAAGAACCGCGAACCGGCGGGCGCCCGGTGCGCGTGCTGTTTATCGAGGACGATCCGGCGGACGTGGAACTGAGCCTGCGCGAATTGAGTAGAGCCGGCTTCTTCGTCCAGGCCGATGTGGTTCAGACGCCCGCGGAACTGGCGGATCGCATGGGGGCTGCCGGCTACGACCTGGTGCTGGTCGACTACCGCTTGCCGGAGTGGACCGGACTGGATGCGCTGGACTTGCTGCGCCGGGAAGGAAGCAGCCTTCCCGTGATACTGGTGACGGGCGTGATCGGCGACGAGGCCGCGGTGGAGTGCCTAAAGCGTGGCGCCACCGATTACGTGCTCAAGGACCATCTGGAGCGGCTGCCGCTGGCGGTACGGCGTGCGCTGGAGGACCAGAGCCTTAGGGAAGCACAGAAGCGGGCCGAGGAAGCGCTGCGCCTCTCGGAAGCCAGCAAGCGCTCGCTGATCGAGCACGCCGCGTACGGTATTGGCCGCGCCAGCCTCAGCCGGGACCGGTTTCTGGAGGCCAACCCGGCCCTGACGGCGATGCTGGGCTGCGAGAGCGAGGCGGAAGCGCTGGGACTCAGCTTGTCCAGGGATTTTGCGCTGGACCCCGCGGCGATCGAGCGCCTGCTGGGAGACGAGCCGTCCGTGGATGCGGAGCTGGAGTGGACCCGCAAAGACGGCGCGCCCATCACGGTCCGGTTTGCGGGGCACGCGGCCCGCGATCCGAACGGCGCGCCGGTGGAGGTCGAGTTCGTCGCCGAGGATGTGACCCGGCGCAAGCAGGCCGAGCGCCGTATCGTGCAGTTGAACCGCTTATACGCGGTGTCGAGCGAGATCGGCCAGGCGATCGTGCGGCTGCGCGACCGCGACGAACTGTTCCAGGAGGTGTGCCGCATTGCGGTGGACAAGGGCCAGTTCCGGATGGCCTGGATCGGGCTGGTGGACCAGCCGACGGGTACGCTCCGGCCGGTGGCCCAGGCCGGCTTTGTAGACGGCTACCTCGAGCGCCTCCAGGTTTCGGTGGCCGAGGAGTCGGAGCTGCGCGGCCCGTCGGGAAACGCGGTCCGGCAAGGCGCGCACTCGATCTGCGACGACATTCGGACCGATCCGCATATGGCGCCCTTGCGGGAGGAGGCGTTGAAGCGCGGCTACCGTTCCAGCGGAGACTTCCCCTTCCGGGTGGGAGGCGGCTTGATCGGCGCTATCTCCCTGTACTCGGCCGAGCCGGGCTTCATCGATGCGGAGAACCTGGATCTGCTCGACCGGCTCGTGGCAGATTTGTCGTTCGCGCTGGAAAGCATGGAACGGGAGCGGCAAAGGAAACGCGCCGAGGAGGAGCTGGAGCAGTTCTTCCAGCTCTCGACGGATCTGCTGTGCATCGCAGGTTTTGACGGGCGCGCCAGGCGAATGAATCCGGCCTGGGAACGGACGCTGGGCCTGCCGCTGAAAGAACTGGAAGGGCGGCGTCTGCTGCGGCTCGTGCACGCGGACGACCGGCGGGCCGTGGTGGCGGAGTTCCGGAAGCTCATGGCCGGCGGCAGCACGACCTGGTTCGAAATGCGCGTGCGCACTCGGGACGGGGCGTATCGCTGGCTGGTGTCGAACGCCACCCCCATGCCGGAACAGGGCCTGATCTACGCGGTGGCCCGCGACGCCACCGAGCAGAAACAGGCGCAGAGCGCGCTGGCGCGACTGGCGTCCATCGTCGAGGCCTCCGACGACGCGATCATGAGCATGTCGCTGGACGGGGTGGTGACCACCTGGAATGCCGGCGCGGAACGAATCTACGGCTACTCCGCCGAGGAGGTTGTCGGCCGCTCGGCCTCCCTGCTCTACCCCAAGGAGCGCTTGGAGGAGATGCCGGAGTTGTTCGGCAGAATCCGGCGGGGGGAGAGCGTCCGGAACTACGAGGCCGTGCGGGTGCGAAAGGACGGCCGGCGTATCGAAGTCTCCATCACCCTGTCGCCGATCCGGAACGGCGGAGCGGCCGTGGTTGGCGTGTCCATCATCTCGCGCGACATCACCACCCGGAAGCGGCTGTCGAACCAGCTCCACGCCAAGAACCAGGAACTGGAGCTGCAGAACCGCCGCGTGCGGGAGGCCAATCAGGCCAAGAACGAGTTCCTGGCCAACATGTCCCACGAGCTGCGGTCCCCCTTGAACTGCATCATCGGCTTCACCGAGCTGATGCACGACGCCAAACTGGGCCCGGTCTCGCAGGAGCACCAGGAGTATCTCGGCGACATCCTCAGCAGCGCGAAGCACCTGTTGCAGCTCATCAACGACGTGCTCGACCTGGCCAAGGTGGAATCCGGACGGATCGAATTCCGTCCCGAGCCGGTGGCGCTGGGGCGTTTGGTGCGGGAGGTGGCGGACGTGCTACGAGCGATCGCGGTGGGGAAGCGGATCGCCATCGAAACGGACGTTGCCCGGGAGTTGAGCGCGGTGGTGCTGGACCCGGCGCGGTTCAAGCAGGTGCTCTACAACTATCTATCCAACGCGCTGAAATTCACGCCCGAAGACGGACGGGTGCGGGTGCGCATCCGGCCGGAGGGCGCGGGAGAACTCCGTCTGGAGGTCGAGGACAATGGGATCGGCATCGCCCCCAGCGAGATCCCGAAGCTGTTCGCCGAGTTTCGTCAACTGGATTCGGGCGCGGCCAAGAAATACCAGGGCAGCGGGCTGGGGCTGGCTCTGACCAAGCGGATCGTGGAAGCGCAGGGGGGGCGGGTGTGGGTCGACAGCCAGCCGGAGAGAGGCAGCGTGTTCTTCGCGGTGCTACCCCGCGTGGCGCACTGCGCGCCCCCGCTAAAGGAATGTTCATCCGTCGTCGATAGATAGGCCGGACAGGGATGGCTGGAGAACCGATCCTGGTGGTGGATGACAACCCGCTGAATCTCAAACTGACCCGGGTCCTGCTGGCGGGAGAGGGATACCAGGTGCGCACGGCGGTGGACGCCCGGGAGGCTCTGGAGGAGTTGGAGACGCTTCATCCGCGGCTGATCCTCATGGATATCCAGTTGCCGGGCCGGGACGGCCTGGACCTCACCCGCCAACTCAAAGCCGACCCGGCCATGCACGACGTGGTGATCCTGGCGCTCACCGCCTACGCCATGAAAGGCGATGAGCAGAGGGCCCGGGACGCAGGGTGCGACGGCTACATCGCCAAGCCCATCGACACGCGCAGCCTGCCCGGGGTGATCCGGGGCTATCTCCGAGAATCCGTGAAGGGACGCAATGCCAATGGCGCAAACCATTCTGGTGGCTGAAGACGACTCCGGCCTGCGCAAACTGATGGTGCTGCGCCTGCGCGGCGCAGGCTACCAGGTGGCCACGGCCTGCGACGGCGTGGAGGCGCTGGAGAAGGCGCGGCAATCGCCCCCCGACGCCATCGTGAGCGACGTGGTGATGCCGCGGCTGAACGGTTTCAAGCTGTGCCAGGCGGTGCGGCAGGACCCGCTCCTGGCGTCGGTCCCGGTCGTACTTACGTCTTCAGCCACCATCGAACAGGCGGATCTGGTGCTGGCGCAGAGCGCGGGCGCAAGCGCCTATGTGCTGCGCACACCGGGGTGCGGCGAGGTGATCGGAGCCCTGGAGGACAGCCTGGGACCGGGGCTCGCACCTCCGGCCGAGGACAACCCCGCACTTCTGGCGGACCTGCAGGAGCAGTTCTTGAGCCATGGCCAGATGGAAAGCCGGAGCATGCTCGACCACATGGATGCGAGCTTCGACGGGGAATCCGTCAGGCAGGTTGCCCACCGCTGGGCTGGGGTAGGCGGCACGCTGGGTTTTCCGGGGCTCAGCCAACTGGCCGGCCGGATCGAGCGGCAGCTCGACCATCCCGCGGCGGAGGCCCAGGCAGCGTTGCGGGGGGCGCTCGAAGAGATGGCGTGCTTGTTCGCGGAAACGCGCGCCGGGTGGAACCGGCCGGCCCCGGTCCGCGAGGTTGCGACTGCCCCGGTCGCCACGCCGCCAGAGCGGGTGGTGGTGGTGGCCGACGACGACCTCACCATCTCGGCGCTGGTGGCGGCGACGCTAAGAAGCCATGGCATCCGTTGTCACCTCGCCCGGCACGGCCGGGAGGCTCTGGAGATGACCAGACAGCTTCAACCGAGCGCGCTGGTCCTGGATATCAATATGCCCCAGATGGACGGATTCGAAGTCCTCACAACCATCAAAGAAGATCCCACGACGGCGGGCACTCCGATAGTGCTCCTGAGCGCGCGCAAGCAGGAGGCCGACGTGCTGCGCGGGTTCGGGCTGGGCGCCCAGGATTACGTTGTCAAGCCGTTCAACCCCTTCGAGTTGCTGGTGCGGATCAGGCGCGTGATGCGCCCCGCGCAACTCGGGGCGGGAGCCTGAGATGTCCTGGGCGGCGAAGCTGGGGAGCCAGCGGCACGCCAAGCCGCCCATCCGGGAGCTCCTGGCGGCCCATGCGGCCGGCGAGGACCGCCTGCCGGAACTGACGCGCTGCCATGACCAACGCCCGGACGAGATGGAGTCCTGCCTGGCCGGGATGCTGGCCTCGGTCACCGGCGGCACGCAGGAGCGGCTGTCGCGGCTGGCGGCGGGGCTGGGGCTGGTCCATCGCTGGCAGGAGCAGGCGCGTTCTCCGGATCCGGAGGTGCGCGCCAAGGCCCTGGCGCGGCTGGCGGACCTGTCCTGGGGCGTAGCGGACTCCACCCTGATGATGGCCCTGGCGGACCCCGAGGAGCCGGTCCGGATTCAAGCGCAGCGGGCGCTGCTGCGCGCGGGCGGGGCGCGCGACGTGGAGCAGGCCTTCGAGTTGGCCGTCACGCAACCGCCTTCGATCCGATCGGCACTGTCCGCCGAGTTGGCCGAGCACGCTCTCACGCTGGCGGAAACCGCGATACCGGCGGTGCTGCGTTCCGGGAATGCGGAGCACATCGCGGCGGCGCTCGAGCTGATCGAGGGGTGGGGAAAAGGCCTGCCCTTGCCAGACCTGGCGCCGCTGCTGATGCACGAACAGCCGGCAATCCGCGCCCGAGCGCTGCGCGCTCTTCCCTATGCTTCCAGCGAGCACTCGCTGGAAGCCGGGCTGCTGCGGGCATTGAGGGACGAAGCGGCCGAGGTCCGGGCGACCGCCTGCCGGGCCGCCGCAAGGCTCCAGCTCGCACCGGCCTTGCCGGCGGTCGTCGAGTGTCTGCGCGAACCGGAACCCGGTGTGGCGCGCGATGCCGCGCTGGCGCTGGCCGAGTTCGGACCGGCCGGCCTGGTGGCGCTGGAACGGGAAGTGCGCCTCGGCTGGAACCCGGCGATGGCCGCGGCGGCGCTGGAAGCGGTCGAGAGCCTCCGCAACGAGCGCTACGGCTACGCGCGGCTTTGACCGGTCTTCAAAACCAGTGACAGTACACTCAATCCCCGATTTGCAGAGTGTCACTGGTTTTCGGCATTGCTTATAATCGAAGCCAGGAGGGGTCTATTCCCATCCAATCAGAGGAAGGCATCATGTCTACAACTGAAGTGAGCCCGGCCGCGGCGCTGCCTGGGGAGACGCACCAGCCGGTCATCAACGATTTCACCATTCAGGTTGCGACCATCAACGGCTCGGGAAGTCAGACCGCGAATAGCGTTCTGATGCGCGCGCTGTTTCAGATGGGCATCCCCGTCTCGGGGAAGAACCTGTTCCCCTCCAACATCGCGGGCCTGCCGACGTGGTTCACGATTCGCGCCAGCCAGCACGGGTACGTCGGCCGGAAGAAGGAAATCGATTTCCTGGTGGCGATGAACCCGGAGACGGCGCAGGAAGACGTGCTTAAGCTGGAGCCGGGCGCGGCGGTGGTCTACGACGAGCCGCTGAAGCTGAACGCGTTGCGCTCGGACCTGCAATTCTACCCCGTCCCGTTCGACAAGCTGGTGGGGCCGGTCTGTCCCGAGGCCCGGCTGCGCAAGCTGGTGCGCAACATGATTTACGACGGCGTGGTGGCCCACCTGCTCGGCATCGAGCTCGAGGAGATCCGCAAGGCGCTGTTGAAGCAGTTCGGCGCCAGGAAGGCCAAGGCGGCCGAGTTGAACTGGGGCGCAGTGGTGGCGGGCCGCGATTTTGCGGCGACGAACCTGGCGAAGACCGCCCGTTTTGCGGTCCAGCGGATGAACGGGACCGCCGGCAAGATCATCATCGACGGCAACGCCGCCACCGCGCTGGGCTGCCTGTTCGCGGGCGTGACGGTCGTAAGCTGGTACCCCATCACACCGTCCTCTTCCCTGGTGGAATCGCTGATCGGATACCTGAAGCGTTTCCGCATCGACCAGGAAACCGGCAAGGCTACTTTCGCGGTGTTGCAGGCGGAGGACGAGCTGGCTTCGATCGGGATGGTGCTCGGCGCGGGCTGGGCGGGCGCCCGGG
Source organism: Bryobacterales bacterium (assembly GCA_003137035.1). GTDB lineage: Bacteria > Acidobacteriota > Terriglobia > Bryobacterales > Bryobacteraceae > Fen-330. The sequence goes on along the minus strand of PLEM01000166.1, from coordinate 6,972 downwards.
CCATGACCGCCACATCCGGCCCGGGCATCTCGCTGATGGCCGAGTTCAGCGGGCTGGGCTACTACGCGGAAATCCCCGCGGTGATCGTCAACGTGCAGCGCGTGGGGCCGTCAACGGGGCTGCCCACCCGCACCATGCAGGGGGACATCCTGTCGACCGCGGTGCTCTCGCACGGCGACACCAAGCATCCCATGCTGTTCCCTTCCTCGCCGAGGGAGTGCTTCGGTATGGCCATCCAGGCATTCGATCTGGCGGAGCGCTTCCAGACGCCGGTCTTCGTGATGAGCGATCTGGACCTGGGGATGAACAACTGGATGTCCGACCCGTTCGACTACCCCACTGAGCCGATCCGGCGCGGCAAGGTGCTCAACGCGGCGGACCTGGACCGCCTGGGCGGCTTTGCACGCTACAAGGACGTGGACGGCGATGGCGTGGGATACCGCACGCTACCCGGCACCCATCATTCCGCCGCCGCCTACTTCACCCGCGGCAGCGGGCACAACGAGAAGGCCGGCTACAGCGAGCGCGAAGACGAGTACATGAACAACATGGACCGGCTGGCGCGCAAGTTCGATACCATGCGCGCGCACCTTCCGCCTCCGCACTCCGAACTGAACCCTAACGCGCACGTGGGCATCCTGTGCGCCGGAACCTCCCGCTATGCGGCCGAGGAAAGCCGCGATCAACTGCGCCGGGAGCACGGCTTGGAGACCAGTTACTTGCGGCTCAAGGCCTACCCGTTCGGCAAGGAGTTGGCGGATTTCATCCACCGCCACGAGCGGGTCTACGTCATCGATCAGAACCGCGACGCGCAATTGCTGCTGCTGATGCGGCTGGAGCTCGACCCCGACGACATCGCCAAGCTCCGCAGCGTGCGCTACTACGGCGGGCTGCCGCTGGACGCCCGCACGCTTACCGACGAGATCGTCCGCCAGGAGGGATTCTGATGAGCACCGCTACCCTGCCCCCCAAGAAGACCAACCGCATCGGCCTCGAAGTCCTCAGCTACAAGGGCGGCAAGACCACCTTGTGCGCCGGATGCGGCCACAACTCGATTTCCGAGCGGATCATCGAGTGCTTTTACGAAATGGGCGTCGAGCCGTGGAGCGTGGCCAAGTTCTCCGGGATCGGCTGTTCGTCGAAGTCGCCGGCCTACTTTCTCAACCTGGCGCACGGCTTCAACGCTGTGCATGGCCGGGCGCCTTCGGTGGCCACGGGTGCAATCATGGCCAACCGCAATCTGTTCGCCATCACGGTGTCGGGCGACGGCGACACGGCTTCCATCGGGATCGGCCAGTTCATCCACATGCTGCGGCGCAACGTCCGGCAGATTTACATCATCGAGGACAACGGGGTTTACGGCCTCACCAAGGGCCAGTTCTCCGCCACCGCGGATCTGGGGTCGAAACTCAAGACCGGCGTGGTGAACGAGTTGCCGCCGATCGATTGCTGCGTGGAAGCCATCCAGTTGGGGGCCACGCTGGTGGCGCGCTCGTTCTCGGGCGACAAGCGGCAGTTGCAGGCCATCCTCAAAACCGCCATCGCGCACCAGGGGCTTTCGGTGATCGACGTGATTTCGCCGTGCGTCACCTTCAACGACCACGAGGGGTCCACCAAGAGCTACTCCTATATGAAGGAGCACGACGAGCCGCTGCACGAGCTGGACTTTGTACCCTCGTACGAGGACATCGCGGTGGAGATCGAAGAGGGAGAGGTGCGCGAGATCGAGATGCATGGAGGCGGGCGGCTGCGGCTCAAGAAACTGGGACGCGACTACGATCCAACCGACAAGATGAACGCCTTGCGCGTGCTCGACGAGGCGGAGCACCAGGGGCACGTGGTCACCGGGATTCTCTACCTGAATACCGGGAAGCCGCATCTCGCCGAGCTGCTGAACCTGGTGGATGAGCCGCTGGCCACGCTGCCGGAAGCCCGGGTGCGGCCGCCACGGGAGGCGCTCGACCAGATGATGGAGGAGTTGCGGTAGGATGAGGCTCCAGCCTTGTCCACGCTGACGCCGGAACAACTCGACCGCCTGCGGGTGGTGCTGGTTTCGCCGCGCAACCCGCTCAACATCGGCGCCGCGGCGCGCGCCATGAGCAATTTCGGCTTCTTGCGGCTGCGGGTGGTGAATCCCTATGCGGTGGCGTTCCGCGAAGCGCGCTCGGCGGTGGGCGCCTCCGCGCTGCTCGAAGCCGCCGAGGAGTTCGGAAGCGTAGCGGAGGCGGTGGCGGATTGCGCGCTGGTGGTGGGCACCACCTCGCTGGGCCATCGCGAGCTCCAGCACCCGCTGCGCAAGCTGGCATACGGGGCCCGGCTGATGCAGCGGCGGCTGGCCTCGCGGCCGACGGCCTTGCTGTTCGGCTGCGAGAAGTACGGCTTGGCGAACCACGACCTGAGCCACTGCCACTGGCTCATGCGCATCCCCACGCGCGAGGAACACGGCTCGATGAACCTGGGCCAGGCGGTGGCGGTTTCTCTGTACGAGCTGGTGCGCGACAGCCGCGCCGCGACTCGCAAGCCAGAGTCGGCGAAGCCGGCAGCAGCGGGCGAAGTCGAGCGGCTCACGGCAATGCTCTTGGAGGCGCTCAAGGCTAGCGGCTACACCAACCCGCGCACCGCGGCCTCCACCGAAGAGAAGATGCGCCGGTTGGTGCGCCGGCTGAATCTTCCGGAGCGCGACGTCGAGATCTGGCTGGGCATCTTCCGGCAGATTCTGTGGAAGGTGGGTGGTGGAGCTCCTTAGGTCATGTACCAGCCGCCGTTGGGGCTGATGGTCTGACCTGTGAGGTAGCCGTTTTTCGCCAACAAGACCGCGATGGCGGCGATTTCTTCGACGTTGCCGAGCCTGCCCACGGGGATCAGATCGGTACGGGCGCGCAGGTTCGAGCTCACCATCTCGGTCTCAATCAGCGCGGGCGCGATCGCGTTCGCGGTGATTCCTTCCTTGGCGAGCAGCGCGGCATAGGAGTGCGTCAGACCGAGCATTCCGGCCTTCGAAGCGGCGTAGTGCGGGCCGACGACGCCGCCCAACTGCGCGGCAACCGACGATAGATTGATGATCCGGCCCCAGCGCCGGGCACGCATCGCGGGCAGCGCGGCCTGGGTCACCAGGAAGCAGGAGGTCAGGTTGACGGCGATGAGTTCGTCCCAGTCCTGTTCGGTGATTTCTTGGAGCGGCTGAGGCCTGGCGATTCCGGCGTTGTTGACCAGGATGCCGATGCTGCCGAGCTCTGCTTCGACGGTCCCGACCAGCCGCTCCACCTGCCTGCCGTCCGACACGTCGGCCCGGACGGCGATCGACCGGCGGCCGAGTTCGCGGATCGCGAGCGCGACGGAGTTCGCCTCTTCCTCGCGGCTGTGGTAGTTGATGGCCACATCCGCGCCTTCTCGCGCGAGCGCGATCGCAATGGCCCGTCCGATTCCCCGGCTCGCGCCCGTTACCAGGGCGATCTTTCCCGTAATGTCGTCCACGATCGCAGTATACTTCGGATAGCCGATGACCAAGGTTCAACTGCGATACCAGCTCGCCCGGCCGCTCGATGAATCCCTGCTCGAGCGCATCGCGGAGCTCCACGGCGTTTACGGCTTCCTGCGCATCGAACCCGTGCCCGAAGGCTTGCTGGTGGAGTTCGACGCTTCGCGGCTGAGCGAACTGGACGTCGAAGCCCACCTGCGGCGCGCGGGGATTCCGATTCAACTCAGCGTCTAGGTTCTTGACCGCGAGATTTGGCGCTGCTGCGAAACCGCTCGCTGGCGCTCGCGGCTCGGAACCGAGCCACGACCGCAAGGGAGTGGTTCCCTGCGAAAGCACATCATCACACGGTCAGAGCACTAGTTGCCTTCGCGCCGTTCCCAGCCGGGCTTGAAGAGCGGGATTGCGTTCTCCGGCTGGTACGGGTGGCGCAGGATCTCCTCGATGTTCAGGTCGACGCCCAGCCCCGGCCGGTCGGGAATGTCGATGTAGCCGTTCACCGCTTCGACCGGGTGCGTGACGATCTGCTTCTCCCAGGGTTCGTTGAACTCGTCGAAGATTTCGTGGATGAAGAAGTTCGGCGTGGAGGCGTTCAGTTGCACACAAGCCGCCGAACAGACCGGCCCCTGCGCGCTGTGCGGGGCGATCACGCCGTAGTGCGCGTCCACCATATCGGCAATCTTGCGAGTGGCGAACAAGCCGCCGAGGTTCAGCGGCTCCGGCTGCAGGATGTCGACGCAGTCGTAGCCGAGCAGCTCGGCGAACTGCTGCTTGGTGGAGAGGCTCTCACCGGTGGCGATAGGAACCGGGCTGCGCCGCGCAACTTCGACCATCGCGTGGATGTTGGTGTGGGGCACCGGCTCCTCGAACCAGGCCGGGCGGAACTGCTGCATCGCTTCGGCTAGCTCGACGGCGGTGGCGACGTTGAAGCGCGAGTGGCCTTCGATCAGCAGGTCCACCGCATCGCCTACCGCGTCGCGCACGGCGCGGATGATGTCCATCGAGAGGTCGAACTCGCGCCGCGGCAGCATCCGCCAGTTGTTGCCGAAGGGATCGAACTTCAGCGCCGTGTAGCCGCGCGCCGCCACCGTGTGGGCTTTTTCGGCGAAGCTCTCGGGCGTCCGCGGGCCGCGGTACCAGCCGTTGGCGTAGGCCCGCAGCTTCTCGTGACAGCGTCCGCCCATCAGGTTGTAGACCGGCTGATTGCAGGCCTTCCCGATGATGTCCCAACAGGCGATCTCGATGGCCGCCACCGCGCACATGTGAATCTGCGCGCCCTCGCTGTACACGTCCCGGATCAGCTTTTGCGAAATGATCTCGATCTGGAACGGGTCCATCCCGAGGATCAGCGGCGTGAGCTCGTGGATGGCGGCCTCGACGGTCTTGGCGAAGTAGTTGAGCGTGCCCTCTCCGACGCCGTAGAGGCCCTCGTCGGTAGAGACTCGCGCAAACAGCCAATTCTTCCAGGGATTGCCGGCGATGTAGGTGTCGATGGCGGTGATTCTCATCGTCTCTATTAGAGCAAACGGGGCCGGCCGGGGTATCATGGACGAGGCGCTGCCATGACCAAGGAAGAGATTATCCTGGCCAGCCAGGAGTACCTGTTCCCCGCGGTGTTTCACTACTACCGCGAGCCGCTGGTGATTGCGCGCGCCAAAGATCAGCACGTGTGGGACGCCGACGGGAACCAGTACCTGGATTTCTTCGGCGGCATCGTCACCATCAGCGTGGGGCACTCGAACGAGCGGGTGAACCGCAGGCTGCACGAGCAGATCGACCGGCTGCAACACGTCTCGACGCTGTTCGCGACCGAGCCGGTGGCCGCGCTGGCCAAGAAGATCGCCTCGATCACGCCGGATGGCCGGCTGACGAAATCGTTTTTCACCAACAGCGGCAGCGAGGCGAACGAGACCGCTATCCTGGCGGCGCGCTGTTACACCGGGTCGAGCGAGATCATTGCGCTGCGGCACTCCTATCACGGCCGCTCGGCGCTGACCATGGCGCTCACCGGCCAGTCGCCCTGGAAAATCGGTGGGGCGTTGCAACCCGGCGTGGTGTTCGCGCACAACGCGTACTGTTACCGCTGCCCGTTCGGACTCGGCTATCCCTCCTGCGATCTGCGCTGCGCGCGCGACGTGGAAGAGTTGATCCGCACTACCACCTCGGGGCGGATCGCGGGCTTCATCGCGGAGCCGGTTCAAGGCGTGGGCGGTTTTGTGACGCCGCCGCGCGAGTATTTCGCGATCGTAGCCGGGATCGTGCGGAACCACGGCGGCATCTTCATCAGCGACGAAGTGCAGACCGGCTGGGGACGCACTGGCGGGAAGTGGTTCGGCATCGAGCACTGGGGCGTCGTGCCGGACGTAATCACGAGCGCCAAAGGCCTCGGCAACGGCACGCCGATCGGCCTCACGGTAGCCCGGCCCGAGGTGGCCGCGAGCGTCCAGGGCCTTACTATCTCGACGTTCGGCGGCAACCCGGTGTCCGCTACCGCCGCCAAGGCCGTGATCGATTTCATTGAGGAGGAGGGTCTCGCGGCCAACGCCGCAGAAACCGGCGCGTACCTGCGCGAGAAACTCCTCGAACTCCAGGAGCGGCATCCGCTGATCGGCGATGTGCGCGGGATGGGGCTGATGCAAGCCCTGGAGCTGGTCGAGGACCGCCAGACGAAGACGCCGGCGCCGGAGGCGACCGCCCAGATCATGGAGGCGGCCCGTGAGAACCGGCTGCTGGTGGGCAAGGGCGGACTCTACGGCAACGTGCTGCGCATTACGCCGCCGCTGAACATTTCCCGAAACGATATCGACGAGTTCGCCGGTCTGCTCGAGGCGAGCTTCAAAGGAGCCTGAACCCCGTGGACGAAAAAGCGTATTTCACCGAATCGCAAACCACCAAGCCGACCGAGCTGCATTGCCCGTTCTGCCGGACCTCCGACAAGTACGATCTGCGCTGGCTGCTGCGCAAGAAGAAGGACCGTCTGCCCGGCGGCGCCGACGAGCGCGACCGCGCGCGGTTTCAGAAGGCGCAGAGCTACATGGTGCTACTGGAAGACAAGGTGGCCTGCAAGAACCTGCGCTGCCGCAAGCGCTTCGACATCTCGGGCGTGAAGACCATGGCCTTCCTGAGCGATCAGGGCGGCCTGCCGAAGGGCGATTAATCGTCTTTGACCCGCTGCTCCCCCTGCGCTGCCGTGTATATGCGGGGTAGAGCAGTCTGGTAGCTCGTCGGGCTCATAGCCCAAAGGCCGGTGGTTGCAGTCCACCCCTCGCAAAAGCCCGCCGCGATTTTTCAGTGAAACGTACCGCGCCCGCGGCATGGTCGCCCGGCCGATGAGGGTCCATAATCAAGGGATGCCCCCTCGGAAACCATCCCTTAGCGTTGCGTGTGAGGCCGTGATAGGCGAACGCCGGGCTATGCAGATGGAGTACCAGAATCGGCTCGGACAACCCCCGGTTCTGTACCACTACTGCCACCAGGCCCTCCGTGCCAACATTGAT
>PLEM01000395.1 GCA_003137035.1 Bryobacterales bacterium | reverse complement strand
GTGGACGTCATTATCCGCCAGCTGCGGGCCGGCGACCGCATTCTGCTCTGCACCGATGGGGTCACGCGGTTCATGCAGGAGAATGAACTGTCGGGTTTTCTCGCGAACACCGCCAGCCCGGAGGACGGACTCAAGAAGATCATCGCGCTGGCCAGCGACCGCGGCGGCCTCGACAACGCCACGGGCGTGCTGATCTTCGTCGACTCGCTTTAAAAGCGGCTGGGGGCCGCGGTGCGGCGGCTGGAGGTAATTGCGGCCCCCGGTTGCGCGCGATCCGCCTTGAGGTACAGTCTGCCCGGGCGGGCGGTTCTCGGCCGCCTGCGATCCACGTGCATCGTGCCGTCCAGCGCGCAACCCGACTGCCCCCATGAGAAACTCGGCAATCTTCATAGTTTGGCTTCTGGCTGTCACCGTCGCCTTTGCCCAAGAAAAGGCGGCGGTCCCGGCCGGTCATACCGCCGCTGAAGCAGCGCTCGGTACCAGCCAACCGCCAGCCACTACTCCGACGTCCGCCATTAAGTTGGCCACGAGGCGCGCCCGGCTCCCGGCGATTGGGCAATCGGCGGCGCCAGCCCGGGTCAAACTGCTCGATGAATCGGGAAAACCGGTCACAGTTGCGCCCAGCAGCACTGGTGCGCTCGAGGCCGAGATAACCCCAGGAAAATCCTACCTGCTCCTGCCGACCGAATTCGGACGGCAAACAATGAGAAAGGAGCGACTAGAATTCCCGGGGAGGTACCTCACTTTTGACAAGAACGGCAACCCCGCCAACGATGGAGGCCTTTTTCTGCACCCGCTGGCCGTACCGCTTGTCTGGAACGATCAGACCAAGGCGTATTCGACCGAAGTGACGGTAGGCTACGATTTCAAGGACGGCCACGAACAACCACTGACGTCACCCAAGACGGTGGCGCTCTTCGCCGAGGGTTCCAACGCCCGGATCAAGGCCGACACCGTGATCATCCACCGCAGCGGCACCTCCGGTTACCAGCGGGTCGTCCTCGCCACCAACCAGGTGGACGGCGAGACCTTGTTCACGGCCCGGTCCAGCCCGGTTGATGAACTCAAGGCCAGTGCCGCGATTCACCGCGAGCCCGGCAGCCTGGACATCTCCCTGCCGTCGGGGCAGATCGACGCGTTTGGCCTGGGGACGGCGACGCTTGCCGTGACGCTGCTGGCCCGCGACGGTCAGCCACTCCCGACCGCGGATGCACTCACGATCCATCTCTCGAGCCGGCGCCTTCGGCTCCCGGCAAGCGTGACACTCGCCGCCGGCCAATCCACCGCCACCGCCGAACTCCGTTCGCTCGGTTACGGGACCGACGAGGTCCGGGCGGAGGTGGGCAACCTGAAGTCCACCCTTCCGGTCCGCGTCGTGCTGCCGGTCGCGGCCGCGCTGGCGTCGATCATGGGCGGAGGCCTGGGTGGCGCCGCGCGGTATCTGCGCAACAAGGGAAGGAAATCGTCCCTGCTCGCCCGCCGCCTTGTTGAAGGGATGCTGGTCGGCGTGCTCTTCGTCGGCGCCGCTTGGGCCGGACTTGTGACCGTCGACGTTAGTGCCGGCATCCTCGGCACGCCCTTCGGCGCGTTCGTGCTCGCCGCTTTCAGCGGCTACCTAGGCTGCGTGGTGCTCGATCGCGTGGCCGACAAAGTTTTTCGCGGCTTTAAACCGGCCTAGCCGCAACTTCGCCGGCTTGCCAAGCGCGCGCGAGCCGTGTCCCCGACCGACGCTCAGCATTGCTAATAGCTCCCAGAAATTTGATTTCCAGAGGAAGATGCATTCCTTGGGGACCTTAATCAACAAGGTTACCCTTCCGGTTATCGCAGATGATTGCCGCCAGACCTTGGCGCAATCTGACGATTCCACCCCATCCCCAAGAGCCGTTTGGCGCTTCCCGGAAGTCCGCCTCAATCACATCCAAGATAGAAGTAAGAAGCAAAAATGAAACACGTTATCTCGTTTGTCCTGTTAATGTCCCTGGCGCTCGCAGCCCGCGCGGCCGATAAAGTGCCCTACAACGTGACCGGTCTCTACACCGAGACCTGCGCCTGCTCCGTACCCTGCAAATGTGAACTGACCGGTGATGTTCCTCCGAGCTGCGTCGGCGTGGGCGCGTTCAAGCTCACGGCCGGCAATTTTGCCGGCGCAGACCTCTCCGGCGTGAGCATCGCCTATGCCGGCAAGCCGGGCGAGTGGATCCGCGGGCGCAGTTGGGACCAAACCAATTGGGGCGGGCGGTTCCCTACGGCCGAGGATCTTCCTTCAGAGCACCCGGTCTACCTCACGCGCGTGGACGGGCACGCCGCCTGGGTGAATCGCAAGGCGCTCGAGATCGCGGGCATCACCGCGAAGACTCCGGACCCGCCCGGAGGACGAATCCTGCGCACGGAATCCGGCGAGCCGACCGGCATCCTGATCGACCGCGCGGAGGAATTGGTGTTGCGGAAGATCCCGCCGGCAACTCCCGAAGAGACCCGCCGGCGCATCGCGCGTGCGGCGCGGGAGTGCGCGCGGCTGGGGATTACCACCGTGCATGACGCGGGCGTGAGCGCGCAGGAGCTGGCGGCTTACCGCGACCTGATTGCGCGCGGCGAATTGCCGGTGCGGGTGTACGCGATGATCGGCGGCCCCGGCCCGCTGTGGCGGGAGTATCTGAAGCGCGGGCCGGAAATCGGCGAGCGGTTGACCGTTCGCAGCATCAAGCTGCTGGCCGACGGCGCGCTGGGCAGCCGCGGGGCGGCGCTGCTCGCGCCCTACACGGACGACCCCGGCAACTCCGGCCTGCTCATGCTCACCAAGGAGCAGATCGCGCGCGTGGCGCGCGAGGCGGGCGGCCGCGGGTTCCAGGTCAACACGCACGCCATCGGCGACCGCGCCAATCGCATGGTGCTCGGGGCCTACGCCGCGGTGCTCGGCGGCCCCAACGACCGCCGCTTTCGCATCGAGCACGCGCAGGTGGTGGCTCCCGAGGATTTCGAGCTGTTCGCGAAGTACTCGATCATTCCCTCGATGCAGGCCACCCACGCTACCAGCGACATGCGCTGGGCGGAAGCGCGCCTCGGCGCCGAGCGCGTCAAGGGCGCGTACGCCTGGCGGCGATTCCTCTCCCTCGACCCGATTGTGCCGAACGGCTCGGACTTCCCCGTCGAGGAGCCCAACCCGCTTTTCGGTTTCTACGCCGCCATCACGCGCCAGGATCGCGCGGGCAATCCGGAGGGGGGCTGGTTCCCGGATCAGCGCATGACGCGCGAGGAAGCCCTGAAGAGCTGGACCTGGAGCGGCGCGTGGGCCGCCTTCGAGGAGAACCAAAAAGGCTCGCTCACGCCCGGAGAAGTTGCCGATTTCGTCATGCTCTCGGCCGACATCATGCGCATCCCCCCGCGCGAGATTCCGGCCACGCGCGTCACCATGACCGTGGTGGGCGGCGAGGTCGTCTACTCGGAAGCGCAATGATCCTGGCCATTTTTCTGCTGCTCGCGGCAAGCCCGGGAACCGTGGCGTTACTGGACGAAGCCGTCCAGGTGCCGGCGGCCGAGTGGCGCTCCTTCGATATCGAGCTGAGGCAACAGCCGGCCATCATCGAGTGCCGTTACTGGGTGGACGGCGGCGGCGCCGGCGTTCGCGTCGCCTTGATGCACCAGGAAGACCTGGAACGCCTTCGCGCCGGGCTCGGCCACCGCGTGCTCGCCGCAACCGACTACCAGAGGTCGGGCCAGTTCCGGTACGGCCCCGGGCCGCTCGGCGACTACAGCGTGGTGGTGGACAACCGGATGGAAGGGCGCGGCCCGGCACAGGTGCACCTGGCGGTCTCGCTGGAATTCCCCGGGCCGCATCCGCAAGCCCGGGAGCTCTCGCCGCAACGCCGCCTGATGGTGATTCTGGTGACGGCGGCATGTATGGCCGCAATCGCCGTCGTCGCCGTGCGGCATCTGAAGGGCGCGCTCCTGGGCGGGCCAAGCCAGCCGGTGGGATAGGGTTGGTGCGGATGGGGAGAGTCGAACTCCCAAGCCCTTGCGGGCGCTGGAACCTAAATCCGTAACTCGTGTTTTCAGTGAGTTACACTGAGTTACTCTGACGGGGCTAAGTCAAGCCTGAGTATTGACTTGCGGCCTGGGTGGTTGTATTCTGAGTTTAGCGAAGATATGGCGAAGTCGGCGGAGTTGGCACACTATCGGCACACAAAAACCGGCACCAAGTTCCCACACTTCGGCTCCGGCGAAGTGACCAATGAGGCGCTGGCGCGGGTTACGGCGCGCGTGTACTTCCTGGAAACTGCCATCGACCTGTACCCCGACATGCTGGCCGAGATGAAGCGGCTTGCAGCGTCCCTTCCAAGATTGCCCTTCGGCCCTGCCGGGTTCTGGAATCTACCGGGCGAGAACGAGGACGGCAGCCCCGCCGGGCCACAACAGAACGTCATAGCGAAGCTCTGCCGGCGGTGGGGGCTGATCTGTGGGCGCGAACTCGCGGGATGGGCCTGCGAAGCGGTAGCGGACGCGGCTGCTAGGTTCCAGCGTCGCGGCCAATGGTATTGGATCATCTCCACTCCCGGAACCAATCTGACCTGGGAATCCGCGGCCGACCGCAAGATTTTCAACCCGGAAGTGTCGCGCCTGAAGGTCGCTAAGCAACGTATGCCGCGGCGCCTGCACGCGCGCCTAACCGCGATCATGGACGTATGCCGGCGACGCGGGTTGATCTTCAAGACCCGCACCCCGCTGGAGCATATCTTCGAGTGGGCCGCCCGCCATCAAGTTGAGGGCGTGACCTATCAGGCCATCGCAAGCAAGTATCCCGCACCTGTTGGTTACGAGACGGTCAAGCACGAAGTCACCGAACTAACCCACCTGATCGGCTTGCAGCGACCACCAGGCCGACCTCGCAAACCTGCGCGCAAGTAGTATACCTTTTCTTCCAGAAACACGCCTCATAATCGCTAGCATGGATAGCGACAAACTGCTAACGATCATGGAAGTCTGCGACCGTCTCGCCATAAGTTACCCGCGGGCGGCGCAACTGGCACGAGAAGGAATTCTGCCCGTAGTGAAGCTCGGGCGACAGACGCGCATCGACCCGAAGCGGCTTGAGGAGTTCATCCAGACCGGCGGGAAGGCCCTGCCCGGCGGATGGCGGCGCAAGGGCAGCGACCAACCCGCAGCGTAGGGCGCGCCGATGGCGAACGCACCCCAACCCGACCGCGGCGCGAGCGCGGAGACTCCGAAGCTGATGCCAGAGGCCAGCATCACGGCCCGTGAGATCGCCGAGGGCACAGGCTTATCGCTGTCCGCAACCTATCGCGCCTTGCACCACCTGGAAGAGCGCGGCTTGATCGTGTGTCTTCCAGGAAACGCAGGTGGCCGACCGCGTGGGGGAAAACCCGAATGAGCGAGCGCTATCTACCGCCGGGCATGGAGCACGCTTCTCAAGCCTACGAGACGCTGGCCGACCACTGCATGTATCGGCTCTCGGGTGCTCAGTGGAAAGTCTTGACGTTTGTCGCCCGTCGCACCATCGGCTTCGGGAAGCAGACAGATGCCATTTCCCTCAGCCAGATTTGCAGGGGTATCACGACGCGGGATGGGCGGCGACTCGATTACGGGACCGGCCTCAGCCGACAGGCCACCGTCGAGGCGCTCCGGGGGCTTGAGGCAAAGAGTCTACTCACCGTGACCCACGGCGGATCGAAGACGAACACCTACGCGGTGAACTGGCAGGCAATTCTGGCGGATTGCCAAAAACAGACTAGTCCAGAAAGTAGACTACCCGGTAGTCCAGAAAGTAGACCGAAGGTAGTCAAGAAAGTAGACATACAACTCGCAGGAGACTCTCAGTCTTACAAGTCTCAAGACTCTGACCAAGACTGCCCGACAAACGGCAAAAGCAGCCGTTCGTCGCGCCGTGTTTCTCTCCCCCCCTCAAAGCCCAAGCAATACCCCGGACTGAAGAAGCTGCTCGCCCAATACATGCGAGGCCAAGTCCCGAGTGATCGGCAAGTCGTGGAGGTAGTGGAAGCGACAGGCGGCGCACCCGAAGAGAACATTTACGCCGCGCTGGTCTACCTCAACAATGAGCGCGGCTTGTGCTACGGAACCGAGAGTGGCCCGGAGTATTTCGCCTGGTTCCCGCGCGTCCTGCGGGAATACTTCGAGAAGAAGCGGCACCACGAGGAACAGGCGAATCCCGCCCCAGATGACGTGTGGGACAAAGACGGAACGAGGTTGCCGAAGTCATGAGCAAGTGTGCGGTGGTGGCACTGGTGTTCCTGTTGCTGGCGCTGGCCGCCTGCGGACCTCCAGACCGAGGACCGGATGAACCTCCCACGGGTCCGGGGGGGCCGGATGCGAGCGAACTTCCGACGGGGCCACCCGGAGTGGCCACCGCTGGCGCTGCCGTGACCTGTAGCGCGTCGAGGAGCATGAAGTGATACGCCAGCATGGGGCGACGGGCACGAAGCGCACGATGGCCTACATGGACCAGAACCGGCGGGCGGCCCGCGCCATCTTGGAGGACCCGGAACGGCACGGGGGCGAGACGGCGGCGCTTGTCGCTTGGGCGCGGGGGATCATGGCGGCGGGTGAACGGAACGCGGCGGCGCCCACACAAGCGCGGCTGCCCGGATTGGAGGTGCGGAATGGACGCTGAACGGTTGGCGCTCAAGCTCAGGATCGATCACATCGAGGCAATGGGAAAGTTGCAGGCCGCCCACCTGGGCGAGCTGCATGGACTGGTGACAAGGATCGAGAAGCGCATTCGGTTACTCGAAGGTGCGCTCGACCGAGGTTGCAAGGGTTGCCGACTTGCGGCGACAGACAGAGCCATGCAGCGCAAGCCCGTTGCATCCGGCTGGCCAGCGGTGGAGCGGCGGGGCGACTGATGGAAAAGAGCGGAGGCGCTAAGTTATTGATAGGGAGGGACTTAGTAATCGCTGAGCAGGCTAACCCACGCAGCACGCGCGAGCATGACACAACAATTTAACTCGAAACCGCATTATGCGGGGAGGCAGGACGGATGAAACGACAGCGACTAGCACCAAACGATCTTCAGGCCGCCGGCCGGCAATTGTGGAGACGGATTTCGAGCGAATTCGAAGTCCGCGGAACGGAAGACCTACTCCAGGAACTATGCCGGTTGGCCGACCGCCTAGCTGAGGTCCGCTCAGTGCTGAAAGCTGAGGGTCTGGTGGTGGGAGTGGGTGACAAGCAGCGGCGCCACCCGCTCGCGGACCTAGAGCCGAAGTTGAGCGCGCAATATCAAAAAGTGTGGCGACTGCTCGGCTTGGCGGACAGCGATCAACCTAGGCGCCCGGTTGGACGGCCGAGTGAATCGGACAGACTATGAGGGCGCGTCTCAAGCGGAATCCAGTAACTCAGTTAACGCCGTCCCGATTCTGGGAGCTGGTGCTGGTCCCCGAGCTGGCCGCGTTCATAAGTCCGACCTCGCGGCGGCGACAATTCGCGGCCCTACTTCGAGAGCTGGACAGCCGCGGCGCCCTGGAGCACGCGCAGCGCATCAAGCGGTACTTGGAACAGTACCCAACCCAGGCGGCAGCGCTTGAGGTGCGGGAGCGGCTTGGGCGGCGCGGATTCCTGGAAACGATTCAACCGAACGACAAAGAGGAGCGGAATGGACTCTGACGAACCGAAGACCAAACAATCCGCGGGCGGCGAGACCGACCTCGGCGGCGTGCTGGTGAAGATCGCGAGCTTGATGGAGCGAAACCAAACGGCGCTGGAGGCACTCCAGACGCGCGTGGAGCGCGTGGAAGCGTCAGCGGACACGCTGGAGCCTGCCTTGGTGGAACTCCAAGACCTTGGCCGGAGCCTCACCGCGGCCGTCACCTCAGGCCAGCGCGTCGCGCACGAGCAGGCTACCATCCTGGCCAAACTCCTGAACAATCGTGCACCACGGGCACCCAAGCGCGAGTTGAATTGAAACATGTTCCACCGGGAATGTTTTTGGCGGTATAATGGGATTCTGCGAGGCGCAGCCTCCGCAGTCGCATGTGCGCGGACAGTCATGGGCGACAGCGCGCAACCCGACCGCGAATCGCCCCGACGCCCTGCGGACACGCGCTGGGGACATCCCCGCAGCGACATTCAAACCGAAATTCTAGGAGACTTCTTTCATGGCCGACAAACTAAGTGAATCAATGGCCGAAGACATCGTGGCAGTGGTGCACGATTTGCGCGACAAGACCGCAACCCTGCTCGGCAGAGTCAAGGCGGACCAGGCGGCAATCACCCGGAGAATGGATGACTTCGAGGTAAAATCCAGGCGCCCGAATTACAGCGGCGGCGCGAGCGGCGGCGGAGCCAGAATCGACTTGGCGGAGAAGGTCTTCGAGGATGCAGCCTTCAAGAGCTTTTCCCAGACGCAACGCGGGCGGATCGCGGTACGAGTCGAGGACATGCAAACCCTGCTCCAGACGAAAGCCGTAACGCAGGCGGATCTTGGGTTCGGAACCTCCGGCGTGTTCATGCCCGAGAGAGTCTCGGGCATCATACCGGCGGCGCTGAGAACCTATCGGCTTCGCCAATTGCTGCGGAACGTCCCGACCTCCGCCGGCATGGTCGATTTCGTCAAGGTGACGGCCTACCCGAAGGCCAGCCCCGTGGCCGAGGGCGAGTTGAAAGGTCAAGGGAGCGTCACGTACGTTGCCGCTTCGGAGAAAGTTCGCACGCTTGCCGTCTGGATTCCGGCAAGTAAGCAAGCCATCGCGGACTTGGCCGGGTTGCAGGAATCGGTGAACGTCCATCTCCTCGGAAGTTTGCTCGACGAAGAGGACGCTCAAATTCTGAGCGGCGACGCCATCGGCGAAAACCTCAACGGCCTGAACCATCAAGCGACCTCCTTCGATACCAGCCTTCTCGCCCCGAGCGACGGGTGGGAATTCGCGGACATTCTCGGATGGGCCATCGCGCAACTGGCCACCTCTAACTACATGGCGACGGCGATTGTGTTGCATCCGCTCGATTTTTGGAAAATCAGGTTGTGCAAAACCTCAACCGGCCAGTACCTCTTCGGCGACCCCTCGCAGATGGCGGAAACGCGGCTCTTCGGTCTGCCCGTGGCGGTGACAGCCGCGCAAGCCCAAGGCACATTTACGCTGGGCGATTTCTCCACCGGGGCGGCGCTTCACGTGCGCGTCGATGGCATCGTGGAAGTGTCCGACAGCCACGCGGACTACTTCGTCAGGAACATGTTGGCGATCCGGGCCGAAGAGAGAGTGGCGCTGTGCGTCTACAAGCCGTCGAGCATCATTACCGGCAGCTTCAGTCAGTCGCCCTTTTGACGCGACTTAGGCGAGAGTTACTAACTGGATTTCGGGCGCTACTGGCATGGCGCCCGAACGAAGGCGCCGGGCCGAAGGTTCACCCGGCGCCATCTTCGAGAGGTGAACGATGAATGGAATAGTGAGACGCTACAACGACCGGCGCGGCTTCGGCTTCATCGAGGGACTCACCGGCCATCCGGGTGCGAACCCGGAAATCTTCTTTCACGTCAGTTCTGTCGAGGGCTGCATTGCGCCACCCGTGGGCTGCGAGGTGAGCTTCATCGTGGTTCGGGGCGAGAAGGGGCCGCAAGCGGCGGATGTCCGGCTGGTGCGCGTCCGGCTGCCGCGCAGCGAGTGAGCAACGGGCGCCAGCAGGCGAAGGCGGAGGGCGGGAAGCAAGGGGGCAGGGGCAAGAAGAAAAACCCTCCGGTGAATCCGCCGGAGGGTTTCCGCAGATCCCGAGAGACCCGCCACAAGCTGGCCGAACTCGCCCAGGTGTCAGAAAACAAGATCCGGCAGACGGAGGTGGTGCTGGGGTGTCACCTGCTACCCGCTGATCGCTCCTGGGGCCTGCCACGCGGACCAGGCCAGCATCCTGCGGGGGCGGAGGTACAACCGGACGAAGAAGACGGCGGCGGAAGCCGGAGCCATTGGAGGCGCAAGCAGTGGACAAAATGTCCACCGCTCGCCAAAGACCGCTGAAACCCTGGCCATCCAGCACGGCGTCAACGAGCGCACCATCAGGCGAGACGGCAAGCGGGCTTGACACTACGAACCGCTTCGCATATAGTTGAGGCGATGGCACCCAAACGAAAGAATCCGGCGGCCGTAGCGCTCGGGCGGCGCGGCGGAAAAGCGCGAGTCCGAAAGATGACGGCCGAGGAGCGGAGCGAATCCGCGCGGAATGCGGCGCGGGCACGATGGGCGGCGGCGCACAAGCCGAAGGGGGACTGAAATGCTGAACGCATGGCGGCACCACCTGACAGAGCAAGGAACTGGAAAGGCGGGAGCATGGAGACCATACTGTTAGGGTTGTCTGTTGTGTTCATCGCGGTTGTCGCTTCGGCGGCGGTGATGGAGGCCTTTTGTAGGAAAGGCGGATCTGCCGGCGGGTTGAAGACGGCGGCAAGCGCGAAGGTCCGCTCTGCGAGGGCGAAGTGGAAAGCGGGTAAGCTCAAGGGGGACCGATGAGACCGGCCACGAAAGTACCGGGGCGGGTGCATACCAGGCGGCTCCGAGCTACGGCCTACCACGAAGCCGGCCACGCCGTTGCTGCATGGCGTGAAGGTCTGAGGTTTAAACACGCCACCATCAAGCCAGATGCCGAATCTGGCAGTTTGGGGCACGTTCTGCATGGACGCCCGAAGTGGTTCAGGCCCGATAGTGAGTCGAATGACCGCACACGACTGCTCTTAGAACGCCACATCATTGCCAGCTTTGCTGGACAGCTTGCAGAAGAGAAGTTTCGCGGCATGCGGCCGCGTTACGGTATGCAGAGCGACAATCGAAACGCCGTCGATCTTGCACTCTACGTTTGTGGTTCGCAGGAAACCACTGACGCCTACTTGCACTTCTGTTTTCTGGCATCGCGGGACCTTGTGAATGTGTTCTGGGTGGCGATTGAGGCGGTGGCAGCGGCTCTGCTGGAACGAACCACGCTCACCCGCGGGGACGTAATAGAGGCCATCATGCCGGGGAGTGCGGCTCTGAAGGCAAGCCTGGAGGCTGGGGTCGAACGGTCAAAGCGGGCACGGAAACCGAAAGGGGAATGAGATGCCCGGTCAAATCATCTCGCGAGGAAAAGGCGTCTGGTTGGTGCGGACATACCTAGGGCGCGACCAGGCAACCGGGAAGCGCACTTACCAGAACAAGACCGTCCACGGCTTGAAGCGGGACGCCGAAGCGTACCTGGCTGAATCCTTGCGGGAGCGCGACCTGGGAGGAACCGTTCTGTCCAAGGCAACCGTCAATACCCTGCTCGACGCGTTGCTGCTCGACTACAAGATCAACCGGAAGTGCTACTGGTGGGCGGAAACCCTGGTCCGAGTCCACCTGAGGCCCTACTTCGGCGACCTCCGCATACCCAAGGTGGGCACGACCACAGTTCAACGCTTCATCGCGGCCCGGCAGGAAAAGGGCGCGGCCGCCGCCACAATCAACCGCAGTCTCGCCTTGCTGAGGAGGGCGTTCCACCTGGGCCACGATTCGACACCGCCGCGGGTGGCGCGCGTGCCGAAGATACCGGAACTGCGCGAGGATAACGTCAGAGTGGGCTTTTTCGAGCATGAGGCGTTCCTGAAGATCCGCGCCGCTATGCCCGAATTCTGGGCGCGCCTGGCTGTGACGTTCGCCTATTTCACGGGATGCCGGCGCGGTGAGATTCTGCCGTTGAAATGGGACCAAGTTGACCTGCTCGAACACGTGGTCCGCTTGGAACCGGGAAGCACCAAGAATCGTGAGGCCCGGTTGATCCCACTGGCACCCGAACTCTGCGGAATGCTCGCCATCGGGAAGGCGACCCGCGACCAGGAGTTTCCCTCGTGCCCTTGGGTGCTGGCCCGTGACGGGCAGCCCATCGGCGGCCATACCCTGCGGGACGCCTGGGAGGGAGCCTGCAAGGTGGCCGGGTTCATCGACCAGGCCGGCAAGCCCACCAAGCTCTTTCACGACTTGAGGAGAACGGGCGTTCGGAACCTCATCCGGGCCGGCGTACCAGAGCGGGTGGCTATGTCCATTTCAGGCCACCGGACCCGCGCGGTTTTCGACCGCTACAACATCGTGAGCGAGGCGGACCTGAAGGACGCGGGGCGGCGCCTGGGCGAGTACCTGGCACACAAGGGAGCGGAACTGGTGCAGAAGGAAGCGGAAGAGGAAGCGGAACGGAAAGACCGGCACACTGTAGGCACACAAGGGCATCCGGGGCCGATTCAGTGATTGTCGCTAACCTATTGATTTCATTGGTGCGGATTGGGAGAGTCGAACTCCCAAGCCCTTGCGGGCGCTGGAACCTAAATCCAGTGTGTTTACAGGAAGCTGTTTCGATTCAGTGTATTATTGTCGTTCCCTGCGGCACTTCACGCCGGGTCGTGTCACAGGCAAGATGAATGGTAGAATCGGTCGAATGGGGCTGTGGCGGAATTGGCAGACGCACCAGATTTAGGTTCTGGCGTTCGAGAGGACGTAAGGGTTCAAGTCCCTTCAGCCCCACCACACCGTAATCACCGCAAGAACTGTCGTCACCGTCATCACCACAGCACCAACCCCTCCAGTTTGACCGCTGAAGGCGCACACAGGCTCCAAGATCGTTCGCCACCAGCCCGGAAGGGAACAGCATCCCGGCGAGGGCGGTGCCCATGACGCCCCTACTCGTTCTCTCCGCTTTCTCTGATCTTCGCCGCAACCGCCCGCATCGCCGCCATGTAAGGACGGGGAGATTCCTGCGAGATGTGTTGAGAGGTTTTTCGCACGGCGCACAGAGGCTTCTTTCCGAACCTTTTCCAGCCCGATTCAGGATGGCACCGCCCATCACGATTCGGGAAGCCCTCAGACACGCCCGAATGCCAAGGTGCGATAATTATAGAAATCAGCAACATGACGATAACAGGAGCGTCTGATGAGCACACAACGCATTTCGTTGTCTTTGTATTGCCTGTTCGTTGGTAGCGCATTCGCCGCTGGACCGTTTGGATTCGAGCGGGGCATGACAAAAGAGCAAGTCGTTAAGCTGGTAGGGCAAGGCGCTGTGAAGGATAGCGACGTTTATGGCGACGATGTTCTGGAGGTGGCGACCGCCCCGGACCCCCACCCGGACTTTGAAGACTACCTTTTAGTAATTTCCCCGAAACAGGGATTGCTGAAGATCATCGCAAGTGGGAAAAAGGTTCGGACAACCCGTTACGGCGATGACCTACACGATCTTTTTCTCGAAACAACAGCGGCACTCGTCAATATTTATGGTCCCGTAACCAACACGTTTGATTTCTTGGCATCCGATAGTACATGGGACGAACCGCAGGATTGGATGATGGGACTGGTAAAAGGGGAGCGGAGATTGATATCGTTTTGGGTTTTCAAAACAACACCACGACCAAAGCACATTTGTGGCATCACGCTAGAGGCGCACGCTCTTTCGATGGAGAAGGGCTTTCTGACATTGCGTTACGAGTTTGAGGGGAGTCTTGAGTACGATGCCGCTAAGAAAGCCAAAACGGGGAGGGTCCTCTGAAGATTTGCCTCCCCTCTGCTGTTTGGCATTCCTGGTGCTTGGTTTCTTCCTTTTGAACTTCCGGCTCTGAACCTGACTATTGAGCGGGAGCCGCTTCAGCAGGGGCAGCAATCGGGGCCGTCTTCTTCGCCACCACCTTCTTGGCGACTACCTTCTTGACGGCAGCTTTCTTGGGAGCAGTCTTCTTCGCTGCCGCCTTCGCAGCTTCCGCCCGGACCCTCGCCCAACGCTTCTTCGTTGCCTCGATGATCGCTTCTCGGCCTGCGGCGCTCATCTTCCGCTTGGGTTTGGCTGCTGGTGCTGGCTCGGCCTCGCCTCGGACCTTCGCCCATCTGCGCTGTTGCGCTGCTTTCATCTTGCGTCGAGTTGCTGCGGAGAACTTTCGGCGCTTTCTTGGTGCGGGTTCCGGCGTGGCGGCGGTCTGTGTGGAGCCACCGGGCAGCAGGGCACGGACCTGGGCGATCTGTTGGTCTATGCGGGCCTTCTGCGCCTCGTAGCCCTGGATGGCGGCGGTGATGATTTCGGGGGTGAGCTTTTGTTTTGGCATGTCGGCCTTTCGCAGTTTCTACGGTAGCGCATTCTGCCGGTCAAGAGGGCACGTTGCCGTGCCCTCCGTGCCAACATTGATG
>PLEM01000494.1:3300-3422 GCA_003137035.1 Bryobacterales bacterium | reverse complement strand
GGGAGGCGGCCGGCTTCAAGACCTCGGGGACCTGGGAAGAGGTTTTCGGCAAGGGCAGGCCCGCGGAGGAAATCTTCATGGCCTGGTACTTTGCGCGCTTCGTCGGCCGGGTGGTCGAGGCG
>PLEM01000494.1:0-3226 GCA_003137035.1 Bryobacterales bacterium | reverse complement strand
CGACGTTTACGGCTTCGACTTCGCGATGATGTGCGAACGGTTCACCCAGTCCGGGAATCCGCTCTGGATACCCGAGACGGTCGGCGGGCTGGAGGGCGCGGCCAGAGTGCTGTACGCCTTCGGACGCCACGATGCGATCGGTTTCTCGCCCATGGCGGGCGGGATCGACCGACGTCTCACTCCCGACTACGATCTGATCGGCGGCTACGACTTAATCACGCAATTGACGCCTCTGATTCTGGAACACCAGGGCACGGGAGCCATGTCCGCCGTCCTGCTGGAACCGAAGGACCCGCCACAGAAGATCCGGTTGGGGAACTACACGCTGGAGGTCTCGTTTCTCCGGACCCTGCCGGACAGACCTGGTGGACCTGCGCCCGCGCCCCCGACCCTCGGCGGGGCGATATTCATCGCCACGGGGCCTGACGAATACATCGCGGCTGGCTTCGGCGTCAGCGTCGCCTTTTCTCCGAACACACCGGGGCCCCCGCTGGTGGGGCTGGACACTGTGGAAGAAGGCGTTTTTGTCGACGGCCGCTGGGTTTCCGGCCGGCGGCTGGCCGGCGACGACACCATCGAGGGGGACTGTCTGTACTTGAAATGGCCACGAAAAGGCGAGGCGCCGTCGCTGCGATCCCGCCTGAGCACCGAGGGCATCCAGCGCTTCACGCTGTACCGCTACCGCTGAGACCGCTGCACGTCTCAGGCTGGCCGTTTTCGGTTTTCCGCCCCAACCCGGTTCGTGTATACTTGGTCTCTCCGGGAGGCAATAACGGGCATCCCGGCTCAGTTCGAGGCCGCCGGCCAATACCGGCGGCGCAAGGGAGGCACACGTGCAAATGAATCGGCGCAGTTTCCTTCGTACGGCTTACGGTACGGCCGGGGCGGCCTTCGTCACGGGGCTGGCGAGCCCTCGTTGGCTCCAGGGCGCGGCGGCTCGGACAGCGAACGATGTCCTCAGCTTGGGGCCCGACAAGATACGGCTGTCGCGGCTGGCGATCGGCTTGGGAACCTTTGCCGGCAACTTGCAGCGCCAAATGGGACTCCAGGGTGTGGCCGACTACCTCAAGTTCGGCTTCGACCAGGGGCTGTTCTTCTGGGATACGGCCGACCACTACAAGACGCATCCCCATGTGAAGCAAGCCCTGAAAAGCATCCCGCGCGAGAAGGTGACGATTCTGACCAAGTCCGGTGTGAGCACGGCCAGCGAGATGAAGGCCGATCTGGACCGTTTCCGGCAGGAGTTGGGGACGGACTACATCGACATCTTCCTGCTGCACGGGGTGCATACGGACAACTGGCCGGAGGAACGCAAGGGGGCGATGGAGGTGCTTTCGGAAGCGAAGGAGAAAGGCATCGTTCGCACCCTGGGTGCGTCCTTCCATTCCTTCGGGGCGCTCAAGGCAGCCGTGAAGACGCCCTGGCTGGGTGTGCAACTGGTGCGCATCAATCCCGCCGGCGTCAACATGGACTCGACCGACCCGGCTGCGGTGGCAGCGTTGCTGCGCCAGTCGAAAGCGGCCGGCAAAGGCATTATCGGCATGAAGGTCCTCGGTGAGGGCGTACTGCGGAACCGGGTCGACGAAGCGCTGCACTTCGTGCTCGGGCTGGATTGCGTGGACTGCTTCACCATCGGCGCGGCGAACCGCGGCGAGCTGGCGGACCTGATCCGGCGTATTCCGGCGAATGCCGAGGCGGCGAAAGCGGCCTGACGGCTGCACAGGAGGTCAACGATCAATGCTTAGAAAACTCGCGGTGGTTCTAGGACTGTTGGGAGTGAGCGCACTGCGTTCGGAGGCGCGGGTTCTGGAAATCTATTGGATCGACGCCGAGGGAGGGGCGGCCACCCTGATCGTGTCTCCCAGCGGCGAATCGCTGCTGGTGGATACGGCCAGCGTCACCCCCGGCGACCGCGACCTCAAGCGCATCTTGGGGGCGATCCAGCACGCGGGACTGAAGAAGATCGACTGCCTGCTGACCACCCATTTCCACGGCGATCACTATGGAACCTTGCCGGCGCTGGCGAAGTTGATTCCGATCGGCATGTATTTCGACCATGGTCCCTCCGTGGAGCTCGACCGCGCCTACGTGGCCACCGCCTACAAGGCCTACGAGGAGCTGGTCGCGGGCAAGCGCACGATTCTCAAGCCCGGCGACCACATCCCGCTCAAGGGCGTCGATATCGAGGTGATCGCCTCGGCCGGCCGGGCCATCACCTCCCCTCTGAAGGGCGCCGGCGCGAAGAACCCGGCTTGCGCCGACTTCAAACCACTTCCTCCCGAGGTCGATCCCGACAACGATCAGAGCGTCGGCTTTGTGCTGAGGTACAACAAATTCGATTTCATCGACATGGGCGATCTCACTCAGAACTACGAGCAGAAGCTGGTGTGCCCGGCCAACCTGATCGGAAAGATCGATCTCTATCAGACCACCCACCACGGTCTCGAGCGCTCCAATTCAGCGCAGTTCGTCTGGGCCATCCAGCCCAAGGTCGCCATTATGAACAACGGCCCGCGCAAGGGAGGACCCGCCAGCGTTTTTGAAGTGCTCCGCAATTCGCCCGGCCTCGAGGATATATGGCAGGGGCACCTGGCTCTTGGGACGCCCAAGGCAGTTAATACCGACGAGAAGATGATTGCCAATCTGGAACCGACCGCGGAGTGCAAAGGAAACCTTCTGAAGGTCTCGGTAGCCTCCGACGGCAAGTTCACCGTAACCAACGAGCGCACCGGTTACAGTAAGACCTATCAAGCCGAGTAGGTCAGCTTCTCTACCGCTGAGGGCCACCCGGAGCAGGGGCGATCCCCAGGGTTGCTTGCGCGCCCGCTTGGATGAGCATCGATTCCGGCGGGCCCTGAAGGAATGTGTATCCCGAACGGTTCTTCCAGTTCAGCGGACCACCCAGCTTGATGCCGGCCTTCAGGGTGACATCGTGAATTCTGGTGACCAGCGCTTCATACTCCGGCTCGCCCTGCTTATGTCCGGAGAAGTTNNGGTCGCCGCTGGCGGCGAAGATGACATCGATCCCCGGGACGGCGGCTATCTTCTCCGCGTTGGCGACGCCAATCGGCGTCTCAATCATGATCACCACCACCATGTTGTCGTTGGCGGTCTGGCGGTAGTCGCTTCCCCATAGTCCCCGGTGCTGGCCGGCGCCCGAGCTGCGGCGTCCCACCGGCGGATACTTGGCCCACTTCACCGCTGCCTCGGCCTTCTCCACCGTGTC
>PLEM01000476.1 GCA_003137035.1 Bryobacterales bacterium | reverse complement strand
AGCGTGGTGCGGTCGTTCATGTCCGCCGAGTAGACGCCCGACCAGAAGAAGGTCTTCCCGGGCACGCGCTCGAGGCCGGCGACGTCGATGCCCCGGCCGGCGAGCAAGTCGGAGTCCTCCTGGCGGAAATCCTCTCCCACTACGGCGACGATCGCGACTTCGGTGAAGTAACTGGCCGCCAGCGCGACGTAGGTGCACGAGCCGCCCAGCATGCGTTCCACGCGTCCGCGCGGCGTTTCGACGCCGTCGTAGGCAACCGATCCGACCACCACCAGCGACATGGTTCGATTGTAGCCTATGGCCCATGCGACCGCCGGCCGAAGGATACAATGGAAGTTAATCGATGGGGATACTGGGCACTGCGTGGCGCAACCTGCCGGAAGTCGTGGGGCTCGTGGGGGTGGTTGGGATTCAACTGAAGTTCCGCCGTTGGCTGCTGGAGTGTGAGGCGGCCAAGCGATCGCCGTCTATGCGCCGCGCGATCCAGGCAGCCTCCGTCCTGTTCATAGCCTGGGTGGTGTTCGGTTTCCTCTCGAATTTTCCCTTCGCGTACCTGCGGCTGCCGTCCTCGTGGACGGTAGCCTGGATCCGCGGGGGGGCGCTGGCCTGGTCGCTGGCCTCGATCGGCGCATTCCTCGTGCTCCGGCTCTGGCGGAAAGTGCCGGAGTTCAGCGGCCGGCGGCGCGGGCTCCTGCGCGCCGCGGGAAGCGCTCTTGCGGCCGCGCCGTTCGCGGCGGTGGGATTCGGCATTTTCATCGGGCGCTTCGACCTTCGCCTGCGCGAGGTCGATGTGCCCGTTCCCAACCTTCCGAAGGACCTCCAGGGCTTGCGGCTGGTGCAGCTCAGCGATATCCACTTAGGCCCGTTCCTGAGCGAGAAAGTGCTGGAGCGCGCCGTCGACATGGCCAACGAGCTGCACGCCCATCTGGCGCTGGTCACCGGGGACCTGATCACCGGCCAAGGCGATCCGCTGGACGCCTGCCTGCTCCAACTCGCCCGGCTGCGCTCCGACGCCGGCATCCTGGGCTGCCTGGGCAACCATGAGATTTACGCCCGCTCCGAGAAGGCCACCACCGTCCAGGGCGCGCGCCTGGGTATCCGCTTCCTGCGGTGGCAAGCGCGCGCGCTGCGATTCGGCAATGCTACGCTGAATGTCGGCGGAGTAGACTACCAGCGAATGGGGATGAAATACTTGGCCGGCGCGGAGAAGCTCGTGGCGCCGGGTGCGACGAATGTGTTGTTGTCGCACAATCCCAACGCTTTCGACGCGGCTTCGAAAATGGGCTTCGGCCTCACCATCGCCGGCCATACTCACGGCGGGCAGGTGACTGTCGAGATCCTTCACCAGACTTTGAACGTGGCCCGATTCTTCACGCCGTACACATACGGACTCTACCGGCGAGGGCCGGCGGCGCTTTGGGTGACCCGGGGAATCGGCACAGTAGGAGTTCCCGCGCGGATCGGGGCGCCGCCCGAGATCGCGCTGTTACGCTTGTGCGCTACTTGATCCTCAGCGACATTCACGGGAATTGGGAAGGTCTCGAGGCGGTCCTGCGGGACGCCGAGGGAGACTATGAGCAGGTTCTTTGCTGTGGCGACCTGGTGGGCTACGGGGCCGACCCGAACCGGGTGGTGGACTGGGTGCGCGAGCGGGCCAACCTGGTGGTGCGCGGCAATCACGACAAGGGCTGCGCCGGGCTCGACGACTTGGAATGGTTCAATCCCGTGGCCCGCGCCGCCGCCAACTGGACCTCGCAAAGCCTGACCCCCGACAATCTGGCCTACCTGCGCAACCTCCCCAAAGGCCCCGCGGTGATGGATTCGTTCCAGATTCTGCACGGCTCGCCGCTCGACGAGGACGACTACCTGGTTTCCAATTTCGCGATCACCCAGGTAGCCCCCTACCTGGAGCGGCAACTCTCTTTCTTCGGGCACACGCACTTGCAGGGCGGCTTCCTGTGTCACCGCAACGGGGTGATCCGATTGCGGAGGCCCGAGGGCGCGGAGAGCCGCGAGGTGATCGAGCTGGAGAACGATGGGCTCTACCTGATCAATCCCGGATCGGTCGGGCAGCCGCGAGACGGAGACCCGCGCGCCGGATACTTGATTTACGACTCCGACGCCCGCCTGGTGGAGTTCCGGCGAGTGCCCTACGATATCCGGGCCGCCCAAGCCAAGATCCGCGCTGCCGGCCTTTCCGAACTGCTCGCCGACCGGCTGGAGTTTGGGAACTAAGCCCATGACCGCCAGGTTTCGCGGCTCGGAACCGAACCACGACCGTGAGGGAGTGGCTGTCTGCGAAGAAACGATATCAAGGGAGGAATCCAGAAGATGAAGTTGTCCACATCCGCTCCGCGCGCGATGGCACTGTGCGTAGCCCTCTGCCTGAACGTTGTGCCGGCCTTTTGCCAGGACCAGTCTTCCACATCGAAGCCCGCTACGACGCCGGCGATCCAACGCATCCGGAACGGCGTTCGACTGACGAACGGCGACCTCAACGTGAGGGTACAGTTCTACTCGGAGGGCACGATTCGCGTGGTTAAATGGCCAGCCGGCGGCACGTCCGAAAAGGCCAGCCTCTCGGTTACCCAGAAGGATGTGCCGGATCTAAGCGTGCGGTTCGAGGAGAGCGCCGCGGCAATCACGCTGAGTTCGGGCCAGATCAAATTGCAGTTGAGCAAGAGCGATGGGGCGATCCGGTACCTCGCCAGCGACAACCGGACCGTTCTCGAAGAGCGCGGGAAGGCCATCTTCACTCCGGCTCAAGTCGAGCATGAAAAGGCGGCGTTCAGCGTTCAACAGAATTTCACCTTGACGCCGGATGAGGGGGTGTACGGCCTTGGACAGCATCAGTCCGGATACATGAATTACCGCGGCCGGACGGTGAAGCTGGTGCAGTCTAACACAGACGCGGTCACGCCCTCCTTGATCTCCACCGCAGGCTACGGGATCTTCTGGGACAACTACTCCAAGACGGTTTTCGCCGACCATCGCGACACCACGTCGTTCTGGTCCGAAGTGGCCGACAACGTCGATTACTACTTCCTGTATGGCCCGGCCATGGACCAGGTCATCGCCGGATACCGGCAACTCACGGGACAGGCTCCCATGTACGGCAAGTGGGCTTACGGCTATTGGCAGAGCAAGGAGCATTACGCGACCCGCGACGAACTGCTGAGCGTCGCGCAGGAATACCGCAAGCGGCGGATTCCGATCGACAACCTCATCCAGGACTGGAACTACTGGGGCGGGAACGACATGTGGAGCGGAATGGTCTTCGACGAATCGAAGTACCCCCGCCCGAAGGAAATGATCGATCTGCTTCACCAGCAGAATTTCCACCTCATGATTTCCATCTGGGGCGGGCTCGGACCTGCCTCCGCGATCGGCAAGGACATGGAACGCCGGGGGTATTTGTATTCGCCCGTGGGCTGGGGCGGGTTCAGGTTCTACGATGCGTTCAATCCGGCGGCCAACGATTTGTATTGGCAGTACGCCAACAAGGGACTGTTCTCCAAAGGAATCGATGGCTGGTGGATGGACTCGACCGAACCCGACATCGTCAACGCGCTCACCAAGGACGCCCAGGAGTACGAGATGAAACGGGTCGAGAACAATCATCTCGGTTCTTTTGCCCGATACCTCAATCCCTACTCGCTCCTCATCACGGAAGCCGTGTATCAGAACCAACGGAAAGAGACCGACCAGAAACGCGTCTACATCCTCACCCGATCGACCTTCGCCGGCCAGCAGCGGGCCGCGGCAACAACCTGGTCGGGAGACATCGGCGCGAGTTGGGAAGTATACAAGAAGCAAATAGCCGCGGGGATCAATCACAGCATGGCCGGCATCCCTTATTGGACCTTCGACATCGGCGCGTTTTCGCTCGGGTGCCAAGGGGGAGTGTTCTCCAATGGCGGCAAGGATCCCGCATACCAGGAACTCTACGCCCGCATGTTTCAGTTCGGGGCCTTCGCTCCCATTTTCCGGTCGCACGGCTCGGAGACGCCGCGCGAGATTTGGGAATTTGGAGAATACATCGATACGCTCGTGAAGTTCGACAACTTGCGATACCGGCTGCTGCCCTACATTTACTCGCTGGGCTGGCAGGTCACCCACGATGGGTATTCGATCATGCGCGGCCTGCCGATGGATTTCCCGCGGGACCGGAAAACGTATTCGATTGGCGACCAGTTTCTGTTCGGCCCAGCGATCATGGTCTCCCCGGTGACGGAGTACATGTACCACCGGCCGCCGGAGGAAACCATCCTCATTACGCCCGAGCACTTCAAGACGAAAGACGGAAAGCCGGGCCTGACCGCCAGGTACTACTGCGACGAAGAGCTCAAGAAACTGTGCCACGAAGCCGTAGAGCCGAATATCAATGTAGATTGGTACACCGGCTGGCCTGGCTTCATCACCGGTCCGAAGTTCTCGATGCGCTGGGAGGGCAAACTGATCCCGACGCAAACCGGAACACATCGGTTCAACATGAAGAGCTTCGGGCCGAGAAGGCTATACCTGGACGGCAAAGAGGTGGCCCACAACTACGATTCCATGGAGTCCCATAGCGTTCCCGTGGAACTGGTGGCCGGCAAGGAGTACGACTTCGCGTTTGAAACCTCGAACGCGGTCTTGGGCGCGTTCCGGGCCCAACTGTTCTGGAAGACTCCGGAGATTCATGCCCGCGAGGCGCGAGTCGAGCCAAGGCAGAAGACGCGAACCGTGTATCTGCCGGCCGGGAATCAATGGATCGATTTCTGGACGGGAGAGACGCTCGCCGGCGGCAAGAGCGTCGTTGCGGACGCGCCGATCGACAAGATCCCGCTCATGGTGAAGTCGGGGTCTATCGTACCGATGGGCCCGTTCGTACAATACGCGACGGAGAAGCCGGCCGATCCGATCGAGCTGCGTATTTATCCCGGGGCCGACGGCAGCTTCACGCTGTACGAGGACGAGAACGACAACTACAACTACGAAAAGGGCGCCTACTCAACCATCGATTTTCACTGGGATGACGCAAATCGCCGGCTCAGAATCGATGCCAGAAAAGGAACCTTTCCGGGCATGTTGAAGGCGCGGACTTTCCATGCTGTCGTCGTAGGGAAGGGCCACGGCGTGGGGGTGGAAGTTACGGAGAACCCGAACAGAGCGATTTCCTACCAGGGCGATCCACAGATCGTTCAATTGCCCCGTTGAGTCTGGTAGAAGCCGGTGAGGCGCCGCGCGGCGGCGGGGCCGATCAGCTTTGCTAGCTCGTCCTCCGGCGCCTGGCGCACGCGCTCGGCGCTGCCGAAGTGTTCGAGCAGCTTTCGTACCGTCTTGGGGCCGATCCCGGGCGCCTGCTCGAGCTCCGAACTCAGCCGGGCGGCATCGCGCCGCGAGCGATGGAAGGTGATGGCGAAGCGGTGCGCTTCGTCGCGCACGCTCTGGACCAGGTGCAGCACCGGGGAGAAGCGGTCGAGCACGATGGGTTCCTCCTCCTGCCCATAAACGTAAATCCATTCCTCGCGCTTGGCGATGGAGGCGAGCGGCTGATCGGCGAGTCCCAGCGCTTCGAGCGCTTCGGCGGCGGCGTGCAGTTGGCCCAGCCCGCCGTCCACCAGCACCAGCCCGGGCATCGGCCGGCCCTCGTCCTTCAGGCGGGAGTAGCGGCGGGTGATCACCTCGCGCATCGACGCGAAATCGTCGTTGCCCTCCACCTCCCGGATAATGAACTTGCGGTAATCGGCCTTCTTCATCCGCCCGGCCTCCCAGACCACCAGGCTGGCGACCTTGTCGGTCCCCTGGATGTGCGAGACGTCGAAACACTCGATGCGGCGCGGAGGCTGCTCCAGTCCGAGAATCTCCTGGAGCGCGGCCAGCATCGCCGGAGCCGTCGGCTTCATCACCCGGAAGCGCTGGTCGAACAGGTGCCTGGCGTTGGTTTCCGCCAGCGCCAGCATGGCCTTCTTCTGCCCGCGTTGCGGCGCGTGGATCTCGACTTTGCGGCCGCGCTTCTCCGAGAGCACCTTCTCGAGCAGCTCGCGATCCTCGAAGTCGAGCGGCACGTGGACGCTCCCCGGGACGTACTGCTGGTCCAGGTAGCACTGCTTCAAAAGCGCGGCGACGAATTCGGCCGGCTCGAAGTACATCTGGTCTTCCCAGAAGAACTCGCGNNTCGCCCTCGGCCGCGGCCATCTTCTGCTTCTGTTCCAGCTCTTCGATGGTCGCGATGGCATCGCGGAGAACGGCGGCCTGCTCGAAGCGCATCTCATCGGCGGCCTGCTGGATGTGGGAGCGTAGCTCGGCGATCAGGTCCCGGTTTCTGCCCTCCAGCAACATCCGGACCTCGCGGACGCTGCGGGCGTAAGCCTCGGCCGTGATCAGCCCCTCCGCGCACGGGCCCTGGCAGCGGTGGATGTGGTACTGCAGGCAAGGATGCGAACGGCCGCGGGTCAGGTCGATCTTGCAGGAGGGTACGCCGAAAAAGCGGTTGATGAAATGCACCACCCGGTAGGCCAGGCTGCCGGGGAAATAGGGCCCGTAGTAGCTGGCGCCGTCCTTGAGGACGCGCCGGGTTACGTAGACGCGGGGGTACTTCTCGCGAGTCAGCTTGACGTACGGGTACGTCTTGTCGTCCCGCAGCAGGACGTTGAAGCGCGGCTGCCAGCGCTTGATCAGGTTGTTCTCGAGCGCCAGCGCCTCTTGCTCGTTATCGACCAGGATGCACTCGACGTCGCGCGCTTCCGACATCAGCGTCCCGGTCTTCGGATCGGCCAGGTGGTCTTCCGAGAAGTAGCTCCGCACGCGGTTGCGGAGGTTGATGGCCTTGCCGACGTAGATGACGCGCCCCTCGGCGTCCTTGTAGAGATAGACTCCGGGCAGCGCGGGCAACTGGCTGACTTTCTCGCGGAGGTCCATCGGAGGCTGGGCTTGTCCTACACTAGAATTGTGGCACGAATCGGCGCTTTCCTCCTGAGTTCGATGCTGGCGTGCGGCGCGCTGCTGGCCCAGCAGAAGGCGCCGCCGCCGAAGCCGCAGGAGCCGGTCGAGGAAGACGAGACGCTGGTCGCGAAGAAGGAGTACGCTTTCAACCCGCTCCAGGCCGAGAAGGAACTCCAGACCGGCAATTTCTACTTCAAGAAGGGCAGCTTCAAGGCGGCGGCCGGCCGGTTTGAAGAAGCGACGAAATGGAATCCAGGGCTGGCCGAGGCGTATTTCCGCCTGGGAGAGGCCGACGAGAAACTGAGGGACAAGAAGGCGGCCCGCGAGGCGTACGCCAAGTTCGTCGAACTGGCGCCCGAGGACAAGCGCGCCGACGGGTTGCGGAAGAAACTAGGAAGCAAGCCCTGAACGGCGTGCTGCTGCGCGGCCCTCTTTTCCGATCGCCGCCCGAATCCGTTCCACTCCACTCTCCCAGTTCGGGAACAGATCGACGTAGTGGAACTCCCGGCTGATGCGGACCGGGACGCGGCACTCCTCCAGCCGCACGGGGATCAGGAAGACCTCCTCGAGGGGCAGGCGGGTGGCGCAATCCAGCGCGTAGCGCAATTCCGATTGAAAGGCGCCGCGCTTCCCGATGGCCCGCCGGGAGAAGCAGGCCACGAAGAAGTCCGAGACCGAGATCGCCTGCTCGATCGAGCGCGGCCAGTTCTGTCCCGGCAGCAGCCGCTTGCGGTCCAGCCAGGCATCGAAGCCCAGCGCGCGGAAGCAGGCGTACAGCTTCTCGGCAGCCTCCACATCTTCCACCACGTAGGCTAGGAAAACCTTGGGCTGTGTGTGAGGCAGGAACTGGAATCCGCCGCTCGAATCGGAACGGAATTCGCCGAGGCCGTCGATCTCCACGCTGCCGCCCTGCTCGAGGCACTGACGCACGATGAGGGCGACTTGCTCGCTCGTGGAAGGGCTGCTGGGGGCCATCTACTTCTTTCCTCTCCGCGCGCTGGCGGGCGGCTGGAATCGGAAAGCCGGACCCGGAACGAACTTGCCCAACCCGGGGAACGCGGCGGGCTTCCCGCGTCGCAGGCTGCTCAGGATGTCGTGGATCACCTGGTCGATCCGGTCGGCGGCCGCAGCCTTCGAGAGGCCGGCCTCCTTGGCCAGGCGAGCCGCAAGCTCGTTTTTCTTCATGCCGCTTCCATGCTACCAGTGGTGGGGCGGTATTCCGACGCGAGGGGGTGGAGCGCTGGCGCGTCGAGTGTCTCGATAAGCGATAGCAGTGGAGCGACTTACAGTTCAGTGCCAGCCGGGAATGCGAAATCTGCAAAGTCCGTCATCGGCCCGCGGCGACAAGCTAGCCGCACCACNNCGGCGCAACGCCTCGTTGATGAGGGTTTGATATCCGACCGACCCTCCGGACTCATCGGCTCTTGCCAGAAAGTGATCGACGATGTCCGCATCGAGTCGTATCGTGATCTTGACTTTGCCCGCCGGTTCAGGCGCCGGCTCGGTGATTCGTCCCCGCTTGCCCTTGCTGAAATCGTA
>PLEM01000326.1 GCA_003137035.1 Bryobacterales bacterium | reverse complement strand
ACAACCGCGCCGGCGTCGAGCATGTCATGGGTTTCTGCAGCGATGAGGAGTACCGAGACTTCCTGAAGACGGCGCCAGAGTTCGAGCGGATGCTCATCAGGGCGGGAATCATTCTGGTCAAGTACTGGTTCTCGGTGAGCGACGAAGAACAGGAGAAGCGGTTCCAGGCGCGAATCAAAGACCCGGCGAAGCGCTGGAAGCTGAGCCCGATGGACCTGGAATCGCGGAGGCGCTGGGTGGATTACTCCCGCGCCAAAGACGAGATGTTCTCGTACACGGACATCAAGCAGGCGCCCTGGTACGTGGTGAACGCCGACGACAAGAAGTGCGCGCGGCTGAACTGCATCCATCACTTGCTGTCGATGATCCCGTACAAGGACCTCACGCCGGAGCAGATCAAACTGCCGGAGCGGGAGAAGAGCAACTACGTCCGTCCGCCGATCAGCGACCAGACGTTCGTGCCGCAGGTGTACAAGGCGGGGTAAGCGGTACGTGGGGCGCTGAGGGCGGAGTGCGGTACACAGCCACGACTCCGCCGGGCTCAAGCCCGGCGCGGCCTGAAGGCCGCCCTCCTTGGTTGCGGCTTGCCGCGCTGTGACACGGGGGAGCGCAACGGCTTGATGTGGCACAGGCGTTCAGCCTGTGCCGGCGGTCTCCGCGCATCGTCCAGATGATATAGTGAGAGATTCCGGGGGTGGAGGCGCACGCCGGCGCCCTTGGAATCCCTCGCGTAACTGGCGATTCAGGTGGGGCAACCACCGGGGAGCGCGGGGCAGTCCGACGCCGATCGCCTGGGCACCTTTGATGGATGCCCGGCGGCGCGTAGAAAGGACTGCTCATGAACAGCTACCGCGATCTCCTGTCGCAAAACGATCCCGAGGTCTTCCAGGCCCTGGCGGGCGAAGAGGTGCGCCAGCGGCAGGGCGTGGAGATGATCCCCTCGGAGAACTACACCTACCCGGAAGTGCTGGCAGCGCTCGGATCGGTGTTCACCAACAAATACTCGGAAGGCTACCCGGGCCGGCGCTACTATGGCGGCCAGACCTACACGGATCGGGTGGAGAACCTGGCTCGGGAGCGCGTCTGCCGCCTGTTTCGCGCGGAGCACGCCAACGTCCAGCCGCTCTCCGGCTCTCCGATGAACCAGGCCGTGTACCTGGCGTACCTGAAGCCCGGCGACACGATCCTGGGCATGGACCTCTCCCACGGCGGGCACCTCACTCACGGCGCGCCGGTCTCGCACATGGGGCGGATCTTCCACTTCGTCCGCTACAAGACGCAGCCCGACCGGCAGGGGGCCATCGACTTCGATGCCTTGCTCGAGGTGGCCAAGGAGACGCGGCCGAAGATTGTTTTGTGCGGCTACACTTCCTACCCGCGCGAGTACGACTACGCGGCGTTTCGCAGGGTTGCCGACGAGGTTGGGGCGCTGGCCATGGCCGACGTGTCGCATGTGGCGGGACTGATTGCCGCCGATGCGCTCCCCAGCCCGCTGGATGCCGGCTTCGACGTGGTGACCACCACAACTCACAAGAGTCTCCGAGGCCCGCGCGGCGGAATGATTCTCTCGAAGCAGGCCCAGGCGAAGATCCTCGACGCCTCGGTGTTCCCCGGCTTGCAGGGCGGCCCGCACATGAACACCATCGCGGCGGTGGCGATCGCGTTAAAGAAGGCCGCGGAACCTGCGTTCCGGTCCTACGCCCTTCAGGTGCTGCGCAACGCCAAGACGCTGGCCGCCGCGCTCCTTAGGGAAGGGGTGGTGCTGGTGACCGGCGGCACCGATAATCACATGCTGGTGGTGGATACCGTCGCCAGCTTCGGGATGGATGGGAGGCAGGCCGAGGAGGTGCTGGACCGGGTCGGAATCACCACGAACAAGCAGGTGATTCCCGACGACCCGCGGCCCCCTTTGCGTCCTAGTGGCATTCGGGTCGGGACGCCCGCGTGCACCACGCGCGGGATGGTGGAGGCGGATATGGAACGTATCGCCGGCTGGATGGTGGAGGCGCTGCGTCACCCCGAGGACACCGCGCATCTGGAACGGCTCGTCGGGGAGGTGAAGGCGTTCTGCGTCGCCTTCCCTGTGCCGGGCCTAGCCGCCCTCGCCGCCGAATGAGATCTCGAAGGTCTCGCGCGGGCTGGCCACCGAAATCGTTACCACATCCCATTGCAGGGCTTCGAGGATTCGCGCCGCGGCGTCCGCACGCCCGGGCGGGATATGTTCTGCCAGCTCGTAGAGGTCCTTCTGGTTGAAACGCCCTTTGAAGCCGATCAGCCGTTGACGAAGCTCGGCCACGGTCATGCCGTGCTGCCGCAGAGTCGCCGCCGCCTCCGACTGCTCCTCCCGAAGCACACCCAGCAAGAGGTGGCCCGGGTCGATGTGCTTCATTCCCATCCTCTGCGATTCTTCGGCGCCGTACGCTAAGGCTCGCTTGCACTCATGACTCAAGGGCAGGTCCACCGACGTTGGCAGGTCCACTTGCGGTGGAAAGCGCCGCACGAAGTCGTTGCGGATTCGCTCGATGGCGCCTGCGTCGAGCCACGGCTGAAACAAGTCCACATGCTCGCGCAGCAACGCCAGCAGCAGATGATGGGTCTCGATGTACCGGCTGCCGAACTGGCTGGCCTCGTAGCGGGCGAAGAACACGAGGCGGCGGGCCGCATCGGTGAATCGTTCGAACATGGCTTCCTCCTAGCGGCATCGTTCCGGCGGCTGGCTGACGAGGGCGGCCACGGCTTCGACAATTCGCGCGCGTTGCTCGGGATTGGCGCGCAGCAGCCGGGTTCGCCCGCCGCCTGCCGAGAAGGTGGTGATCCCTTTGTCGTCGACGGTGACGCGGCCCTCGGGAGAGAGGTCGAAGTAACCGGCGTCGGGCCGGACGGCGTAGAGCGCGGCGGTGGGGTCCCAGAGCGGCTCGTCGTACGGCATGCGCTGGTAGGCGCGGTAGGCGGCGGCCAGCGGATGATCCTGGACGTAGCGAAAATCCGTGCCGATGCGAGCGGCGGGATAGGTGGTGGCCGCGCCGAGTTCGAAGGGGCTCACGACGATGGGGGTGGGCCACTCGGCGAACAATTTCTTGGCTGCCGGGACGTCCGTCACGATGTTGTATTCGGTTTTCGAATCCACGAACCGGCCCGCCATGGCCACCAGCAGGCGCACCTTCCGCTTGACCAGCTCGCGGCCGTCCGATTCGAGCAGCCGCGAGAGGTTGGTGCTGAAACCCACCTGGACGATCACCACGCTCGAGTCCGGTTGCGCGGCGAGCGTCTTTCGCAAAACGACCTGCGCGTCGGGCGCGGCAATGGGAGGCCGCTTGCCTGCGACTACCCGGGTGTATTTGCCGTCGTCCGTCGTCTTGCCGTTCCGGACCATGCCTATGGGAATGCCCGGGCGGCCGTAGAAGGTGTCGAGCAGGTCGACAAACGCGGCCGCCCAGCGGTTGTCCTTGGTGATGGTGACCGCCAGGATGTTGGCCTCGCCGCGGCTCTCGCAGGCGTGCAGAAGCGCCAGCGCGAGGGCGTCGTCCACGTCGTTGCCCATGTCGGTGTCGAAGATGATGCGGACCGGTTCGGCGGCGGGGAGAACGGCACAGCTCAGCGCGAGCGCCAGCAAGATGCGGATCATAGCTCCAGATTATCGCGCGGCGGGCGGTGGGTTTGGGGTGCGCGTTTACACTCGTTACGGTTCGGCGGGGTCATGGGGCGCTTAGCGTATACTCAAAGGAAAGGGCGGGTATGAAAACCTACTGGAAGTTCGCGGTCCTGGTGGCCGTCGTCGTCGGTACGCTCATCTGGCTTGCCGTCGGCGGAACCACTGGGAACATGACCTACTACAAGACGGTTGCCGAACTGGATCAGATGGGCAGCCAGGCGATGGGCAAACGGCTGCGCGTGGGCGGCGACATCGAGCCCGGCTCCATCAGCCGGAACGGTCGCGAAGTGTCCTTCGTGCTGGTGCAGGAACAGCGCAAGCTCAGGGTGGTTTACCGCGGCAGCGATCCGCTCCCGGACACTTTCCGCGAGGGCGCGCAGGCGCTGGCGGACGGCAGGATGGGCCCGGACCGGGTCTTCCGCGCCAGTCAGATCCAGGCCAAGTGCGCCTCCAAGTACGAGGCCAAGCCGGGCGGGGGCAAGCCCCCTGAGAACATCAATAAGGCCGCGCTGTAGCGAAACGCACTTATGGAAAATCTGGGAGCCCTGGCGATCCTGCTGGCCTTCTGTCTCGCGGTGTTCGCGCTCATCGGCTCGGTGGTCGGCGGCTGGAAGCGCAACGCGTTCCTGGTCGTCAGCGCGCAGCGCGCCGTCTACTCGATCTGGCTGCTGGTGACGGTGGCCGCCGGGGTGCTGGTGGCGAGCCTGCTGGCGAGCGATTTCCGCTTCTCCTACGTGGCCGGGCACAGCAACCGGGCCATGCCCGCGCTCTACAAGTTCGCGGCGTGGTGGGGCGGGCAGGAAGGCTCGCTGCTGCTGTGGAGCTGGCTGCTGGCGAGCTACGCGGCGGTGGTGGTCTTCACCAATCGCCGCAAGCATCGGGGAATCATGCCGTACGTCACGGCCACGCTCATGGTCACGCAGTGCTTCTTCCTGATCATGAACGCGTTCGTGGCCAGTCCGTTCCGGATGCTGGCGGTGGGCCGGGGCATCACCTCGGTACCCGATGGCCAGGGATTGAACCCGTTGCTGCAATACCCGGCCATGGCGATCCATCCGCCGATGCTGTACCTGGGCTACGTCGGGTTCGCGGTGCCGTTCGCTTTCGCGATCGGCTCGCTGGTCACGCGCCAGCCGGGCGACGACTGGATCCACACCACCCGGCGCTGGACCCTGATCACGTGGCTGTTCCAGAGCTCCGGCATCGTCCTCGGCGCGGGCTGGGCTTACGCCGTGCTGGGCTGGGGCGGCTACTGGNNAAGAAGGGCATGATGAAGGTGTGGAACATGGTGCTGGTGTCGGGCACCTTTTTCCTGTGCATCTTCGGCACGTTCCTGACGCGTTCGGGGATAGTCAGCTCGGTGCACGCGTTCGCGCAATCCTCCATCGGCCGGTGGTTCGTGGGGTTCCTGGCGCTGACCATGGCGGGGACCGTCTACCTGATCCTGAGCCGCCTGGATTATTTGAAGACCGAAGCGCGCCTGGAGAGCGTGGTCTCGCGCGAGTCCAGCTTCATGTTCAACAACCTGATCCTGCTGGCCGCGGCGTTCGCGATTCTGTGGGGCACGCTGTTTCCGGTGCTGTCGGAAGCCGTGACGGGCGAGAAGATCACGGTGGGGCCGCCGTTCTTCAACCGCATCAACATCCCGATCGGGCTGTTCCTGCTGTTCCTGACCGGGGTGGGACCGCTGTTCGCGTGGCGGCGGACCTCGCTCGAGAGCCTGCGCCGGAACTTCCAATGGCCGCTGCTGGGCGCGTTCGTGCTGGCGATCGGGTTGTTCGCGGCCGGCATGCGGCATCCCTACGCGCTGATGTCGTTCGGCCTGTGCCTGTTCGTGGCCTGGACGATCCTGGTGGAGTTCTACAAAGGCGCGCGGGCGATCCACGCCAAGAGCGGCGAAAACCTATTGCTGGCGGCGGTGGAGCTGACACGGCGCAATACGCGCCGCTACGGCGGGTACGTCGTGCACCTGGCCATCGTGCTGATGTTCATCGGCTTCACCGGGTCGGCGTTCAACAAGGACACCACCATCGAAGTGAAGGTGGGCGACCACTTCGCTCTGGGCCACTACCAGATGCAGGTGGTCGACCTGAAGGACGGCGATAACGACAACTACTCCCAGAGCAGCGCGGTGATCGAGGTCTCGAAAGACGGCCAGCCGCTGGGCACGATGGCGCCGGAGCGGCGCTTCTACAAGGCCAGCCGTCAGGGCACTTCGGAAGTCGCCATCCGCCGCCGGCTCAACGAGGACTTGTACCTGAACTTCGCCGGCAAGAGCGATGATAACGAGAGGGCCGTGATCCAGGCGTTTGTGTTCCCGCTAGTTTCCTTCATTTGGGTGGGCTTCTGGGTGCTGGCGCTCGGCACGCTGATCTGCCTGGTTCCCAACAAGGTAAAATTCCAGTACGCGCGGCTGCCGGGGGTTCGCGTGACAGAGAAATATGCGGCGACAGCTAAGAAGTAGCCTGCTGGTGGTGGCGCTGGCCGCGCTGATGCTCGGCCAGGGCGGCACGCCACTGGAGAACCCTCGGGTGCGCCGGCTGGGCGATCAACTGGCTTGCCTGTGCGGGTGCGGCAGCTCGATTACTTCGTGCAACATGCTGCACTGCCACTTCTCGGAACCTGCCCGGAAGAAACTGCTGAGCCTGGTCAACGCCGGCGAATCGGATTCCAATATCCTCGCCGCGTTCGTACTGGAATACGGCCAGCAGGTGTTGCTGAAGCCGCCCTCCGAGGGTTTCAACCTGCTCGGCTGGCTGATGCCGTTCATCGCGATTGCGGCGGGCCTGGCGCTGGTGTGGTGGCTGATCCGGCGTTTCCGCAGGCCGCTGGCCGCCGTCGCGGGGCCAGAACCGGACCCCGCGCTGATGGCGCAGATTGAGAAGGACCTGGACAACCTGGATTCATGATCACCTTTACCGCTGCCATCCTACTTGTCGGGGTGATCGTCTATACGCTGGGCGTGCGCGCCCAGGACCTGCCGGAGCCGGAACTGGTTTCCCCTACCCGGCGCCTGGAGGACCGCAAAGCGACGATTTACGAGAACCTGCGCGACTTGCAGTTCGAATACCGGGTCGGCAAATTGTCCGACCAGGATTACCAGCAGACCAAGCTGGACCTCCAGAGGGAGCTGGCGCGAGTGCTGGCCGAAATCGAGAGCGCCGGGCCGGGTTCGAAATTCGCGCCCGCGGCCCCTGCTCCCAACACCTGCCCGCACTGCGGCGCGAAGTTCCCTAAGCCCATGAAGTTCTGCGGAGAGTGCGGCAAGCCGATGCTGGCGGGGGCGAAATGAGGTTTCTCGCGATCTGGGTGTCGCTCGCTACCGCGTTCGCGGCGGTGGACGGAACCGTGCAGAACCGGACTACCGGCAAGCCGCAGGCCGGGGCCATGGTCCTGCTGTTCAGGATGGGGCAGGCGGGCCCGGAGATGCTGGCCAGCACGAAGACGGACGCGGAGGGCCGGTTCTCGTTCGCGCAGGCGGTTCAGGAAGGGCCGCATCTGCTCGAGGCGCCCTACGCGGGGGTGACGTACAACCTCATGCTGCCGCCGGGCACGCCGACTAGCGGCCTGCAGTTGGAAGTGTTCGATTCCTCCAACCAGCCGGGCCGCGCGCGTCTGGCCCAGCACATGGTGCTGCTGGAGCCCACGGGGCAACAACTGAACGTCAGCGAGGTCTTTTTCTTCAGCAACGATGGAAACCTCAGCTACCACGACCCGGCCAACGGTACGTTGCGGTTCTTCGTGCCCGCGGCGGCGAAGGACAGCGTGAAGGTGATGGCGCAGGCGCCGGGGGGCATGCCGGTGGAGCGCGCGTCCGAGCCCGCCGGTCCGCCGGACGTCTACAAGCTGAATTTCGCCATCAAGCCCGGCGAAACGCGAATCGATGTCGCCTACGCGATGCCCTTCACCTCTCCCGGCATCTTCTCCGGCAGGCTCTTTGCGCGGGGCGTGCCCACGCGATTGGCGGCTCCGGCTGGAGTCACGCTCTCGGGCGAGGGGCTGAAAGCGCTGCCTCCGGAGGCGAACACGCAGGCGGGATTCTACGAGGTGAGCGCGGCGGAATACCAGGTGAATGTCGCGGGCGCGGGCTCGCTGCGCGCCGCGACCGAAGACGCGGGCGACGAGGGGGGCCCCGCGATCGAACAAATCCTGCCGCGAGTGTACGACCGCCTCGCGGTGATCCTGGTCGTCGCCCTGGTGGCTCTGGCGCTGGGATTCGCCCTGCTGTACCGAAGAGGCGAGCAGCGCGGATGAACCCGGTCCAGGTGGCGGGCGTCTGGAAGTATTACGGGGACTTTCCGGCGCTGCGCGACGTCAGCTTCGAGGTTCAGCCCGGTGCGTGCATGGCGCTGCTGGGCCGCAATGGGGCGGGGAAGACCACGCTGCTGCGCATCGTGGCCGGACTGGCGCGCCCCACGCGGGGGAGCGCCTCGGTGTGTGGCGCTGGAACCCGTGATCGCGTCACCCGCCGGTCGATCGGCATCCTGGGCCACGGAATTTCGCTCTACGACGAGCTTTCCGCTTTCGAGAACCTGCACCTGTTCGCGCGCATTTACGGCGTCGCCGATCCAAAGCGGGCGGCGCTGGAGTGGCTCGAGCGCACCGGCTTGGAACGCGTGCGCGACGGCCTGGTGCGGGAGTTTTCGCGCGGTATGCGGCAGCGGCTGGCGGTGGCCCGCGCGTTCCTGCACGAGCCTTCGGTGCTGCTGCTCGACGAACCGTTCACGGCTCTCGACGACCGCGCCATCGCGCTGCTGCAGACGCTGTTGCGCGACGCTCTGGCCGCGGGCCGAACCATCGTGATTTCGACGCACCAGTTGCGCGAGGCGCTGGCGCTGGCGACGCACGTGGCGCTGCTGGTTCGAGGCCGCCTGGCCCACACCGGCGAGCGTACCGCGGAAATGCTGGAGGATACCGGATGGCTGTACCGGCACTACGGGGAAGCATGAGCTTTCTGCGCCAGAGCCTGACCATCGCCTCCAAGGATCTGCGCTCGGAGCTGCGCACCAAGGAGGCGCTGAACGCGTCGGTGGCCTTCGCGCTGGTCATCCTGCTGCTGTTCAGTTTCGCGTTCGAGCCCACCGAGGTCGAGACGCGGCAGATCTCCGGCGGCCTGCTGTGGCTGGTGTTCGCCTTCGCGGGCGCGCTGATCCTGAACCGCAGCTTCGCGCGCGAGTTGTCCAACGACTGCCTGGACGCGCTGGTGGCCGCGCCCATTTCCGGCGCCGCGCTGTTCCTCGGGAAAGCGCTCGCCAACCTGGCGCTGCTGGTGACCGTCGAACTGGCGTGCCTGCCCGTGTTCGGGATCTTCTACAACGTGCCCTGGACGCAGCAATTCTGGCCCCTGATGCTGGTGATGCTGCTGGGCACCTGGGGGCTCACGGTGGTGGGGACCATGTTCAGCGCTCTAACCGTCAACCTCAGGCTGCGCGAGTTGATGCTGCCGATGCTGGTCTATCCGATCATGGTTCCGGGGCTGCTCGCGGCGGTGCAATTGACCGCGCCGTTGGTTATGGGCCAGCCGCTGGCGGGCGACCTGATTCCCTGGCTGCGCCTGCTGATCGCCTTCGACGTAATCTTCACGGCGCTGGCGCTGACTTTGGTGGAAACTGTGTTAGTGAGGTGATATGCGACGGAAAATCATGCTAGCGATGACCGCCATTGCCGCACTGCTGCTGGTGCGCAATCTCTACGTCATGCTCCTGGTTCTTCCCGACGAGAAGCACCAGAACGCCGCCTACCGCATTATGTTCTTCCACGTTCCGGACGCCTGGACCGCGTTCCTGTGCTTCTTCCTCGCGATGATTGCCAGCGTGCTCTACCTGGTGAAGAACGACTTGCGGTACGACGGCTTCGCAGCTTCGATCACGGAGGTGGGCCTGGTGTTCGGCGCGGCCAACCTGGTCACCGGCATGATCTGGGGGCGCGTGATCTGGGGCGTTTGGTGGGCCTGGGACGTGCGTTTGACCACCATGCTGGTGGGCTGGCTGATGTATGCGGGCTACCTGATGCTGCGCCGCGCCATCGAGGAGCCGACCGAGCGCGCCAAGATGTCCGCGGTTGTCTCGATCTTCGCCTTCGCGGACGTGCCGATCATCTTCTTCTCCATTCGCTGGTGGCGCAATCAGCAGCATCCGCCGCCCGCCGACCTGCCGCCGGATTGGTGGATGGCCTTGTTCATGAACTGGATCCCGCTGCTGCTGCTGGCGGGGGTGTTCCTGATGATCCGGATGGAGCAGGAGCGGATCGAGCGGCAACTGAACGGACTGCGGAGAACGGTGCACGCGTTCTGAGGAGGCAGCATGGATACGCGAAACTTCACCTACTTGTGTTACGGCCTGGTGGCCGCGTGGCTGATCCTGTGCGTATACGTGATTTCCCTGGGCGCCCGGGAGCGCAAGCTCCAGCGCGAACTGGAGCGGTTGCGGCTGCTGGTGGAAGAGAAGGAGCGCTAGCGCCGGAGCCGCTCCGGCAAGGCTCCCCGTCGCGATAGGACCGGCCCGGTTACTGGGCTAGCTTCCACTCCCCGCTGGAAAGCGCGACGCCGAGGGTCTGCCGGGGCTCCGGGCCCCGCTGGGGATCCACGAACTCGATCTCGGCCGAATCGCCGCGGACGGTCACCCGGCTCAGTTTGAGGTTGGCGGTTTCGGCGGCCATGCCCGCAAACATGGTGAGCGTTTCCTCTTGGCTGCCCGCGATCATCTCCGCCAGCGTCTCCCGGGACTCCGGACTCATGCTGTTGCGGATGGCGTCGAGGTCCTTCTTCTGGCAGGCATTCAGAAACGCCAGCACCGCTTGGTACTGCGGACTGTTCCCGGCCTCCGGGCCAGTCAGCACTGCGCTCGAGGCGGGGCGGCGGACCACGTTGGAGCGGAATTCGGCTTTGACGCGCCAGCGACCGTCTTCATCCTGGAGGTCCGACATCGGCGCCGTCATCGACACTTTGCCGGCCACCTGGTCGCCGAGCGGCCCGGCGGGTACGAATCGGAGACTGGCCATTTCCGGAGACGATACGGTCTCGGAGTAGAACATGAATCCTCGGCTCGTCAGCAACTGGCCGCCGCTCCAGACGCTGGTGGCCGGATCGATGGTGACGATCACGCCGTGCAGCGCGCCGGCCTGCGCCTGTTTCCGGGCCCAGTAACGCCAGTCGTCGGAAGCCTTGCGCAGGTCGTCGAGTACTGGCAGGTCCGACAGGAACACCGCGATCGCGCCGTCCTGTTCTACGGCCGCGAAAGCGTGCCTCAGAGTGAAGCGCTTCTCGCCGATCTGAAGGGTGCCGGAAGCGTTCTCCGCCGCGGCGCCCGCAATCGAGATACTCAGCATCTGCTCATCTCCAAGGATTCGTACTTGCGCGACCCTACAGCATAGCAGGGGAGCAAGAAAGACTCGGAGGCCAGTATTGTCCAATACGAGAT
>PLEM01000273.1 GCA_003137035.1 Bryobacterales bacterium | reverse complement strand
GGAAGTATTCGTGCCGCGGGTAGGACATCAAGGAGCGCGAATCGGTCAGCATGCCCACGAACCGCGAGAGCAACCCGCAATTCGAGAGCGCGTTGATCTGCCACTCGATGGCTTCCTTCTGATCCAGGAACCACCATCCGCTGCCGAGCTGGATCTTGCCGGGGGTGCCCCCGCCCTGAAAGTTGCCGATCATGGTGGCCAGCACGTAGTTGTCGCCCGGATTGAGGCTATACAGAATCGTCTTCGGCAGGGCGTTCTCCTGCTCCAACCTGTCGAGATAGGCGCCGATGGCATCGGCCTGCGGCCAATCGCCGATCGAGTCGAAGCCGACATCCGGCCCCAGCAGCCCGAACATGCGGGTGTTGTTGTTGCGGCGCGCGCCGACGTGGAGCTGCTTGGTCCAACCCTTCGCGGCGTCCAGCCTGCCGAAATGCAGCATCAGGCAGGACGCAAACTTGACGTGCTCCTCCGGGGAAGCGGCCTGGCCATGCCTGGCGCGGTCGAAGATCTCCGCCGCGACGCTCTCGGGGCAGAAATCGGCGAAGCAATGGTTGAGG
Source organism: Bryobacterales bacterium (assembly GCA_003137035.1). Lineage (GTDB taxonomy): Bacteria > Acidobacteriota > Terriglobia > Bryobacterales > Bryobacteraceae > Fen-330. The sequence goes on along the minus strand of PLEM01000273.1, from coordinate 9,421 downwards.
CCGTGATCGGAAACCCGCGCGCCCATCGCGTGGAAAAAGTCGTGCCGGCTTTGCAGCGCATCCAATAACGACTGGAAGCTGGAGATCTCGACGTCGGCCGCCACGGCGAGCCGGTCGACCCAGGTGTTGAACACGCCGGGCAGGTGGACATTGAGGGCCTTGTCCGGACGGAAGGCCGGGTAGACGCGCGTGCCGAGGCCGGAATCGCGAATCATCTTGTGCCAGGCCAGGTCGTCGGTGGGGTCGTCGGTGGTGCACAGCGCCTGCACGTGGAACTTCTTCAGGATCGCTTGCGCGCGCAGGTCCTCGCCGGCCAGCATCTCGTTCGCGGTGGTCCAGACGCGCCGGGCGGTGGATTCGTCGAGCAGCTCCTCGACTCCGAAGTAGCGCTTCAGCTCGAGGTGGGTCCAATGGTAGAGCGGGTTGCGCAGCGTGTACGGGACGGTGCGCGCCCAGGCCAGGAACTTCTCATAGGGTTCGGCGTCGCCGGTGCAATACCGCTCCTCGATGCCGTTGGCGCGCATGGCCCGCCACTTATAGTGGTCGCCTTCGAGCCAGATCTCGAACAGGTTCGCGAAGCGGCGGTTCTCGGCTACGTCCTTGGGAGACAGGTGACAGTGGTAATCGATGATGGGCTGCGCCTCGGCGTACCTGTGGTAGAGCCTCCGCGCGGTCGCGTTGGAGAGCAGAAAATCGTCGTGAATAAAGGGCATGGTGGGTTCTTCCTACAGGAACAGAGGTTTCAGATGACGTTCGTACAGGTTGAAGGTCACGTTCCGCGACACCGCCTCCTCGGAGGCGACGAGCATCGCCAGATACCGCTCGCCCATCTGCGCCGCCACCTTGTAGCCGACGTGGAGCAGTTGCCTCAGGTGCGGGTTGAACTCCGCGCACTTGGGGTCGTGCCGCAGGGCCGCCGTGAAGCGCTCGGAGGACCAGCCGGCGACCTCGCCGGCGGACGGCAGCCTGGTGGTGTCGATGTCGATCACCGTGGCGTACGGTTTGCACAGCTCCTCGCAGTGCGCCAGCGCGCCCGCGTAGACTTCTTTCGCCAGTTCCAGCGACTCGCCGCCCGCCTCGGCCAGGCCGATCAGCTCTTCGAGCCAGGTGGTTCCAGCCGTCTTGAGGTGGAGGCCCGCTCCGGAACGGGCGAGCGTGCTGTGAATGGCGGGGTAGATCGAGAACTTGTCGCTCCCCGAGTGCACGCTGAGCTTCAGGTTCGCGGGAAGGCCGTAACGCGCCACCGCGTGAGCGATCACCGCGACGTCCGCCGAGAACTCCTCCTCGAATTGGGCCGGGGCGCCGACGTAGTCCACGCCTTTGTTGAAGCGGCCCGAGAATTTCGGAGCGATGGTTTGCGCGGGGATGCCTTCGTCGGAAATCGCCGCCAGGATGACCAGCAGTTCCGGGGGCGTCTGCGGCAGATCCGTCTCGTCCATCGACACTTCGGTGATGAAGGACCCCGATCCCTTCTTCCCGACGATGTGCCGGTAGATGCGTCCGGCCTCGCGGACCGCGCCCAGGTACTTCGCGGCCGCGCCGGCGGCCCGTTCGGCGGTGATTGCCAGCGGCTGGTCGAGGCCGGCGAGCTCGATGGTCCCGATCAGTTCCGGATGGCGGCCCACAAACGCCTCGACGTCCGCCGCGTCGGCTGGACGGCCGATGGCGTCGGCCACATCGAGTGTGTAGAAGTCGCTGGAGTCCAGAAAACGGTCGACGGTCTGGAGCCCGATGTGGTCGGCATCGACGTGGAATGGCCGGGTCCAGCCAAGCTCGCGAACCGCGGCCTCGGCGGCCTGGCGCACGCTCGCGGGTTCCGAGCCGACGATGTTGTGCTCGCGATTCGACTTGTTCCAGACCGGGATGACGTCAACGCCCTCGGCGACGGCGCGCATGGACGCCCGCAGTTGTGCCTTGGCCTGATGCGCGAACCGGTCGCCCACTCCGATGGAGTACTTCCCCAACTGCAATCCTGAATTCATTGAGATCGAGACCTCCAGGGCCCGAAGAGGTAAGGATACAACGGCGCGGCGGTGGATTGGCGGCGCCTTGGTCGGGGAACCCGCTCCCTCACGGTCGCGGTTCGGTGCGGGAGGATCGCGCGGCGGTATTCTCACCCGCGGAGAGCGACTTGGCCTGACGTGGGGCAGGCCCGAAGGCCTGACCCCACCACCAGTGCCCTACCCGCGGAGGTAGGGCTTCATGTACTGTTCCCAGGCGTCGCGGACGTTTTGTTTAGCGGCTTCGTCGAGCGGGCCTGCCGGACGGCGGCCGCCTCCGCCTCCACTCGCCGGCGCTCCCGCGAACGAGCCGCGGCGCGTTTTTGTGTTCTCCTTGAACACGCCGCGCACCACCATAAGATAGCCCTGGCCCCCGACAATCGAGCCCCACGCCTGGATGCGGCCGAACATGTCGAACGCCTCCCGCCGCTTGCCGGCGTGCCAGAGATCGAATGCGGCGGCGAAGAAGTCGGAGAGTTCCACGGTGGGGCAGTGGCCCAGGAAGCCCAACCGCATCTCGTCGATCATGGTGCGGCAGCCGTTTCCGGAGAACACCGCCACCTTGTCATGGGTGCGCTCGCGGATCTGCTTGACCCGGACCAGGGGGTCGCCGGCCTCGTCCTTGACGCACCGCAACGTGGGAACCTGATTCGCCATCTCGACGATCAGGTCCACGCTCATATCGCCCTCGGTTTGCACGAACAGGGGCAGGTCCGTGGCCTGGCCGATGGCCTTATAGTACTCGATCATGGCCTTGTCGTCGGCCTTCTCGGGAGGCAGCGAGACGATGGCGTCGGCGCCGTTCTTGGCGGCGTGCCGGGCATACTCGACCGATTTCTCGATCTTGCCTTCCTTGTGCTGCACCCCGATCGCCAGCGCCGTCTGGCCGCCCTTGCCGGCGGAGAGGATGGCTTCCACGCCATCCATCCGCTCGGTTTCGGAGAGGGTGGTCCAGCCGCTGGCTTTCTGCGGCCAGGCGAAGCCGTGGACCTTGTACCGGTTGCAGAATTTGACTTCGTTCTGGAGGCATTCCAGATCGAGCTTGTCGGATTCGGTGACGGGCGTCTGGGCGATGGGAAAGACGCCGCGCAGCGGTTTCGTCCCGGCGGAGTAGCCCCGGCCCGCCAGCGCCAAACCTAGCGCGCCCCCGCCCAGAGTCCGCAGGAAGTCCCGCCTGCCGGAAGCTTGCCAATGATTTTCCATCGATTCCTCTCCTTCCCTAGCGATCAACCCTCTTCATGAGTTTGTCGAGCGCATCGTGATCGATCGGATAGCCGAGCCCCGGGTCTGTCGGCGCGAGCACGTACCCTTCCTTATCGATCCGGAATTTGTCCTTGTGGTATGGCCGGTCCACCGCGGTGGCGGGATGCGGCATCTCGAACCAGGCAGCGTTGGGCATCGCCAGCTCGAGGTGGAAATGCACGGCCAGATCGGTGGGATTGCCCCAGTTGTGCGGCGTGCATTCCAGGTTGAAGGCATCCGCCAGCATGCCCACCCGCATGGAGCCGCTAATGCCGCCCACGTTATCCGCGATCAGCCGCACCACGTCGAGCGCGCCACGCTGGATGTAATCGGCGAAGTCGGATATGGAGAACAGGAACTCGCCCACGTGAAGCGGAAGATCCAGAGCGCGGTTCAGCTCCACCAGTCCTTCGACATCGGTGGTGGGGATGGGGTCCTCGAACCAGGCGTAATTGAGATCGTCGAGCACGCGACCCACTTTCAGGGCCTCGAAGACGTTGTAGCGCTGCACCGGATCGTGCGACAGAACGTAATCGTCCCCCACGGCTTTGCGGATGGTCTTGATCTCCTCGATGTGGCCGACGTACGCGGGAATCGCCGATCCGGATTTCCGCTGCCCGCCGCCGGGGTGGATCTTGTATCCTTGATATCCCTGCTCTTTGGCGCTGAGCGCGTCGGCGATATAGTCCTCGACATTGGGGAGGTGCTGGGAGCTGGCATAGGCCATCACCTTGTCTTTCGTGCCGCCCAGGATCTTGTAGACGGGGCGGTTGACCGCCTTGCCCAGCAGGTCCCACATGCAGATTTCCGCCGCGGCGGTGTAGTAGTTGGGCCATGTGCCGCGACCGCGGCCGGGGATACCGAAAGCCATGGCGCCGCCTCTAGCGCCGCCGCCACCGCCCGCCGCTCCGCGTCCGCCAGCCCCGCCAGCCGCGCCGCGGCCTCCGCCTGGTCCGAAGCCCCCACCGCGTCCCCCGCTGAACCCAAACGTTTCCTTGGTGCCCGTAGTGGCTGTGATGCTGGGCAGCAGATCGATGACGTTCTTCCCCAGCAGGGCAGGTTTGGCCCATTCCAGCCAGTTCGTCGTGGGCGAACGATTCCCGATGGTGTAGTTCCCCTCGTGGCCGCTATTGGTCACCACGGAAAGAATTTCGCCGGTCTCGCCGGAGTTCAGGCGGCGGAAACTGGAAACGTCCGCGACATAGACCTTCACTTCCTTGATCGTCAGGTCGGGAAGGTCTCCCGTCTTGACTCCAACCGACTGCGCCGCCGCGCGCGGCGGGTCGACGAGCGCGGCGGCCATGGCCGCGCTAACGCCAGCGGAAGCTCCGAAGAACTGCCGGCGGGATGGCTTACGATCGGACATCGTTCGTTCTCCTCTCATTCGTGCCAAACTGTATCGAATCTCATGGGCGTTCGTCAATCGTCCGCCGGAAACCTCGGAGGGCGGGTTTCAACCTGCGCGGGGCTTGAGCCCCGCCGCCCTGCGGGTGTGAAGCCCCGCGCGGACTCAAAGTCCGCCCTCCAAACCTACTTCGGCAAGAGGGACAACACGCCTTTACTGGGACTGGGGATGACATGCGCCGCGACCAGGCGGCCCAGGCCTTCCACCTTCGCCTTGCCCGCGTCGATGGCCGCTCGCACCGCTGCGACATCGCCCTTGATCAGCACGGTGATGTATCCGCCGCCCAGCTTCTCCCGGGCCAGCACCTCCACGGAGGCGGTCTTCAGCGCCGTGTCGATGGCTTCGAAGACGGCCGTGAAGCCCTGGGTCTCGATGAGCCCCACGGCAAAACTGGATTGATCGCTCATATCGTTCTCCGGTCTTTGGACGGTTGCCTGCTCGATAAGGGGACTGAATTCCGGCCGGGCCTGGTAGGCGTCGCGCGAATCCTCCGCCGGGGCGGGAATCACGTGCACCAGGATGCCGGTCTGCATCGCGTCGGCCGTTTCCTCGGCGGCGCGCGCGGCGGCCTCGATGTCCGAGAGCCGCCCGTACAGCTTCATGCAAACGCCCGGACTGTCGTTGAGTTCGGTTTCCAGCACCCGCACGTTGGCGCATTTCTCCATGGCATCGAGCACCACCATGGCAGGCGACCAGCCGCCGATCTCGATCAGGGCCAGCGCCTCGATCAGAGGACACCCCGCTTTTCGAGCTCGCGCAGGACTTCGAACACCACTTGCTCCACCTTATCGGTGCCGACCTGCTGGATGCGCGGCGCGCACCCGGACGCGGGGCGGTCCACCAGCTCGAAATCGGCCAGAATGCATTGTAGAACGGATGTGAGGGCGGTGCGGTCGGAGCGCTGGCCGCTGGTTTGAGGCTGCCGTCCGTGGCCGAAATGAAAACCGCGCAGCTCGGCCGCGGCGCGGAACCCGTCGGGAAACTCGAACGGGTAGAGCATGGCGTCGAACAGCTCGAGGATGCGGTACTGCCATTGCATGGCCTCGCTGTAATTGCCGGCGCGCGCCAGGTCGTATAACCGGCGAGTCACTTCCGGCACAGCGTTGCTGGAAGCGTGCGTGCCCCCGTCGCATCCGATCATCAGCATCGGGACCAGCACCGCCTCCCACCCCGTGAGAAACGAGAAGTCGGGACGCAGCGGCCGTACCGCCGCGATCATCCGCATCATGAAGGCCAGGTCGCCCGAGGAATCCTTGATGCCCACCACGCGCGGGCATTCGGCCGCTAGCCGCCGGATGGTGGGAACATCGATGGGGCTGGCGAACATCGGAATGTTGTACAGCGTCACGTCGATGGGCGAGTGGCGCGCGATTTCGGCGAAGTAGGCGTACACCGATTCCGGAGTCAGCCGGTAATAGAACGGGGCCACGATGGCAACCGCCCGGGCCCCCATCCCGGCATAGGCCTCGCAAGCGGAGAGCGTTTCTTCGACGTTGGCCTCGGCGGCGCCGGCGAGGATGGGAACGCGGCCGGCCGCTTCATCCGCCACCACCTGCACCACCCGCCGCCGCTCTTCCCGCGTCAAACGGGTGAACTCCCCCGTGGAGCCGTTCGGGTAAAGCCCGTGAACGCCGCGCTCGATCAGCCAGGAAACGAAACGGCGCAGTTCTGGCTCATTGATCTGGCCCCGCTCGTCCAGGGGGACCAGCAGCGGCGTGAAGATGCCTTCGAGTTTGGCCAACCCACAAGGATACACCAAACCCCCTCCCGTAGCGCCGTCGGTCTTGCCGCCGGTGTCGGGTGTTACAGTTGACAGCATGATTGAACTTCATCGAAGAGCGTTCCTGGGAGCCACCCTCGGCACGGCAATCCCCGTCCAAGCTCAAGCGGCGCCGATTCCCATCATCGACTGCCACATCCATCTGTTCGATCAAACACGGCCGCAAGGCGCACCCTACTCGGGCGGCCGCGGAAAGACGGAGCCCGCGCTGCCCGCGCGCTATCGCAAGCTGGCAGCGCCGCTGGGAATCGTGGGAGCCATCGAGGTCGAAGCCAGCCCCTGGATCGAAGACAACCTCTGGGTGCTCGAAGTCGAAGAGAAAGACCCGATGATGACCGGCACGATCGGCAATCTTCAGCCCGACAAGCCCGAGTTCAAGGAGTACCTGGACCGCTATCGCAAGAACAAGCTTTTCCTCGGCGTCCGCTACGGCAATCTCTGGGGTTACAACCTGGTGAACCAGGTTGGCAATCCAACCTTCATCGAAGGACTCAAGCTGATCGAGCAGGCCGGGTTGACCCTGGACACGGCGAACCCCCGGCCGGATCTGATCGAGGCGGTCCTCCGCGTCAACGACAAAGTGCCGGAGCTGCGGATCGTTGTCGATCACCTCCCGGCCATGCTGTGGCGGATGGATGCCAATGCGCGGACGGCCGTCGAAGGGACCCTGCGCGAATTGGCCAAGCGTCCCCGGATCTACATCAAGGTCTCCGAACTGATGCGCATGGTGGACGGCAAGCCCTCCACCGATCCGGCTCTCTATAAGCCGTTTCTCGATCGGTTCTTCGACACTTTCGGCGAGGACAAACTGGTCTTCGGAAGCGACTGGCCCAATGGACCGGCGGTGGACAATCTGCCGGTCATCGTCCAGATCGTTCAGGAGTATTTTGCCGCGAAGGGACGGGCGGCCGCCGAGAAATACTTCTGGAAGAACTCGGTGGCGGCGTACAAATGGATCCGGCGCGACCCCAGCCAGCCGCAACTCTAGGATCGCAGCCGTTCAGACCCGCGCGATCAGCTCGATGCCTTCTCTCCGGCCCAGATTGCGCGAGTACTTCCGGGCGGTGCGGTTGTTCCAGTGCTCATGCACCCCCAGACTGGCCAGCCCCCCGCTGTTATCGGGGTTGTAAACCGTGCCGGACGGTGGCTTTGCCGCCTGCGCCGCTTCGTGGAGGTAGTTGTCCGCGTGGCCGCGCACCTGGGTAGCGCGGGGCTCGCTGGCGAGCAGGTCCAACGCCACCGAGTCGATCGCCACGGGGTCCTGCGACATCAACATGCTGGCAGCCCAATGGTCGTCGAAGGAGGCCCACTTAAAGGCGCTGCCTTCGTTGTGCTCCGCGGTATACAGACCATCCAGGACATAGAGCATGGTCTTGCCGCCGAGCTGGCGGTGCCCCATCAGCTCCACCAGCGGGTTGTAGGAACCCATGGGCAGGCTTCGCGAGACGCTGTTGTGCAGCACCCTGGGGGACCAGCCGCCATCCTTCGGAAAATGGATGGAACCGAAGTGGTTCTTCGCGGCCAGGGTGACGCCGGCCAATCCGTGCGGCCGCAGCAGCGCCATGTTGATCATGTACTTCGCCTCGGTCACCTGCTGCGGGAAATAGCCGATGGGAAGTTCTCCCTTGGCAAATCGGATCGGGTTCGCCAGGTCCGGCGTGGGGGACACGCGGCCGCCCAGGTCATAGTCGGCGCCAACCAGGAACTTCACCGCCTGGAATTGGGGATTGGAGTTCGCCCGGATGCGTGTGTAGATCGGCGGGCCGACGTTACGAATGCCCGTGGCATCGTAGATCATGATGTCTTCGCCCCGCACCCCGGCCGATTCGATCAGTTCCGCGACCAGGGCCACGATGGCGTGAGGGCTCGGCAAGCCGTTCTGCGGCGGTCTGGGAGGCCGGCCCTGCGGGCCTCCGGGAGGCGCGTTGCGCGAGGAAGGAGCCAGCGTGCCCCACTCCGCGGACCGGTCCTGATTGCAGTTGATCTTGATCGCGATTCGCTCCCCGGGCCGATATCCGGAACTCCCCAGCTTGCGGCTTTGATTGAAACTTCGGAACAACGCGTCCCAGGCCTGCTTGTCGTTCTTTTTTCCAGTCAAATCCTGAACCAGCCGGGAAGCCATGCCGTGGACCGCTTTTTGGTTGGTGTTGGCGTCATCCCACCAGCGGCCCGTCACGCCGTCCCAGGTGGTGGCGTTCGCGTCGCGCACCCATACCACTCGGCCTGGGTGAATCCCCTGCCCGGCGCCGATCGGACTATTGGCCTCCTCAGCGGGCTTGAAGGGATCGGCGGGAGCCATCCCGCGCGGTTGTTGGGCCATCGCCTCCGATGGATATAGGAAAGGGACATGAACGAGGCCGGCAGCCGGAGCTGCGGCGAGCGACCTCAGGAAGCACCTTCTATTCATGAGACTGCTCCTTCCACGTTTGGCATTCCGGCGGCCTGCTACACCATTGTACCTGCACGCACCTTCTGGCTGGCGAGCAGACCGCCGGGTCCGAATCCGCGCCCTACTTTACCGAGACGCCCCACACATCCGAGCGGCGCGACTTCCCGGCGGGACCCTCCACTTCGAGGATCACGGTGTATTCCCGCCCGGCTTTGTACTGGTGCACGGGATTCTGTTCGGTGGACGTGGTCTTGTCGCCGAAGTCCCATTTCCAGGACGTGATCTTGCCCTCGGACTCGTCCTTGAAGGCCACCAGACGCTGATCCATGTCCGCGACCTTCTGCGAGAACTTCGCCTGGATCTCTTTCTGGAACTGCGGTTCCAGCGGCATCAGCCGGAAGGCGACCAGGTCGCTGGCGTCGCCGTACATGGTCTGCTTGTGCGAGAGGTTCCAGAAGCCCACGCGGTTGCGCGCGTTGACGTCGTCGTAGTCGATCACCGACCACGACAGGCCGATCAGTTTGTTCTCGGTGAGCGCCGATTCCACCGCGCGCTGCGGCCCGTCGCACCCGGCATAGTCGAACGGCGTGATCCAGAACTCCAGC
>PLEM01000202.1 GCA_003137035.1 Bryobacterales bacterium | reverse complement strand
GGCGCGGTGCTGGCCTTCGCCAACGCGGCGCCTTACTCGACCATCGCCATCTGGGAAGCGTTCCGCGCGCGCGAGCACGAGGCCGCCGCCGACTGGCAGAGCCGCATCTCCCGCGCCGCGGTGCTGGTCACCACGCGCTACGGCATCCCCGGCCTCAAACACGCCATGGATCTCAACGGCTACTACGGCGGCCCGCNNTCCGGGCATCGCCGAAGCGCTCCCGAAGCCGCGCCGACACCTCGTCGAGATCCCGGATCTGCCTGGCGCGCAGGATGGCCGGATCCGCGGCGAATCGCGCGTCCTGATACCAGAGGCAGTCGTCGTGCGCGATCAGGATCACGCGCTCCGCGTTGCCCAGCTTGCCCAGGAACCTCACCCATTGCCAGCCCACCCAGGGGAACTTGGGCAGGTCCTCGGACGGCGCGAGAAACTGCGGGCCGCCCGGCACCGCCAGCAGCGCGTAGCGCTCCACCCCCAACTGGGTCCGCACAAAATCGCGGAACGGCGCCTGGAAGCGCGGGTCGCTGCAATGCACAACCAGGACGCCGGACTCGACGCTCATTTTGCTTTCGGCGCCGGCCGCGGCTCGCTCGAGGGCGGCACCAGACCCTTGATCCGCATGTACGTGACCATGTTGCCGTAGTGCTCGTTGTCGTGGCTGGTGTTCATGTTCAGCACCGCCAGGCGGGTCCGCTCGCGGCCGAACATCTTCACAGTTTCCGCGGCTTTGACGTCGGTCAAGTCGGCGAACGCCCCTTCGCAGAAGGCGTTGGATTCCTTGAGCGCCGCGACCAGATCGGCTTTGGTGGTCTTAGTCTTCTCCACTTGCACGTCCGGGCGCGCCACGCCTTTGGCAGCGGCGCAAATCATGTACTGCGCATCGGCGACGTGCCCGACGAGTTGGCCGAACGAGCGAACCTCGGGCACGGGCTTGAAGGCGTAGCTCTCTTCCGGCATCTTCTCGGCCGCGCGGGTAACATTGTTCCTCACGCCCTCCCACGCAGCGCGGGCGTCGGAGCTCAGGGGATTGGCGGCGCCTTGCTGGGCCAGGGCCAGCAGGGGCAGCAACAAGAGACTGATGGCGACAAGCTGTAGAGTCTTCATGAGATCAGTTTAGGCCGAGAGGCGCTCTCATGCCAGCCGTGCGATGACCGCCTCCGCCACTTCGAGCGTGCTGCTGCCCCCGCCCAGGTCCGGCGTACGCACTTTCCCCTCCGCCAGGACGGCGGCCACCGCGCCCTCCACCGACCGCGCGGCTTGCGCCTGTTCCAGATGCTCCAGCATCATCGCCGCCGACAGGATCGCCGCCAGCGGGTTCGCGATCCCTTTCCCGGCGATGTCGGGCGCCGAGCCGTGCACCGGCTCGAACAGCGAGGGCGAGCGCCGCGTGGGGTCCAGGTTCGCGCTGGCCGCCAGGCCGATGCTGCCCGTCACTATCGCCGACAGGTCGCTCAGAATGTCGCCGAACAGGTTCGACCCCACCACCACGTCGAAACTCTCCGGCCGCCGCACGAAGTTCATCGCCGCGGCATCCACCAGCAGGGATTCCGTCTCGATGTCCGGGAAGTCCCGCGCCACGGCGTCGAACGTGCGGTCCCACAGCACCATCCCGAATCCCTGCGCATTCGATTTCGTGACCGAGCACACGCGCCGCTTCTTGTTCCGCCGCCGCGCCAGCTCGAATGCGAACCGCACGATCCGTTCGATCCCGCGCCTGGTGAACACCGCCGTCTGAACGGCGATCTCCTCGGGTTGATGGTGGTACACGAACCCGCCCACCTGCGCGTATTCCCCTTCGGTGTTCTCGCGCACGACCACCATGTCGATGTCGCCCGCCCCGTACCCCGCCAGCGGAGACTCCACTCCCGCATGGAGCGCCGCAGGACGCACGTTGGCGTACAAGTCGAACCCGCGCCGGATCGGCAGCAGCAAGCCGTTCAGCGTGATGTGGTCCGGAATGTCCGGGTGCCCGACCGCGCCCAGGAGCATGGCGTCGAACGAGCGCAGCACCTCCAGCGCCGAGGGCGGCATCATCCGCCCGTGCTGGAAGTAATACTCCGCGCCCCAGCCGAACTCCTCGAACCCGAATTGAAGCGCGTGCTTCGCCCCCGCGCACTCCAGCACGCGCCGCGCCGCCGCGATTACCTCCGGCCCGATGCCATCGCCGGCAATTACCGCAATCGCCAGTTTCTTCATCGCTTAACCCGCCCGGTCTCCACCTCCGCGTCCTGGCAAAAGCCGTGGCAGTCGCGGCCCCGCAGCCGGTCGAAGAAGCTCAGGGACAGCCCGCATACGATGCAGCTCCGGCGCGCACGCGGCGGGGACTCCGACCTGGTCCGCTCCTCTTTCTCCCCAAACCGCTTCTCGCTTTCTTCTGCCCGGCGCCGCTCCCGCTCCTCGACTTCGCGTTTCAGCTCCGCGCCGATTCGATCCAGCCGAGCCGAGATCCTGTTCCACAGTGTTCCCGGGGGAATCCCTTGCCCGGCGGGAAAGGGCTCGGATCGGGAAACCTCACTGCCCATGCGGAAGTTGAAGTGGTATCGGCCTCGGATTCCAGCCAGGCGCGGCAGTACAAAGGCGTACTTGGGAACCGAACTCCATTCCTCGCCAAACCGCACGGCTTCCTCCACCGAGGGGAACGGATAGAGACCCAGGAATTCGATCGGACGGGCGCCGGGGGGATGCTTCTCGAACAGGCTGACGCTGCACATGTCCTCCGAGTCGTCGCAGGGATACTCCCTGAACTCCACCGCCACCAGCCCGGCGTATTCCTCGACGATGTCGCAGAGTTCCTCCGGTGTCACCCAATACATGACTCCGCGGCCCAGCGGATACTCATCGGGAGTGAAGTGCTTTCCGAGGAAAGTCCGCAGCCCTTCGAAGGAAGCCAGATCCGGAAGATCCCGTGTTCGCTCGGAAGCCGGCTTCGCGCGCGGCGCCGCGAGAGGCTCTGCCGGTCTGGCCGCGGCGGCGGCCTCGCGCTCCTCGCGCACCGCATCCAGGGCCGATCGGGAAGCGTCGGTGATCCCGAGCAGGTCTCCGGCAGTGTCGATCCTGCCCGCCTCCGGCAGCCGCTCCCGCGTGCATGGCTGCCCTTCGACAAACATCGGAGATGCGCAAACCGCTTGAAATTCCTGGCTCGCTGCCAGCGCCCTCTTTACCCGGACGATGACTGCCGCATCGGAACTCTGGACCGCCAGGCAGAAGACCCTCTCCTGACCCGCCAGCGTGGCCGCCGTGTCCCCCTCGTGAAGCAGCCCGCCCGCCAGCGCTTGCGGATCGATCGCGCGCCAGAACGTCTTCCAGCACGCAAACCCGTAGTAGCCGCCTCCCACCTTGTCGATGTCGAAGCGAACACCGATGCTTGGCATGCCCAGCAGCATCGCCACTCCTCCCCGCCTTGGTGATTCTATCTCCTGGCCGCCCTCGGGCACAAGGTATATCTTGCTTGAGGGCTGGAAGTCCTGGGCCTGGACGAACACGCCGCCGGGCTGACGACTACTGAACCACCGCCAATGGCGAAGCCGCCGTGCCCTGCTCCCGTCGTTCAGCGTCGTGGCCACCGGCTACGACGATCCCATGTTTCTGCGCACGGCCATGGCCGATGCCATCTACACCAGGATGAACCCGGCCCACCAACCCGGCGAAGCGGCCCGACCCTTCATCGGGCGCAGCATGGTGCGGTTGGCGGAAGAGGCGCTCCGGCTCCGGGGCATCGAGTTCATCGGCCTTTCCGACGGCGGCATCGTCGACCGCGCGCTCCACAGCACCAGCGATTTCCCGCTGCTGTTGGGCGACGTGGCAAACAAGGTGTTGCGCGAACAGATGGCCGCCGCGCGCCTGGCGCTGCGCTCCCAGAAGGGCCGCGACGGCAAAACGGCCCTGGATATCGCCTGCGAGTTTGGTGGCGCCGGCGGCGCTCGAGACCTCGGCCGAGGAGTATTTGGCCAGCATCGATCCGGCCCAGGCCGCCAACGGGAACCCGTTCGCCGGCAAGCTGATCCGCATCCGCGACGGCGAGATCCTGGTTTTCCGGCAGAAGACCGGCAACCTGGTTCGCCTGCCGCTACCGCCCGACCTGGAGATGGTGCTCGACGCCCTGCCGCCGCCGCGCGGGATGGAGGGCAGCGAGGCAACACACTACTTTTGGAATCCGGCCACGATGACTCGACGGTGCGTCGTCGGAGTGGCCGAACGGACTTTGTCGGCTGTCTTCAAGAAGTCCGGCGTAGGTCACGCGCATGCCCACCGTTTCCGCCACACGCTGGCCACCGAGATCCTGTCGCGCGGTGGGTCGGATCAGGATGCGGCCGACGTGCTGGGCAACAGCCCGGCGATTATTCGGAGACACTATGCGAAGTGGAATGTCCAGCGTCAGGACCGGATTAAGAGCCTGATGCAAACGGTGCACTCTGGCACGTTTTGGGCACAAAAGGAAAAGGCCGCCGTAACTGTATGAAACGACGGCCGATTATATGGTGCGGAGAGGGGGACTTGAACCCCCACGGGATTGCTCCCGCTAGCACCTCAAAGTAGTTGACAGGGTTTCCCGGCGTTTCCCGGAGGCTCATCGTGTTGATTCTTCGTCGAGCCTTGTTTCCTGGTGTATCCCGGAGTATCGCAAAGACCGTTGCAGAACCGTTGCAGTCGCAAGCGTCGTATTTTGCCAGCGAGGCGGCTCCGGTCATCCGAACAGTTGCTGTAGCCCTAACTGGCAACTCGCGCGCACCGACTCCGCCTGTGAGAGATGCAGGTTAGCTCGGCAAGGCTGTGAACGATGGGTCCACCAGCGGTGCAGTGCCTGTCCGCCGTCATCGCCCAAGGCAGCGAGTAGGGCCACAGTGAAAGCCACCCCAAACCGTGCGACCCATCGTACAACGAGCCGCCGGGGCTTACTTCGCCATCACCGGAATCGTGGTGAAGGCTCCTATGGGCGTGAAGCGCAGGCCGAGGGCGCTGATGCGCGCGCCGGCCGGAACATCGAACTCCACCGAGCCGCGCTGATTTGCCGTCACACCGTAGCGGCCGCTCAGCACAAACGACGAGTGGCCGTTCGCGGGCACGCTCAGGGTCGCGGAGCCGATGGCCGTGCCCGACTCATTCCGCAGGATCACCGGGATGGCGACGTCCTGGTTCACCATGTTGGCCACCGCCAGTCCCGTGGCAAAGTCACTGGTGTTGTCGTAGGCCAGGACGTAGGCTGCGGGAGACCGGTACTCGAGTGGCGCCACGGCCTCCTGCCCGGTCGTATCGCAACGGAAAACCGCGAATCCGCTGATGGCGCCGTCGGTGGCCAGCGTGGCCGATCCGGTGACGAGCGTCTGTGCATCCGGCCCCGGAAGCACGATGGCGAGTGTGGCCCCGGCCGCGAGCGTCCAGTCGAGATTCGCGCTGTTGAGCGATGCGCCGGATTGCGGGAAGTTCATCGTCAACGGGAGAGCCGCCCCATCGTTGTCGAAGAACTTCAGATGGGCCTGCGCGGCTGAGGTTCCGGTGTTGACAAGCGTGATGAGCGTCTGCCAACTGCCTCCTGCCGCGATGTGCGTGAGCGATCCGCCGCCAAAGGGACCGCCGCTCGCGAAGACGGGAATTGTGGTCAGCGCGCCGTTATTGAAGCGCAACCCCAGAGCGGCGATCCGGCCGCCGGCGGGCGAAGAGAACTGCATGGTTCCGCGTTTTCCCGCCGTGGCGGGATAGCGTTCGCCCAGCACGAAGGAGGTGTGCCCCTGAGCCGCCAGTTCCACCGTGCCGCTCTCGAGAATCGCCCCCGCGTCGTCGCGGATCACCACCGGGACCGTGGCCGCCGACGCCAGGTTGGCCAGCGCGACGCCGGTCGCCAGACCGCCCGTGTTGTCAAAGGCCAGGTAGTAGGCGCCGGCGTTGCGGCTTTCGAGCGGAACGGCCGCTTCCTGCCCGCTGCCCGTGTCCCTGAAGACGGCGAAAGCGCCCAGGCCCGGAGTACGTCCGGTAAGCGAAAGCTGCGCCGAGCCGACCAGCAGCGGCGCGGAGTTGGGACCCGTGCTGTCCAGCACGGCCAGGGCGTTCCCGGCCAGCGTTCGGTCGGCCGACGAAGCAGAACCGGACGGGAGCGGCAGCGCGAGCGGCTTGCCGCCTTCATCGAAGAAATCGAGATGCGCTTGCGCCTGGCCGTCGCTGAGGTTCAGCAGGGTGAGGCTGGTCTCCCAGCCTCCCTGCGAGGCCAGGTGGGCCATGGCGCCGCCCAGAGCCGAATCGAAGGCGCCGGAGCTCGCCGAGCCTCCGCCCGAGACGGTCGCCTGATCGGTCCCGTGCGCCGGAGCGTTGGCTGCCACGTTCACCACCACTGTGATGGGCGGATAACTGGCCCCAGGCGCCAGCGCGTCGCTGCGCGTGCACGTGTTGCTCTGGCAAGCCCAGCCGTCGCCGGACATCGAGACCAGCGCCATACCGGCGGACAGCGTGTAGGTCACCGTCACCGGGCCGCTGGTGGCGCTGGCGTTTGGGCTATTCGTGACCACGAGCGTATAGCTGCGGGTCGGCCCGCCGGTGTGCGTCATCGAGAGGGTGAGCCGGGGAGGCGCCGGCTGGACATAGGGCGCCGAGAACTGCGACGTAAATCCATCCGGGCTGGTCGCCGTGGCGGTGAGGTGCGGTCCCTGAAAGCCGCCTGGCTTGGAGAGCGTGAAGGCGCCGCCGGCAGTCGCGCGTGTGGAGCCCTCGAAGAAACCGCCCTGGCTCTCGGAATCCGAAAACACATCGACAGTGCACCCGGCGCATGCCAGGCCCGAAACCGAGCCCGCGCTCAGGCTGAGAATGTCCGGAGGCTGGTTCCACAAACCTGGGGCCACGAAAATGCCGCCCCCGCTGTTGTCATGGATCGCATTTCCGCGAATGGTTGCCTGACCCGACACACCGGACCAGGTGTTGGCGGCGATGTGGTTGCCGGCGATAACGTCGTGGACGCCCCCGGCTGAGATCCCGTGACGCCGGTTCCCTATCGTCACGCCGTCCTGGCTGGCGCCGATCCAGTTTCCGAGAATCCAGTTGTAGCTGGTGTTGTCCAACGTCCAAATACCGTGTTCGGGGCTTCCCGCGATCAGGTTGGCCTCGGCGTTGGTGGCTCCGCCCAGCACGTTCCGTTTGGCCCCATCCCAGATCTCTATGGCGGACCCCGACGACCACGCCGGCCCCCGCGGCACCGCGGCTCCGGTGATGTCCGTGCCAAACAGGTTCCCGATCAGGTAGTTCTCTTCCGTGCCTGGGGCGTCGAATTGAACCAGCGCACCCTCGCTGGCCCCGGAGATCACATTGCCCTCCCCCGCCCCGCTTCCACCAATGCGGTTGCGCCGCGAGGCCGCGTTGGGAACATCGACTCCGGCGGCGCCGCCTAGCGCGACCTTCCCAGTCGCATCCGTCCCGAGCAGGTTGCCCACAATCACGTTGTAGTCGCCGGCGACCCCAACGCCCTGGAATCTATTCCCTGAAATCAGGTTCCGCTCGATCCGCGTCCGGCTGGCAGTGCCATCCAGCCAGATGCCAAAAATCGCGTTCGGCACGGGCCGGGTCCCGGACGCGTCGGTTCCGATGTAGTTGCCGACGATCAGATTGTCGACGGTTCCGAAATCGCCGACGGCGACGCCCTCGCGGCCGCTGCCGCTGATCACGTTGCGCTCGCCGGGCGCCGTCCCTCCGATGCGGTTGCGCGAAGCATGGTCGGCGATCGAGATCTCGCCCACCCCGCAATTCGGGTCGTAGTCGCAGGCGATGCGGTCGCCTGCGACATTCACCCCCAGATAGTTCCCGATGATCACGTTGTCCGTTGTCCCGCGTCCCGTGAGCAGGAGTCCGTGGCCCGGCCCGCACACGCCGATCATGTTCCGCTCGCCAGGCGTCGCGCTCCCGATGGTATTCGCGCTGGCGCCGGCCNNCGATCACCAGGTTCTCGCGGGTCCCGGAACCGGACAGAACGATGCCGCCGCTCCGCAGCAGGTTGCCCCGTCCATTCGGGCCCGCGCCCACGGTACGGTCGCCCCCGATCGTGTTGTGGCTCGAGCCTCCCGTTACGAGGATGGCGGCGCCTGGGATGCATCCGAACTCAAGACCCTCAATGCGATTGCCGTCCGATAGGACCACCAGCGGGGTGATATCGGGCGCGCTAACGCCCCGACCACACGGCAGGACCCCGATGGCCGCGCCCGCGTTACTGGCGTCAATGGTGAGGTTGCCCTGAGTGATCGAAGGCAGAGGCGTGCTGAGCCAGATGCTGCGAGGCGCTTGCGGCGGAAAGACCGTTNNGTGTCGCCGGCGCCTGCCGTTTGCAGGCACTCTCGCAGCGACCCCGCGCCCGCGTCGGCAGGGGTCGAGACCACGCACGATCCCGACGCCCGCGCAGCCGGGCGCGACACCGCCAGACGATTCCGCGCCGGCGGCGCCGGAAGGACCGGTATCTGGGGCGGACGGCTCCTCGCATGCATCACGGATAGCTTCGGGGACTCCGGAACAATAGCCGGTGACGCCGACGATGTGGTCAAGGAAGCGGTCGGCACGCTCCACAGACCCGTTTCCGCATCCGCGATCCAGATTCTGTCGCCATGGGCAACGGCTTTGCGCGCGTATCCGGGTGTGCGGTAGCTGGCCACGACGGGCATCGAGGCCGGGTGGGAGGCGTCGAGCGCCCGGATACCCGTGCCGCTCGTGGCAAGATAGGCGCGGCTCCCATCGGTCGATATTCCCCGTCCCCCAAGTCCCAGGGACCCGACAGTATGAGGATGCGCCGGGTCCGACACGTCCACGGTGACAAGTTCCTGCATCGTGGCGACCAACGCGTAGTTGCCCGTCAGGGCGACGTCCTGGGCGGTATTAGGTCGCGCGTCCGAGGCGATAAGCCCCGGCGCGTGCGGGTTGGAGACGTCGAACACGAGCAGTCCCACGCCTTCCTGCGCCACGTAGGCGTAGCGGTCCCGGACCGCCACGCCGAGCGTTGCGCTGCCGGGCAAGCCCGGAGCGAATCCCGCCAAAGCGGGATGGGCGGGATCGCCGGCGTCGATCACCATCAAGCCGATTTCGTTGGTCACGTAGGAAATCGCGCCCACCGTGGCGTGATCGCGGGGGAGGTTCATCGGCAACTGTGAGTTTGGGATGAAGCCGGCGCGCTTGGGATTCCTGGGGTCGGACACATTGACCACGTGGAATCCCGCCGTCTCGCACGAGAGGGCCGTCAGATACGCGTAGGGGTAACTAACGGTGACGCTCGCGGCG
>PLEM01000281.1 GCA_003137035.1 Bryobacterales bacterium | reverse complement strand
CTGGAGGTCGAGATCGCGGATGCGTTTGCCGACCACCTCTTTGGCCGAGACGTAGACCCTGCGGTGATCGAGATGAGAGCGGTCGAACTCGATGTGGACCGGGGCAGGCTCGCCGAAGATCTGCACGGCGCGCTCGAGCGCGTCTTCGTCACCCACCACGGCCAGCACGTCGCCGAACTCCAGGCGCGTATCGGAGGTGGCGATTTCGATCTTGCCGTCGTGCTGGATGCGGCTGATCACGAAGCCATAGTCTTTGTGTACCCGAAGCACCTCCCCGATGCTGCGGCCCGCCACAGCCGGGTTTCGGATCACGAAATTGCGCACGACGATCTCGGGCGCCTCCTCCAGCGGCTCGGTTTCCTTGCGCCAGAAGCGGCCGAACAACTGGAAGCAGAGCATGACGCCGATGACGCCGATGGGATAGGAGATGCTGTAGGAAGCCACCGGCTGGTCGGCCTCCACCCGCGCGCGCTCCTCTGGGATTCCACTCCGCAGCGCGACGTCGTGCACGGTTTCCCGCGTGGCGGCCAGCGCCGGCGTGCTGGTGAGGGCTCCGCAGAACAGTCCGGCGGCGCGAGGGCCGGGGATGGAGAACGAGTAGGACAGCGCGACGGTGAGCGCGGCGCCGAATACGAGCACTCCCAGCGCGAGCATGGTGTGACGGTAGCCGCCGTCTCGGAACACCGCCGCCAGCGCAGGGCCGGATTGGATGCCGATGGTGTAGACGAAAATGATCAGTCCGAGGGTCGGAATCACTTCGGGCAGCGCCACCGAGCGATCGAGCGCGCCGATGGCCAGGCCCACAAAGAGCACGCCGGCCACCCCGAAGCGGAAACCGAAGATGCTGGTTTCGCCGACCAGGTATCCCAGACCGATGGTGAGAAAGAGAGTGAGGATGGGGTAGTGCGCGAGAAGAACGATCACGGATTGCCGCATGTCACGATTGCCGCGGACTGCCGGCTCCTAGAACATGAAAGCCAAGCCCGCTGAAACCACAAGCTGGTGCAGCAGGCCGCTCGGACTGGTCCCGAAATCCGGCTTGCCGGTGGTGTAGTCCCGGATGTCCGCCCGGATCATGAACGCTTCGCTGACGCGCGCCTTGATTCCGCCGCCGTAATTGTAGCCGAACTTGGTCATGCCGCTGCCCTGGAGCACCGACCCGCCGGGCGGAACGAAAGTGCTGAAGCCCCCGCCGCCGGCGGCGAACGGCCGGATCCTGGTTCCCTCCTTGGTCCCGTAGACCAGGAAGTCGTAGAAGCCCTGGTGTATGGGCATACTGTAGTCGGTTCCGCTGGCGTTAAAGGACGCGTGGTTGTAAGCGTAGCCGAACTCATGTCCAAAGTACCGGCTGTTGTTGAGCGTCATGCGCAGCGCCATGTGGAAATTGGACTTGGACGGCACGTCCACCCCATTGAAGATTCCCAGCGAACTGTTCCGCAGCATGGAATCGCCGAAACTGAGAGACACCTCTCCCATCTGCGCGAAAGCCGTCAGCGTCGAAGCCACGAACAGCAGGGCCAGAATCGAGCGTTTCATAGTGAGACTCCTCTACACTACGATAACGTGAATTTCGCCGGGACCGTGAACGCCGCGCACCAGGATCTGCTCGATATCCGCGGTGCGGCTGGGGCCGGTGATCAGAACCATTGAACTGCTGCGCTCGGCGGGCAGGGGCTCCCGAGACAGCAGCTCGTCCAGGCCGGAGAGAATTGTTCCGCTCTGAACGACGGCGATGTGCACGGGCGGGAGCAACGAGATCATCCGCGCTTCCTGCTGTGAGGAGAACAGCACCAGCGTGCCGGTGTCGGCAAGCGCATAGTCGGCGCTGGTGATGCCGAACTCCGCATCGGCGCACAGCGCGCGCAGTTCCTCCGCGTTGGCGATTCCGCTCCGCACCGTGGGCAGATCCGCGATTCCGCACTCCCGTAGAAACGGGGCGTTGGAGGCGACGGCGGACCGTTCGCCGACCAGCGCGGCGACGTAGGCCCGGGCATCGGCGGGGGAAGCGGCCCGGTGGGTCTTACCGGCCAGATTCCGGATTTCCGCAAACAGGCTGGCGATGCGGGCCTCGAGGTCGATTTCGGGGATGCGCAGGCGCACGGGCGGCGCCGGATCGGGCGGCTGTCCGATGGTGCGCCCGAGGGCGGTCCGGGTCCGGTGAAGTACGTACTCGCGAGGCATCAGTTCTCTCCCGCCTTCCTGCGCGCGCGCCACAACTGGCGGAAACTCCGGGCCGGCAGGCGCGGCAGATCGCGCTGGCTGAGCCAGGCTCCCAGCGGCCCATGGCTGAGCAGCTTGGGCAGGCGGCGAATCCAACCCTCCCCACCCAACAGCGCCGAGCCCATGAAGCCGAGCATCTCGTAGATCCGCGGGCGCCGCATGGCCCAGGCCCAGACGCGGAAGCTCAGGCGCTCGATCCTGCTTTGTGTGTCGCGGAGCTTGGCTTGGACTACTTCCGAGCGCAGCGCCAGCAGCAGCTTGGGAATCTCGATCTTCACGGGACAGACTTCCGCGCAGGCGCCGCACAGGCTTGAGGCGAAGGGGAGCCAGGGATCGTGCGTCACACCGAGATACTGAGGCGTGATGATGGCGCCGATCGGCCCGCCGTAGACCCCGGGGTAGCTGTGGCCGCCCACCTTGCGATACACCGGGCAGTGGTTGAGGCAGGCGCCGCAGCGGATGCAGTAAAGCGACTGGCGCTTTTCCCGGTCGGCCAGCAGCCGCGTGCGGCCGTTGTCCAGCAGCACTACGTAGAATTCCTCGGGGCCGTCGATCTCGCCCTCGCGCCGGGGGCCGGCGAGAAACGAGGTGTACACGGTGATGTGCTGGCCATTGGCGCTGCGGGCCAGTATTTTCAGGAACACCGCCAGGTCCTGGGCCCGCGGAATCACTTTTTCGATTCCGGCGATGGCGACGTGAATGCGCGGCAGCGTGGTGGCCATCCGGCCGTTGCCTTCGTTGGTGACGATGACGACCGCGCCGGAATCCGCCACCAGGAAGTTGGCTCCCGAGATGCCGATGTCGGCGGCCAGGAACTTCTGGCGCAGCACCGCCCGCGCGATCTTGGTCTGCTTCTCGATCTCGGTTTCCCGCTCGACGCCGAGCTTCCGGGTGAACAAATCGGCGACGTCGTAGCGGGTCAAGTGCAGGGCGGGCGCGACGATGTGGTAGGGCCGCTCGTGCGCCAGTTGCATGATGTACTCGCCCAGATCGGTCTCCACCGGCTCGATGCCCTGGCGCTCCAGCCGCTCGTTCAGGTCGATCTCCTCGGTGGTCATGGATTTCGACTTGACCATCAGGCGGGCGCCCTTTTTCTTGGCCAAGTCGATCAGGAACTCGGACGCTTCGGCGCCGTCGCGGGCGTAGATCACCTTGCCACCGTGGGCCACCACCTGGGACTCGAACTGCTCCAGATAGTGGTCCAGATTCTCGATGGCGTGCCGCTTGAGGAGGTTGGCCTGAGTGCGCAGTTCCTGGAAGTCCGGCAGCACGTCCTCGGCGACCGCGGCCTTGCGATGCGACATGAGACGGCCGGTGGCGGTGTAGATGGCCAACTGGAGATTGGCGTCGTCCAGGGTTTGCCGGATTTTTTGTTCTTGTGCGCCGGTCATAGTCTCCACTAACGGCAGGCAAGCACTTCGGCGAGGTGCATGGTCCCTACCGGCAGGCCGGCCCGCGAGAGCGCGCCTTGAATCTGGAGCAGGCAGCTCACGTCGATGCCGACCACCAGGTCCGCGCCGGTCCGTTGAATGGAATCGATCTTGGTTCGGGCCATTCCGCCGGAAATCTCGGGGAACTTCACCGAAAAGGTGCCGCCGAATCCGCAGCACTCCTCGGCGGCGTCCATCTCGCGGAGGCTGAGTCCCTGGACGCGGGCGAGCAGGCGCCGCGGACCCTCCTTGATGCCCAGTTCGCGCAGGCCATGGCAACTGTCGTGAAAGGTCGCCACCCGCTCGAGGCGCGCTCCGACGTCCTCGACGCGGGCCACTTCCAGCAGGAACTTCGAGAACTCCCAGATCCTGGGTTCGAGCCGGTGGGTGAGGGCCAGCCACTCCGGCTCGTTCTGGAACAGTTCGGCGTAGTGGTGCGCGATCATCGAGGTGCAGGAACCGGATGGCACGACGATGTACTCGGCATCGCGAAACACATCCAGGAAGTGCCGGGCCACGGTGCGCGCTTCGTCGCGATAGCCGGTGTTGAAGGCGGGCTGGCCACAGCAGGTCTGCCGCTCGGGAAAGTCCACCTGCCAGCCGATGCGCTCGAGCACGTCCACCATCGCCATTCCCACCTTGGGGTAGAGCTGATCGACAATGCACGTCACGAAAATGGAGGCGCGCGGCATGAAACCGAATTGTAGCAACTTGGCAGCCGGTACAATGAAGTCAATGAACTGGAGGTCCCCGACTTTAGTTGCCGCGGTGTGCTTGTGCTTGGCCCCGAGTGAAGCCGCCACGCTGCGGGGAAAGCTGGTCGAGCCGGGGGACCGGCCGCCCGCCATCGAGACGGCCGCGCACAAGCTGGTGGTGGTCGGCGGCGACCCGCAGACGCTGGCCGTGCTGGGAGACGCCCGGCTGGCTGGGGCGGACTTGGAACTGCTCGGCGAGTTCAAAACGCCGGCTCTGTTTGTCGTGGGTTCTTTTTACACTTCGAAATCCATGTTCGTGCGCAAGGATGGGAAGAAGTATACGATCAGCTATTGGTGTCCCGTATGCTCAATTCGGAGCTATACTCCCGGCAGGTGCGTGTGCTGCCAGCAGGAAACGCATCTGGATCTGGAAGAAGCCCTCCGTGCCAACATTGAT
>PLEM01000191.1 GCA_003137035.1 Bryobacterales bacterium | reverse complement strand
GCGAGGATCACGTATCCGGAAAGGTTGTGCCTCGAATTGGTCCAGGACGCGGAAGCCGCGTTTCCCGAGGCGCGCGCGCTGAACTACGTCCGGCTGCAGAGCGCCGCGGGCGGCGTTGTCGTTCTGCGCGACGAGGTCTCCGGCGAGACCTGCGAAGTGAGACCGAAGATCGTTGTCAACGCCACGGGCGCCTGGATCGATTTCACCAATCGCGGCCTCGGGCGCGAGTCCCGCTTCATCGGCGGAACCAAGGGTTCCCACGTGGTGCTCGACCACCCCGAACTCGTGCAAGCGACCGGGGACGAGATGATCTACTTCGTCAACCGGGACGGCCGCATCTGCATCTTCTATGCCGTCTACGGCAAGATCGTCGCCGGCGCCACGGATATTCCGGCGGAAGACCCGGAGACGGTCTGCGACGAAGCTGAAGTGAATTACATTCTCGAGGCCATGCGGCAGGCCTTCCCTTCGATCCGGGTGGACCGGTCGCACGTGGTCTTCCGGTTTTGCGGCGTCCGCCCATTGCCGCGCAGCAGCGCGCTCACCCCCGGCCAGATCAGCCGCGATCACAGCTACCCGGTGCTGCCTCCGGGCAACGGAATCGATTTCCCGATCTACTCGCTGGTCGGCGGAAAGTGGACCACCTTCCGCGCGCTTGCCGAGCAGGTGGCGAACGAAATCCTGCGAGTGCTGGCGCGGCCGCGAGTCCGCGATTCGGCAAATCTTCCCATCGGGGGCGGCAAGGGCTACCCCAGGACGCCGGAGGGCACTGGCCTGCCTCACGAGCGGCTCGAGACGCTCGTGGACCGCTATGGCACAGGGGCGGATCGAGTGGCCGCGTACTTAGAGGCGGGCCCGGATGCGCCTCTCGCCGGCCACGCCGGATACTCCCGCCGCGAAATCGAATTCCTCGCGCGGCACGAGCGGGTGGTTCACCTCGACGATCTGATCCTGAGGCGAACGCTCATGGGCCTGCTGGGCGAGGTGAACCGCCCGTTACTCGAAGAACTGGCCGCCATCGTGGCGCCGGTTCTCCAGTGGTCCGCGCAGGACGCCGCGGCCGAAGTGGAGCGAACGGTCGGGTTACTCGAGAAGGTTCACGGCGTGATTGCGGCCGCCTGATCGAAGTCGCCCTTCAGGTGCTCGTAGATGTTCCGATACACCTGGTAGATTTCGGTGTACCTTTCGTGATTGGCCGGGTTGGGCTCGAAGCATCTGTCGAGCTGCACCATCTCCCGCAGCGACTGCCGGACGTCGGGATAGACTCCGGCCCCCATTCCCGCAAGGATGGCATCGCCGAACGGAGAGCCGACCGAAGTTCGCGGCAGCAGCACTGGAAGCCCCAGCACATCCGCCTTGATCTGATTCCAGAGATCGCTACGGCTGCAACCGCCCACGCTGCGCATCTCCCGGACTTCGGCGCCGGCTTTCGTGGCGACCTCCACGTTGTGGCGGAGGGCAAAGGCGGCGCCCTCGAGAATGGCGCGCACGAGCGCCGCTTTGTGCGTGGCCAGGGACAATCCGAAGAAGACCCCGCGGGCGTTGGTGTGCCACAGGGGCGAGCGCTCCCCCATCATGTACGGGAGGAAGATCACGCCCTCGCTGCCCGGCTTCACCTGCGCCGCCGGTTGTGTCAGCAGATCGAAAGCGTCGGCCCCTTTTTCAGCGGCAGCCTGCACCTCGGCCTGTCCAAGCTGATCCCGGAACCAGCGCAGGCAACCGCCGGAGGAGACCATGGCTCCCAGCAGCAAGTGGATTCCCGGCAGGCAATGCGGCATCGCGATCAGCGCCGGCTCGGTCAGGCCGCGGTCGTTGGGCATGATGACGACGGTGGAGGTCCCGGTCATTTCGGCGGCGATGCCGGGCTCGACTACGCCCGCCTCGAGCGCCGCCGGGGGGCTGTCCACTGTCCCGGCCATCACCGGAGTGCCCACTCGAAGACCGCTCGCCTCGGCGGCCTCCGCGGTGACTCCGCCTTGAACGAGGTGCGAGTCCATGACCTCGGGAAACTGTCCCGGCTCCACTCCGCAAGCGGAGCAGAGCGCCTCGGACCACTCTCCCGTGGCGTAGTTGCGCATTTGCAGCAGCACCGCGTGCGACGGATCCATGGTGAGCCGCCCGGTAAGCCGGTAGTTGATGTACCCGTTCACCTGAACGAACTGCCAGGTCCGCTTCAGAATCTCGGGTTCGTGATCGTGCAGCCAGAGCAGCCGCGCGGCGACGTAGAAAGCGTCCGGCCGGTTGCCGGTGACGCGGTGGATCTCCTCCGCGCCCAAAAGTTCAGTCAGCCGTACCGACTCCGCTTCGGCGCGGCGGTCCATCCAGATCATGGCGGGGCGCAGCGGCTCTCCGGTGCGGTCCAGCGGCAACAAGGTGGGGGCCTGGGAACTCACCGCCAGCCCCAAGACTCTTTCCGCCCCATTCGGGACCTTCGCGAGCGCCTCGCGAACCGCAACGCACGTTGCCCGCCACCAGTCTTCGGGATCTTGCTCGACCCACGCGGGCCGTATGTGATGCAGCGGGTATTCGGCCTGGCAGGCCGCGCAGAGCTTTCCGCGAACATCCAGCAGGACGGCTTTTACGGAGCTAGTTCCGACATCGATGCCGAGCAGTAGTGGTTCCACATTGTCCTCTCAGCGGCCGCCGCTAGTGGGCCGCGTAGAGCGGGGCGATGGCAACCAACATCAGGCCAGTCATGAACAGCACGAACGTGAGGACCAGGAGCCGGATCACCTTGGCCCCGCCGCCCGCGAATTCCTTCCACACCAGGACGCCCCAAAGCGCTCCCACCATGGCCGAGCCTTGCCCCATGGCGTAACTGATTGCGGGTCCCACCTGCAACGCCTTCGGGGCGCTGGCCGCCACGAAGTTCGAGAGCGATCCGGTGATCCAGGCCATGCCCCCAACGATCCCGAGAACGTGCACCCACGCGCTCCCTCTCAAGTAGTCCGAGAAACGCAGCCGCGGGCCGTCGATCGGATACTTCATGAAGTAGAGGTTGAAGAAGAAGACCGAGGCGAGAATGCCCAGGCTGAAGACGAATCCGACCGCGTAGGGGCCCAGCCCCTTGTCGCCCGACTTGCCGATCTCGACCAGCGGGTAGAACGTGCCCATCAATATGCCGCCGACGACGCTCAACTTGATCCCTTTCCAGGTGGCCGCTCGCTTGGCGGCAGCGTCCGCCTTGTCCCCGGCGGCGCT
>PLEM01000126.1 GCA_003137035.1 Bryobacterales bacterium | reverse complement strand
ATGACCGCCAACGTCATCACCTACCGCGGGCGCTCGGCGGCGCGCGAGGTGGGCAAGGCGCTCGGGTTCGACGAGCAGGTGGCGGCGCGCCTCTCCTCGCTGGCGCACACCTGGGGATGGAAGGACCCGGCGGGAACCACCGAGCGCCAGTTCCGCGAGGCGGGGCTGGACCTCGCGCACCCGCGCGTTCGGAAATTCCTGGAACTCTATCGCGCGGTGCAGGACCTGCCGCGGCATCTCGGGCAGCACTCCGGCGGAATGGTGATCTGCCAGGGCCAGCTCGACGCGGTGGCGCCGCTCGAGCCGGCCACCATGCCCGGCCGCGTGGTGGTGCAGTGGGACAAGGACGACTGCGCCGACCTGGGGCTGATCAAGGTGGACCTGCTCGGGCTGGGCATGATGGCGGCGCTCGAAGAGACTCTGGAACTCATTCGCACGTCCCGCGGCGAGGAGGTCGATCTGGGGCGCCTGCCGGCGGACGACCCGGCCACTTACCGCGCCTTGCAGACCGCCGACACCGTCGGCATGTTCCAGGTGGAGAGCCGCGCGCAGCAGGCCACGCTGCCGCGCCTGTATCCCAGGAAGTTTTACGACCTGGTGGTGCAGGTAGGCATTGTCCGGCCCGGGCCGATCGTGGGCAAGATGATCCATCCGTACATCAACCGGCGGCTGGGGCGCGAGCCGGTCGATTGCTTGCATCCGTCGCTCGAACCGGTGCTCCGGCGGACCCTAGGCGTGCCACTATTCCAGGAGCAGTTGCTGCGGATCGCGATGATCGCGGCGGGCTTCAGCGGGGGCGAGGCCGAAGAATTGCGTCGCGCGTTCAGCCACAAGCGGGCCGAGGCGAAGATGCGCGAGATCGAGGTGCGGCTGCGCAGCGGCATGGAACGCAACGGCATTTCCGGAGCGGCGCAGGATACCATCGTGCACTCGATCGCCTCGTTCGCGTTGTACGGCTTTCCCGAATCGCACGCGGCCAGTTTCGCGCTGCTGGCCTACGCCAGCGCGTACCTGAAGTGCCACTACCTGGCCGAATTCACCGCCGCGCTGCTGAACAACCAGCCTATGGGGTTCTACCATCCCTCGACCATCGTCAAGGACGCTCAGCGGCACGGAGTGCGCGTGTTGCCGGTGGATGTGGCGCGGTCCGAGTGGCGGTGTACGATCCAGAACGAATGCCTCCGGCTGGGGCTGAAATACGTGCGGGGGCTGCGGCAGGAGGCTGGGGAGGCCGTCGTGCGCCAGCGATGCGCCTCCGTGTTCTCCTCCATCGACGACCTGGTGCGCCGCGTGCCCGAGCTGCGCAAGGACGAGGTCGCGACGCTGGCCGAGGTGGGGGCGCTGAATGCGCTCGATTCCGTGGACCGCCGCGGCGCGCTGTGGGAATCCAGCCGGGCCATCCGGCCGACGGGGCCGCTTCTCGACGGGTTGAAAGAAGGCGCGCTTCCGTCCCCGCTAGCGCGCATGGAAGATTTCGAGCGGCTGAACGCGGATTACCGCGGCACCGGGGTGACCGTCGGCCGGCATCCGATGGCCTACCGGCGCGAGGAGCTGCGCGCGCGCGGCGTTTCCCGCGCCGCCGACCTCGCCCGAATGCGCGCCGGCCGGCCGGTGCGTGTGGCCGGCTGCGTGATCGTGCGCCAGCGCCCGCTGACCGCGCACGGTTTCGTGTTTCTGAGCCTGGAAGACGAGAGCGGCATCTCGAACGTCATCGTCACCCCCGACGTGTTCGAAGCCAACCGCCTGGTGCTGGTGAACGCGCCGTTCCTGCAGGTGGAAGGCACGCTCCAAAAGCAGGACGGCGTCGTCTCGGTGAAAGCCGGCCGCATGACCGCGCTGCGGACGCCAACGGCGGCAACGGCATCGCATGATTTTCACTGACGGTAAGTTCACACGCCCAGGTCATACTTTACTTGGCTCCAAGGGCGCGTCTTCCCTTCCTTCAACTGCTTGAGGGCGTGACGCAACTTCTTCGCTTCCGCGGCAGTCAGCGTGTCGTCCGCATCGACGAGCCTCTTGGGTTTCACCGAGACGCGCCCGCTTTCCGCAGTGACTTCCATGAAGTCCCCCTGTCTTGAGCCGCATGGCATCGAAGATCTTCTTTGGAATCACGACTTGATGCCGCTGCCCGATGCGGCTCAGCGCGGCCGGTCCGTGACGGCGTACCGGCACCCGGCGAACGCGTCGTTCCTGCTGGTGAGGCACACTCCCTGAGACGGGATGCCCTGCGGCTCCCGATCACTTCGGGTGCGGCGTGATTTCGTGCAGTTGGTACTCGCCGGCTTCGATCTGGAAATAGAAACGCCAATCCCGGTTCACACGAGCCTGCCAGATATCACGAGCCTAGTCGTACTTCTTGGCACGAAGTGACAGGTGCTGAGATTCTGCAGCAACCAGCGGCTTTGCTTGTCGAAGCTCCTGCGCACCCCTGCAGGCGCGGCTGCGTATTGGCTGAGGAAATGTGCAGAGTAGCTGAGCTTCATCGGCCAGCGGGGCGTTTCGGCTTCTTAGAGCGGAGCTTCCGGACTTCCCGGTGGAGCGAGTTCACGAACTCCCCGTGGGTTTCAAAAGGGCCATAGGCGCGACCCTGTTTGAAGTCTTCGAGGCTCTTGGCAATCCCGCGGTCCACCAGCGCCTTGGGCGTGAAGGTGATCTTGCCCCGTTCAGCCCTAGCCTCAAGGACATCGCCCACATTGATGCCAACCTTGTCCCGAACGCTGCGTGGGATCACGACCTGGAACTTGTTCTTAACCATGACAATCGGCATAGATCAGTGTTCAACAGTTGAACTGTACAACTTCTTTCTAGGATATCACGAATCCCATCGAATAGTCCGGAGGAGCGGCACAAGCCGGTGCGCGACATAGAAGTGGAGATTCCCGGCTCCGCGACCGCATGGAGGGCGGACTTCGAGTCCGCGCGGGGCTTCAGACCCGCGGCGCGGCGGGGCTCAAGCCCCGCGCGGGTTGAAACCCGCCCCCCGATTCTCGCTGGCGCTCCTGGTGTAGAGGTACGCTCGGATCTTCCAGCTTTCCTGGAGATTCGGGGCCGCTCTCCACTTCTGTGTCGCACACCCGGCACAAGCCGAAGCGCCTTACGGCCCGCGGCGCGCTATTCACATCGCAGGGCGGCGATGGGATCGATGCGAGCCGCCCGGCGGGCCGGGATCCAGGTGGCGGCCAGCGCCACGACGGAAAGCACGATCGCCACGCCCGCGAAGGTGACGGGGTCGGTGGCCTGGACGCCGTAGAGCAGCGCGGTGAGCACGCGGGTCAAGGCCAGGGCGGCAACCAACCCGATGGCCACGCCAATCCCGGCCAGCGTCATGCCGTGGCGCACCACCAGGCGCAGCACGTCTCCTTGGCCCGCGCCGAGCGCGATGCGGATGCCNNGCTCCACCGAGTACGCCACCACGCCATAAATGCCGATGGCCGCAAGCAGCAGCGCCGTCCCGGCGAACACGCTCAGCAGCAACAGGATAAAACCTCGGTCGGCCATGGATTTCTCGAACACCTGGTCCATCGAGCGGAAGTCGAATACGGCCTGCTGGGGATCGGCCGAGACCACTTCGCGGCGGACGATTGTGGCCAGCGTCATTGGATCTACGGAGGTGCGCACCACCCAGGCGACTGGAAGGACCTTGCTTCCCAGCGCCGTGAGCGCGTCCAAGACCTGCGCCTGCGGGATGTACATCATGGGCGGCGGCGGGTTGCTCAGGCCGAATTCGCGCACATTACCGACTACGCCCACGATCTCGCGCGTGGGATCTTCGAACTCCGGGCCCATGCCCTTGCCGATGGTGATGCGCTGGCCGAGCGGGTCTTGGATCGGCCAATATTTGCGCGTGAAGGCTTCGTTGACAATCGCCACCGCGGGCGACTTGGCGGTGTCCGTGTCGGCGAACTCCCGGCCGTGCAGCAGCCGGACGCCCGTCGCTTGGAAAGCGTGGGGCGAGGCATAGCGCCACTGCTCGTCGCCGGTCGGGTCGCCGCCCGAGTTGGGCCGGCCTTCGATCCAGAACGGCAGGTCGGGGCCAGGTTCGGTGGGGAGGTTGATGATACTGGCGGCTGCCCGCACTCCCGCCAGGCGTTCCAGGCGCTCGGTCAGAACACGGCTGAATTGCGTCACGGCGGCGGTGGTGGCGTACCTGGCTCCGGTGAGCGCGGTCTTGAAAGTGAGCACGTTGCGCGCGTCGACGCCGGGTTGCACGGCGCGCAGCAACACGGCGCTGCGAATCAGCAGGCCCGCGCCGACCAACAGCACCAGGCTCAGCGCCATCTCGCTCACCACCAGCAGNNCCACGCGCCCGCAGCCGCCGCACGAGCCACATGACCAGCATCAGGATGCTGAAGCGGCGAAGGGCCGGCAGGTCGGGGGCGCGCAGATGCCGCACGCTCGAGGTGGTGTGCGCGGCGCCCTCCTTCAGAGTGGAGCTGAGGTCGGGCCGCGAGATCTTAAACGCGGGCGCCAGTCCGAACACCACCCCGGTCGCGAGCGAAAGCAGCACGGTGAACAGGAGCACGCGGATATCGAGCCCGGAATGCGTCGTCATTTCCGAGAGGCGTGGAAGCTCCGCGGGAGTGAAGGCCAGCAGCAGCCTAAGCCCCCAATACCCCAGCACCAAGCCCATCGCGCCGCCGGTCAGCGCCAGCAGGCTGCTCTCGGTGAGCAATTGACGGACCAGCCGCCAGCGGCCGGCGCCGATCGCCATCCGGATGGCGATNNTTGGCGCAGGCGATCAGCAGCACGAAAGCCACCGCGCCCAGCGTGATCAGGAGCATGGGGCGGATGTCGCCGACCATGAGTTCGCGCATGGACACCACGCCCACGCTCTCCTGTTTTCCAACTGCGTCCGGGTACTGGCGCCGGAACTGCTCCGCGGCGATCTTCATGCGCGCATTGGCGGCATCGCGCGTGATGCCGGGCTTGAGGCGTCCGGCGCAGACGAGGTAGTGGCCTTGGTTGGTGCTGTTTGGGTCGGCTTGCAGCGGCAGCCAGACGTCGGCGGGCGGGTTCGGCTCGAAATCGGGCGGGGCGATGCCGATCACGGTGTGCGGTTCCCCGCTCAGCACCACGGTCCGGCCGACGAGCCGCGGGTCCGCGCCGAAGCGCCGTTTCCACAAGCCGTAGCTGAGGACGGCCACGCGCGGACCGCCAGGGCGGTCTTCCTCGGCGCTGAAGGTCCGGCCCAGGGCGGGCCTGACGCCAAACAGCGGGAAGAAGTCCACCGAGGCGTGAATCGCCTTGACCTGCTCGGGGTCTCCATAGCCGCTGAGGCTCACGCCTGGACCCATGAAGTCGTACGCCGCGACATTTGCGAGCACATCGCTCGAATCGCGTTTCCAGGAGAAGAACTTGGGGATGGAGACGGACCCGGCGCGGCCGCCTGGGAAGGTGCGAGTAACGAACACCAGACGTTCGGCGTCGGGGTATGGCAGCGGGCGGAGCAGGATGGCGTTGACCACCGTGAAGATCGAGGTATTGGCCCCGATCCCCAGGGCCAGGGTCACAACAGCCACGGCCGTGAAGCCGGGGCTTCTCAACATGCTGCGCACCGCGAAGCGCGCGTCCTGGAAGATGGACAAGGATCACCTCCCCAACATAGGGGATACGCAGCGGGGGCGGAATCGAACCGCAAACTCCCGGGCTGCAGGCTACTCTACCACCAACTGGCCCTTCATACCCTTGTGTCCCAAACCGCAGAACTCCGAGCACTGAAACGGAAATGTCCCGGCGCGATCCGCTGTGAACTCCACCGCGACGGGCTCGCCCTTCGGCAGCTTCCGCTCGATTTGGAACGCTTCGAGCTTGAATCCGTGTTCCCGATCCAAGGCTGTGATGACCAGCCTGACGCGATCACCCTGCTTCACTCTGACGATGGCCGGCGTGAACTTATACTTCACGGCCGTCATCTTGATCTCGCCGGCGCTCGACGGGGTTTCCTGCGCCGGGCCGCAAATCGTCGCGACCGTCAGAACGGCCCAGATCCCCAATCCCGCTCTAAGTTTGCCCATGCACATCATTGTCGCATCGCGCCGCCGCGCGCTGGCGGCGCAGGTAACCGACCCCCGCCACTTCGTTCAGCCACCACAGGGCCGCATTCACCAGGGTCACCAGCGCCGCCACCAGCAGACCGGTCATGACGCCGTGGGGACGGCGCAGGCAGTCCATGCAAAGCAGCATCTGCCCCAGCCACAACGGAAGAATGTACCAGTATTTTACATTCTTCAGGAGCCGGATCTGCCGGTCGTACTTCTCCACCAGCGCCTGCCGGTAGGCCTCCAGCGTCTGCTCCGGCGCCGGCTTCCGCGACATCCTGGAATACCGGAGCAGGAAGAAAACGATCCAGACGCCGCAGGCCGCCAGCCACAAGTGCGCCGCTCTCTCCACGGGATTGGTGGCGCGAGCCGCGAACCACAGAAACAACACAGCCACCGCGGCGCCGGCCAGGCACTCGCGCAAGTCGCGGCGAGACACCAGGCGATCGAAGCCGCGGGATTTCTTTTCGAGTTGCTCGATCAGTTCACGCATATCGGTCCTCTTCTCGCCGGAATCGGAAACCCAGAGTTCTCGCAGTTCGTCGGGTGACGGGTTCATTTCCGGACCTCCTTCTTCTGAACCGCCTGAGTCAGGCGGTCGCGGATGCGGCTCAGCCGCGTGGCGATGGCGTTTTGGGAAATCCCGGATACCTCCTCGATCTCCTCGTAGCTCAGTCCCTCCAGGTGCAGGACGACGATCTGCCGGTCGGTGGCGGGAAGCCCGTGGATCGAGGCGAGCAGGATCTTTCGCTTCTGTTCGAGCAGGATCGCCCGATCCGGAGGATCCGCTGCCGCGGGCGCATCGAGCGTCTCGGTCATGGATAGCTCCCGTTGCGTTCGCCGGCGGCGAGACACCAGGGCCGAAATCGCGATGTTGTGAGCGATCCGGTACATCCAGGTTCGCTGGCTGGATTCGCCGCGGAAACCAGGGAGGGCTTCCCATAATCCCAGCGCGATTTCCTGAAACAGGTCCTCCCGTGCGGCGTGCTCCGCCTCGTACGAATTCGCCAGCCGCCGCAGCGCGGGCTCGTGCTGGAGCATGAGCGCCTGGAACGCGTCTTCCCGGGCTTCGCGAATCGCTTGGGCGTCTGAACGCATCTGATCAGGTAGTCTTCCCAGCAAGGGATTCCTTGCAGCCAGGATAGCTCCGCTTGACAGGCGTGGCGTTCTCGCGTGATGATCGACGGTTCGACATGGAACACTTCCACGAATCTCTGACCGGCTTCCCCCTGGTGATCTCGCTGCCCGTGCTGTGGGGCGATCAGGACGCTTTTGGACACGTGAACAACCTGCGCTACATGTGTTGGGCCGAGACGGCCCGCGTCGAGTACCTGGTTCGCATCGGGTTGTGGGTTGCACTCCCGCCCGACGGAGTGGGCCCGATTCTGGTCTCCATCTCCTGCGACTACAAGCGCCCCGTCACCTTCCCCGACACGGTTCTGGTGGGGGCGCGGGTCACGCGAATCGGCAACAGCAGCATCCGAATGGAGCACCGAATCGTCAGCGTGGCCCTCAACGAGGTGGTCGCCGAGGTGGATTCCACCATCGTGGCGCTGGACTACAGCCGCATGAAATCCGTTCCCGTCCCGGAACACATCCGCAAAGCCATCGAGGAAATCGAGCGGGGCGGGGCCGCGCGTGCTACACTCTAAGCAGTCGCTTGTAGACGCTATCCTTCGTTTTTCCGTTTGTAGCCCTACCTGATCGATCACTTTTTCGCAAACATGAATACCTTTCAGGAACTTTCTCTCTGCCCTGCCCTGCAGGCAAGCCTGGCATCTGCCCGCTTGAAAACTCCCACACCCGTTCAGGCGGCCGCGATCCCAGCGGCGCTGGCGGGGCATGACGTGCTCGCCACCGCGCAGACGGGCACCGGTAAAACTCTCGCCTTTGCGCTGCCCGTATTGCAGCGGCTCTCCCAGTCCCCGCTTCCGGGCATACAGGCCGTCGTTCTGGTCCCCACCCGCGAACTCGCGAGTCAGGTGATGGACACCTTCCAGTCGATGAAACAGGACACGGGTCTGGAATGCGCCCTGGTGGTGGGCGGACTTCCCGAGGCCAAGCAACTTGCCGCCATCCGGCGCGGCGCCAGTATCATCGTGGCCACGCCCGGCCGGTTGGAAGACTTCCTGGGACGGAAACTGGTGCGCCTGGACCGCGTGCGAATCCTGGTGCTGGATGAAGCGGACCGCATGCTCGACATGGGCTTTCTGCCGTCCATCCGCCGGATACTTGCGGCGCTGCCCGCTGAGCGGCAGACCATGTGCTTCTCCGCGACGCTGGAAGAATCGACGGCTCCCGCGATCCACGCGGCGCTGAACAATCCCGTGCGGGTCGAGATCGGATCGACGCGGAAGCCGGCCGACCAGGTACGGCTGCAGTGGTTCCAAGTTCCTTCGGAACAGAAGACCGACCTGCTGCGCGATCTGCTGGACCGCGAGGTGGGTACGTTCCTGGTGTTTGCCCGGACCAAGTACCGCACCGAGCGGCTGGCCAAGACGCTGGCGCGGGCGGGCTACGATGCCGCCATGATCCACGGCGACCGCAGCCAGAACCAGCGCACGGCTGCGTTGAAGGGCTTCCAGGGCGGCAGGTACCGCGTTCTGGTGGCCACCGACATCGCGGCGCGCGGCCTGCACGTCGAGAACATCGCGCACGTGGTCAACTACGATATGCCGCGGGCGTCGGAGGACTTCATCCATCGCGTGGGCCGGACCGGCCGCGTCGCGGAGCGGGGTGTCGCCTCGACCTTCGCAACGCAGCAGGAATCGGGCGAGATTCGCCGCATCGAGCGGGAACTGAAACTCAAGATGGAGCCCGTGAAACACCGCCTGTCCGTCTGCTAGGCCGTTCAAGTTGATATCGTAGTTGGGATGTTCGATAACGCGCGGCTGCTGCTGCGGCTGTGGTGGCGCCCGGCGGCCGCCATGAGCGAGATCCTGGATCGGGGCAGCCTGCTGTTCGCCTGCGTTGCGGCGCTTATCGCTTCGCTGCTGCTGCACTTGACCAGCTTCTACACTCCCCTGTTGGTGCTGGCGGCGGTCTACGTTCCAGCCACGCTGCTGGTGGCCAGCCTCATCGGCCGGCTGGGTGGCGTCCGCACGGTCTTCGCGCGCGATTATTCCCCGCTGCTCACGTGCACGGCGATGGCCTGGGCCGCGGTCGTCGTAGCGCTCGCCCTCCCGGCGCGGGTGGTTCCCTTGCCGGCGCTCGTCGGGCTGGCCGGATTGGCCTGCCTTTACTTCGCGGTGCTGATGTTCTTCGCCGTGCGGACCGTACTGGGCGCCACGAACGGGGTCGCGGCCGCCACCGTCGCGCTGTCCTGGATTCCGCTGGCCGGTGTGGTGGTCTTCCGGCAGCCTCTCGCGTTCATCCTGAGTTGGGCGGCCTCGCCGTTCTTTCTGCTGTTCGTGTTCTACTATCTGGGCAGCGAGCTGAGCAGCCTGGGCTCCGGATTGCGCAGCAGGCAGAACTTCCGCCGGATGCTGGAAGCCTCGGCGATTAATCCACACGATGCCGGGGCGCAATATCAGCTCGGGCTGATTTACCAGCAGCGCCGCCAGTACGCCGAGGCCATCGCGCGATTCCAGAAAGCCGTGGCCATCGACCCGAGGGAGACCGAGGCCCACTTCCAGTTGGGGCGCATCGCTCGCGAGCAGGGGCGGTTGAACGACGCCCTGGCGCATTTTCAGACCGTCCTGGATCAGGACGACAAGCATAGCCAGAACGAGATACTGCGCGAGATCGGCGGGTTGTACGTGGCCGCGCGCCAGTATGAGCACGCGCGCCGTGAGCTGGCGGCATACGCGGAGCGGCGGCCCTACGACCCGGAAGGGTTGTTCTACTTCGGCCAGGCCTTGGAGGGATTGCAGAGGGCCGAGGAGGCCCGCGAAATGTATGCGCGCGCGGTGGAGGCCGCACGCACCGCGCCACCGTTCCGCAGGCGCGAAACAGCGCGATGGAGCCGCCTGGCCCAGAAACAAGCGCGGAAGTTGCGGGACTGAAGTCCCACGCGGGCTCAAGCCCGCCCTCCCGGGAAGCGGGCTAGAATCGGGAGATGGGACGGATTCCGATTGGTGTGATGGTGGGGGCGGTGGCGGCTCTCGGGGTGTTGGCGGCTCCGCAGCAGGGTGACATCCCAAAAACGTTCGCGCCTCCCGTCGCCGGCTACGACTACGTGCGGCGCGAGGCGATGATCCCGATGCGGGACGGGGTGAAACTGTTTACGGTGATCCTGGTTCCGAAGGGAGCGCGCAGCGCGCCGATTCTGCTGACCCGCACCCCCTATGAGGCCTCCAAGCGCACCCTGCGCCACGACAGCCCGCACATGCTCGCGGCCTTGCCGCAGGGCGACGAGGTGTTCGTAAGGGACGGCTACATCCGCGTGTTCCAGGACGTGCGCGGCAAATACAAGTCGGAGGGGGATTACATCATGACGCGGCCGCCGCGCGGTCCGCTGAACCCTGCCGCAACCGACCATGCGACCGACGCTTACGACACCATCGACTGGCTGGTGAGGAACACGCCGGAATCGAACGGGCGGGTGGGCATGATCGGGTCGTCGTATGAGGGCTTCACGGTGGCCGCGGCGCTGCTGGACCCGCATCCGGCGCTCAAGGTGGCCGCGCCCGAGAGCCCCATGGTGGACGGCTGGATGGGCGACGACTGGTTCCACTACGGCGCGTTCCGCCAGGTCAACTTCGACTACTTCTCGTTCCAGACGACCAAGCGGGACGCAGGCGAGGATGTGCCGCGGGGCGCCTACGACGACTACGAAACTTTCCGCCGGGCCGGTTCGGCCGGGGACTACGCCCGGGCGCACGGCCTGGATCAACTGCCGTGGGCGCGGCGGGTGATGGAACATCCCGCCTACGACGCTTTCTGGCAGGGGCAAGCGCTGGACAAGTTGCTGGCGCAGCACCCTTCCCGAGTGCCCACCATGTGGATTCAGGGGCTGTGGGACCAGGAGGATATGTGGGGCGCGATTCATTGCTACATGGCTCTGAAGGCGCAGGGGCAGGCGGATCACAACTTCCTGGTGATGGGTCCGTGGGGGCACAGCCAGGTGAATTACGACGGCTACAACCTGGGGCCGTTGCGGTGGAACGGAGACACGGCGGGCCAGTTCCGCCGCGACGTGTTGAAGCCGTTCTTCGATCAGTATCTGAAGACCGGGGCGCCCGCCGCCGAGACGCCTCCCGTGCTGATCTACAATACCGGCGAGAACCGCTGGGATCGTCTGATGAACTGGCCGCTGGCTTGCGAGGAGGGATGCGCCGCGCCCCTGAGGCCACTGTATTTGCAGGCCGATTTCGGCTTGGGATTCGAGAGGCCGAACGGTGCGGGCGGCGCCGCGGACACTTACGTTGCCGATCCGGCCAAGCCCGTGCCTTATCTGCCTCGGCCGGTGCGCTTTTCGGACTACGAGCCGTGGAAGCGGTGGCTGGTTGTCGATCAGCGGATGGTGGCCGACGNNCGGACTGCGACTGGGTGGTGAAACTGATCGACGTCTTTCCCGACGAGGTTCCAAGTCAGCCGGAGATGGGCGGGTACCAGTTGGCGGTGTCGATGGACATTTTCCGGGGCCGCTACCGAGAGAGCTTCGAGCGGCCGTCGGCCATCCCGGCGGGC
>PLEM01000417.1 GCA_003137035.1 Bryobacterales bacterium | reverse complement strand
ATCGTGGTCGGCGAGGTGCGCGGCGAGGAAGCCCTGGACATGTTGCAGGCCATGAACACGGGCCACGACGGCTCGCTCACCACGGTCCACGCCAATAGCCCGCGCGATGCCATAGGACGCTTGGAGGTGATGGTCGGCATGGCGAATTCCAACATCGGTATTCGCGCCATCCGGCAACAGATCAGTTCGGCTGTGGACCTCTTTGTGCAGATCGCCCGGTTCAGCGACGGCACACGGCGCGTCACCCACCTGACCGAGTGCGTGGGCATGGAGGGCGATCAGGTCACCACGCAGGACATTTTTGTCTTCGAGAAGAGCGGCGTGGCGGAAGACGGCAAGGTGATTGGCCGCTTCCGGCCGACCGGCATTCGTCCGAGGTTCTACGACCGGCTGCGTGCCGCTGGAATCCAGTTGCCGGCCTCGGTCTTCCAGACCACCGTCGAGATTCATTAGGAGCGCTCTATGAATTTGCAGCTCATGGTCTTATTGCTGTTTCTGATCATCTTCGCCCTGGTGGTGGTGGCGTTCAATATCGGTGCGCAGTTCATGGAGTCGCAGAAGAAGAGAAAAGTGACCGAGATGCTGCAGAACGCCAGCGGCGAGGCCACTCCGATGCAGACCAAGGTTCTGATGGAGCCGGAGACGCCGGTCAACGTGATGCTGGTGAGGTTTCTGAGCCGGTTCAACTTTGTGCAGAGGCTCGAAACCCGGCTCCAGCAGGCGGGGATGACCACGTCGGTGTACTCTGTGCTGATCGCCATGCTGGTCGTGGCCGGTGTAGGGGCTCTGATCGGGGTGCGGATGAATCCGATGATGTTCACGGGACTGAGCGCGGCGGGGTGCGGGCTGGTGGGGGGCTTACTGCCCTACGCGTACGTGTCGTACGCGCGCAAGAAGCGCATGGGCGCCTTCGAGGAGCAGTTTCCCGAAGCGCTGGACTTTCTGGCCCGTGCCATGCGCGCCGGCCATGCCTTCTCGATCGCCCTGGAGATGCTCTCCGAGGAGTCGCCGCAACCGCTTGGCCAGGAGTTCCGCAAGGTTTTCAACGAGCACAACCTGGGATTGCCGATCGAGACGGCGCTGCAGAACCTGTCTGCCCGCGTGCCCCTGCTGGATGTCAGCTTCTTTGTCTCCGCCGTGTTGTTGCAGCGCGAAACCGGCGGTAACCTGAGCGAGATTCTGAACAAACTGGCGTTGATCATTCGGGAAAGGTTCAAGCTGAAAGGCGCGGTGCGGGCGGCCAGCGCCCACGGCCGCATCACGGGCAGCATCCTGACGCTGATGCCGATCGCGCTCATGTTCGGCTTGTTGGTTGTGGCGCCGGGGTACTTGCAGGGCATGGCGAAGGATCCGGACGGCCGGATTCTGATCGCCATCTGCATCGTGGCAATCATCATGGGGCATTTTCTGATCAGGAAGATCGTCAACATTAAGGTATAGATCGATGGCCATAGCGGTTTCCGCTTGCTTCTTCGTCTTAGTCGCGATTTCGATCGCGCTGTTCGGCCACCGGCTGTATTCCCGGCCGGCGCAAATCCACGAGCGGCTCGGCGCAGCCGTGGTGGAGATGCCGATTATGGGGCAGACCTCTCAGACCGAGAAGAAATGGCTGGTCCGCATCATCCAGCAAATCGGCGAGAAGGTCCCGATCTCCCCGCAGGACGCCACCATGACGCGGCGTTACCTGATCGCCGCGGGCTACCGCACGGACATGGCGCTCAAGATGCTCTATGGCATCAAGCTGGTCTCGTGCGGGTTGCTGCTGTTGGCGGCCATCATTGGCCGCCACTTCATCGACAATCCCATCCTGAGCATCATCGTGTTGCCGGCCGGCGCCCTGGCGGGCTTCTACGGTCCCAACCTGGTTCTGGAGAGGCTGATCGACCGGCGGCGCGACCGGCTGCGCTTTGCCCTGCCCGACGCGCTGGATCTGATGGTGGTGTGTATGGAAGCCGGGTTGGGTTTGGACCAGGCCATCGCCAACGTCAGCCGCGAGCTGCTCAGGACGCACAAGGATATTAGCGAGGAATTCGGCCTGGTGACCCTCGAGATGCGCGCCGGCAAGCGGCGCGCCGAGGCGCTCAAGAACCTGGCGGACCGCGCCTCCGAGCCAGAGTTGCGGAAGCTGGTGGCGACGATGATTCAGGCGGACCGCTTTGGCACCAGCATCGCCGAGGCTTTGCGCACCCACTCCGACTTCATGCGCGTGCGGCGGCGCCAGGACGCCGAGGAACGGGCGGGGAAAGTCGGAGTCAAGCTGGTGTTCCCGATCTTCTTTTGTATTTTGCCCTCGATGTTGCTGGTGGCGGCGGGCCCCGGCCTTCTGCAACTGTTCAAGGGCTTGTTCCCGTTGATGGATTCGTTCGGAAAATAGGACCAAAGAGAGAAAGGAGAGCTATATATGTTCGGAATGAGCGATACGATGACCCAAGCACTTCTATGGATCGTTGCGGGAGGGATTCTGGTGCTGCTGATCATGCGCCGCCGCAAGCGCAAGATGCAGGGCTAGCGAACTTCGGGCGGCGGACGGCGGGAACGCTGGCGGCATTTCGAGGGCTGTTCCCGCCCTCCGCCCTCCAATCCCATGGAGTTGCTTTTCTCGAGCGTTCTACCCGCGCTCCGGAACGCACAAAACCAAGACGGCGGATGGGGCTATCGGGGAGGCGCTTCCTGGACTGCGCCGACCGCCTCCGCACTGCTGGCGCTGGCGGCGGCGGGCGAACGCGGAGAAGCCTTCGCGCGCG
>PLEM01000187.1 GCA_003137035.1 Bryobacterales bacterium | reverse complement strand
GAGAGCGATGGCCTCGATGGCGTTGCCGTCGATGGCGGCGGCATCAATGGCGCGGTGCGTGGCCTCCGCCAGCGCCTTCATGTGGCTGGCGTGGCTCTGCGTGGCGTAGTCGGGATCTTCCTTCTTGCGGAGCAGTGGATACTTCGCCACGCCCTCTCCCAGCCTGCCTCTTCGACTATCGAAAATCGAAACCCGCACGCTCAGGGTTCCGAAATCTACGCCGGCAACAATGCTCATGGGGGGGCCTCCGGGCCGTGATGGTGTAGGGGCTGGGCATGCCCAGCCCCTACGAGTGGCGGTTTACGCTCCAGCCGAGATAGCGCGTGGCGGCTTCCTGCACGGCCGCGGCCACCGGCGCCAGGTTGGCCGCCACGTGATGCTCGAAGCCGTTCTCGCAGATGTAGCGCAGCAGGTGCTGCATGCGCGGGATCTCCACCACGCCGGCGCCGCCGAAGGTGCTGAGCGGATCGTCGGTGAAGCGTCCCTGGCCGGCGTAGCCGCGGATCGCACCCGTCCGGTCGTCGGTCGAGAATCGCGCGAAGCTCATGGGCGCGGCTTTCACCCGGCCCACGCAGGTGCCGTAGGTGTTGGCGATGCCCACCGTTCCGGCGATGATCGCCTGATAGTCCATCTTCACGTCGTTGAAGAAGTGCTTGGGGAGATTGCTGCAATGGAAGCAGACTGCCTTGTCGGGGTCGGCGCCGTAGTTGTTGTTCCAGTCCAGCAGCGCGCTGGGGGTGCCGGAAGCCAGCGTCAGGGCGTACATGCCCAGCGTGCCACACACGTCCACTTCGCAGCCGCTGGGCGAGTTGGCGTTGCTCAGCATGCTCATGATGGTGCACGGCACCACGCCGAAGTATTCCTCCATCGAGGTCCAGCACTGCACCGAAGTCACGTCGAGATCGTTGGCCGCCACCCAGGCGTCGATCACCGCGCCGAGCTTGGCCATCTTGAGCAACGCCGCCGCCGGAATGCCTTCCGTGGACACGTAGTCGCGGATGGCCTGAACTTTCGCCTGAACCGCGGCGTCGCCGTCCTTGAGCCGCTCGATGCGCCCGAAGATCTCCGACAGGTCGATCGGTTCGACGGCGATGCCGTTGGCCTCCAGGATCTTCTCGCTGTACCGGACCGTGTTGAAGGCCGCCGGGCGGGCGCCGATGGCTCCCACA
Organism: Bryobacterales bacterium; assembly: GCA_003137035.1. Lineage (GTDB taxonomy): Bacteria > Acidobacteriota > Terriglobia > Bryobacterales > Bryobacteraceae > Fen-330. Next base: position 11,663 of record PLEM01000187.1, on the reverse strand, counting down.
CGGGCCTTGCGCAGCCCTTTCACCACGCGGCAGACCGCGGTGAACCACTCCAGGTCCTTGCGGAACTCCTCCGAGTCGGGGGCCTCGGTGTGCAGCGTGGTAAGCGAATACGGGATGCCGTATTGCTTAAGGTTGTTGCATAACGACATCTTGCCGCAGAAGCTGTCGCGCCGGTCGGCAATGGTCATGCGTCCGGCGCTGTCGGGGGTGGCCTGCACCAGCACCGGCACGTTCAACCCGGCCAGGCGCAGCGCCTCGACGATCCCGCGCTCCTCCCCGAAGTTCGGCAGCGTTACCACGACTCCGTCGATCTTGTCGCGGTTGCGGGCGAACAGCGCGGCGCACTTCTTAGCCTCTTCGCGGGTCTCGACCGCGCCGTACTTGGAGTCCTCCGGCCCCAACACGACCGCTTCGATGGAAGCGTGCTTCAGCGCCGCGAGCATTTCCTCGCGTCCGGACTTGGCCAGGTGATCAGGAAAGAAGCCCCGGTTGCCGACGATGAGCCCCAGCGTGTTAAGTTGGTTTTGAGCCTGATTCATGATTCGTTTCTCCACGGTGATGATCGATACGCGCACGAAAGGCCGTATCGTAGGTAATCGCTTACATGAGCGATGGTATCACAGGCGGGCTAGAGGAATGGTTGCCATTCGGTCCCGTGTTTTGGAGCGGTGAATTCGGCCACCGGACGGTCGTGTTTCTCGATCACGCTCAAGAACGGGTACATGTGAACCGAATGGATGGAGGCCTGGAAATCCGTCGGGCTGCACGCAGTCCCCTTGGACCGGTCGCCGGGCTTGGGAAGACACGTGTTGAGGTGGGCGGCTACGCCATGCACGTATGCGTTGAAGCGGTTGCGTTCCCCATGCACGTCCTCGCAGAGGTAGACGCCTCCGGGCCGAAGATGGGGAAGCATCTCTTCCAGCGTCACCAGTTGCTGTTCGGCTTCGTGGCCGCCATCGTCGATGAGGACGTCAATCCTCGGATGCTGATGCTTGAATCGCTTCCAGAACCCGCGATCCGCTTGGTCGCCTATCGAGATGCTCGTCCAATCGTTCTCGTACACCCTGCACGCTTCCTCGATGTCGACGCCGTAGACTTGGCACTTCGGGCCGAAATACTCTCGCCACATCGGAAGGCTGCCTCCGCTGTAAACCCCGATTTCGAGCACGTGCACCTCGCGTCCCACGAACTTGCTGAGATGCCGATGGTAGAGCTCGAAGTAGTGGACCCATTTCCAGACGCCCGGACCCTTCCGGTGGGACTCGAAGTACGACTGTAGCGGGTTGCAGGCAAAGCCTGACTCCTGGCCCTCCCAACCGAGACGCAGAGCCTCCTCCCTGGCCACGGAGCCCCATCTCCGGCTGAACTCCGCGCCCCGCAGTATAAACGGCAACGTGCTCAACAGCCGCAGACTCAGGCTGGGACTGCGCAGTACGCCGCGACACAAACCCAGGGCTTCCGATGCCCGCCTCTCCAGCATCGCCATCACCCGGCTGGGCTCCCCCCTACGACGCTTCGGCGTGGACATCGCGAGTCGAGCCGGCGTCTTCGGCCGTATGCTCTCTCGTGTCAGATCTCCATTCATCTTTCCTCCTTCCGATCCGTCTCTCAGGCAGCCGCCTCCAAACCAGCGGCGGCCAGCGTCTCCTGGATCGACCTTTCGCGAGCCAGGGGCACGGTCCAACAGCACCCGGCCACCGCCGGACTGTCAACTGCTCCACGCTTATCGGCAGCACTGGCCCAAAGAAGTAGCCGAACCGCATCGCCTCCCGGCTGCCGGTCTTCCGGCCCTCCCGTGGGTCGGGTCGCTCGGCACTGTGCACGTGGCCGGGCCGCAGCTTCGCCTCCAGACAGTCGGCTTCGCGGTTGAACGTTTTGCGGAAGCCGTCAGCGCGGCGCGGCGGCGAAGTTGCTGACCGACTGTCTGCGGTTTCCGTAGTAGATCCAGCCGACGCCGGAGCGATACCACCAGATGTCCGCGTTGAAGTCCCGCCCCACAACGTAGAACTCGCCGCGCAGGGCGGCGATGGAAACGGTGGTCACCCATCCGTAGGTGTCGTGCCAGCCGAACCATCCGTTCCCGGAGCCTTCCTGGAAAGCGTTGACATAGATGCGGGTCTGCGCATCCATGGCTACGGCGTAGATCCTGCCACCGGTGGCGGCCATTTGGGGATCGGTGGACATGGCGTTCGGGGTGCTGTACCACTGGCCCCAAGCGTTCCCCGACAAGCGCGACATCCCGCAAGTGCCGTCGGCGTAGCGGATCGCTACATACACCGCACCATCGCTGCCTGCCGCTACGGCCGGCCGTCCCGTCGCGGTAGTGGTTACCACTACCCATCCCCCAAAGCCCGAACCCGGCACGTAGCGGCCGGACGAGATCTGGCCCTGGTTGGGCGCCAGCCCGGCCCCGACTGCGTAAATGGAGCCATCGGTCGCAACCGTAACCACGGGATCCGAGCTGAACGCCCCGCCCAGGTTGATCCAGGCGCCGAACCCGGTGTCGGTTCGGTAACTCCTCAGCCAGACACCGCCCGCGGAATCGCGGATTGCGACCCAGGCCGCACCGTCCGGCGCCGCCGCGATCCCCGGCGCGCCCGGGCTGGAGGCGCCGGCCGAAACCCAGCCTTTCCAGCGCTGGCCCGCGGACAGGTACACATTGATCCACAAGCCGTTCTGGGGATCGCGCGTGGCCACGAAGGTGTCCCCGGCCGCGTTCTGCGCCGCCGCCGGATCGCCCTGGGTGACCCCCAGCGCGCTCGTGGCGGTGACGGAGTCGAAAGCCAGAGCCTGTATCCCATTGTTGAAGATCCGGTACACGGCCACCGGAGCCGGGGAAGTGATCCGGGAGAAGAAACCGTTGTAGGAGGCCGCCGGGGCCGGCAAGGCGCCCGCCGTGGAGGGAAAATCGGCGGACAAGCTGGAGCCGCACACCAGCACCGCCCCGAACCCCTGAAGCACCAGGCCAGAGACTTGGTCGTCGGCCGCGCCGCCCAGATAGCTCAGGTCCAGCAGGGACTTCCCATCGACGCTCAAACGGAAGACGAAGCCGTCGAAACCGCCGTGGCTGGTAGACTGCCAGGCATTGACCACGGGCAGATCGAGCGAACTGGTGTTGCCGGCGCCCCAAACCTGACCGGCGAAATCCACCGTCAGCGCCGTGCCGGTGTCCGAGCCGCTGCCGCCCACCAGCGTCGAGTAGACCCGCGCATTGCCGGTGGGCGAAAGTTTCACGACAAAGGCGTCATAGTCGCCGCGCCTGGCCGTCTGGAAAGCCCCCGCCGTCACCGGGAAATCGTCCGAGTACGTTGCGCCCGTCAGGTAGGCGTTGCCCGAGGCGTCCTCGGCGATCGCGTAGGCGTCGTCCGGCCCCCGGCCGCCCAGATAAGTGACGTAGTCCCATGTGTGTCCGCCCGCCGACAGGCAGGCCACCAGCGCGTCTCCCGGACCACCCCTATAGGTTTGGAGCGCGTTCTGAACCGGCAGATCGGCCGAGTCCGTGTAGCCGGCGATGCAGGGCCGGCCCGCGGGTGTAACCGCCACCGCGCGCGCCAGGTCGGTTCCGGATCCTCCCAGCAGCGTCGAGTAGAGCAGGCTGCCCCCCGCGCTGTATTTCGCCAGGAAGGCGTCGGCGCCGCCGTGGAAGCTGGTTTGCGGCGCTCCCGCCGTGGTGGGGAACTGCACCGAGCTTGTGTATCCGCTTACGTAGGCGTTGCCGGCGTAGTCCAGTGCGATCCCCGTGGCCGTGTCCGAGCCGCCCCCACCCAGGTATGTCGAGTAGACCAGGCGTCCCACAGCGTCCAGCCGGACCATGAACCCGTCCTGCAGGCCTCCGAAGATCCGTTGCGCCGCCCCGCTGGTGACCGGGAAACCGGCCCCCGCGACGCCTGCGACGAATACGTTTCCGGCCGCGTCCACGGCGATTCCGTTCCCGGCGTCATTCCCGCTGCTCATCAGGATGGTGGTATAGACTACGCTGGCCCCGGCCGTGCCATAGGCAATCTTAGTGATGAAGACATCGCGGTTGCTGCGCGACGACTTGACGTTTCCCGGCCCCAGCGGGAAATCGGACGAGAAGGTGGTCCCGGTCAGATACGTGTTGCCGGCCGGGTCGCCGGCGACGGCGTATACGGCGTCGAACTGCGTTCCACCCAGTAGCGATGAGAAGCTCAACACCGGGTCGATCACCACCCGGTCACCCCGCCGGTGGGGACCCAGCCGGAATCCAACCACGCCACCAGACAAGCGGTAGGAGGCCGCCACCGGGCGCCGTGATCCGCCGCTCTCCCCGTAGGCCATCGGACGGCGGTAACGCAGCGTGCCGGAGGGAACCTCGAGTGCCAGATCGCCCCGCGCGTCGATCCACACCCGCCGCACGCCGCTGAAACGCAACCGGATCGCGGCCGGATCGGCGCCCGGCGCCAGGGCGAACGAGAACTCGATTTCGCGATTCTGCCGGCCCTGGTAGATCATGTCGATGCCCGGGTACACCTCCCCGTAGCGAACCCGGTCGTACATCGGGATCTGGGTCAACCACCCGGCCGGATCCGCTCCCCGATACACCCGGCCGACCGAGCTGAGACGTCCCTCCGCCGTCCCCGGCCCCGAGACCGGGGAGCCCAGCAACTCCATCCGGACGGCCTGCGCCTCGCCCGCCCCGGCAGGCGCCAGAGCGTAGCTGGCCGCCCCGCCTTTCTCGAGCAGCAGTGTGTATCCCGGGGCGCGTCCGACAAACGCCACCGCGGGGTCTGCCTGTCCCAGATTCGGCTCGAAGCTGGCGTGCGGCAGCGGCCCGATGCGGGTTGGCGCCCGGGTCGCGCCGGCCAGCGCCGCGGCCATTGAAAGAAAGCATAAGACCGGTCCGAGCCTCATCGCCTGCTCCTTGGCGCCTTCGCGCACTGACACCCCTCCATCGGCTGGCGAGGCATGGTTCAGGAGGGGGCGGCCGCCGCTCCGTCCACCCGCCTCCCGCCAGGTCCAAAGTGTCGCTAGCCGTACCAGTACCAGAAAACCCTTTCGTCTCAAACCGGGGGTTGACTCCGACGCCCGGTTTGACTACTATAACCATGAGGACGAATTAATCCTTTTGGCCGTGGCACAGGTACGAGAAGTTGGCGGGTATTGGGTGTTGACTGCACATGAGAGCTTCTAAACTGGTTCCGAGATTGGCCGTTTTGCTCCTGGTAGCGGCGCACGTCTTCGCGACTCCCGCGCTGGTTCCGATTCCGGGAATCGTCAGTACCGGCGTCGGCCTCAGCCAGGGTGCGATCGACGTCAATTACCTGTTGATCTCCGCACCCTCCGGCGTCCCGGCCAACGTTCTCCATCCGGTGGTCATCTGCCAAACCGTGGGTTGCGATGGAGGTACGATCCCGGCCTTCCCGTTCTGGAGCGAAGGTGGGGGCCCCGTGTGGGCCGCTGACAACGCTCTCTCCCAGTGGGTTGGAGTGAAAGCTATTCAATACGGCGACGTATCGGCGAATGCGGGTCCTGGGACCGGAATCACTGTTGGGGATCCTACCGGCTGGTACGATTTCCAGGTCACCTTCGTCCTGCCTAACCAACAGGCCCTGGATACCGCGCACATCTCCGGTCTCTTTTCGGCCGACAACGAGGGCGAGATCTGGCTCAACAGCACCGGCATAACCGGTTGCTACTCCCCGTACTGCTTCCAGGACATGCACCCCTTCAACGTCACCACCGGTTTCGTCATCGGGGTGAACCACCTGGACTTCAGAATCTACAACGTCAACCAGGCTCTCGGCAATCCGATGGGGTTCCGCGTGCAAATGCAAGGAACCTACGAGGTTCCCGAGCCCGCCACCGCGGCGCTGTGGCTCGCTGGTCTGGCGACCCTGGCGTTCCTGCGCCGGCGCAAGGCCTCCTGACCGGCTCTCAATAGCCGATCTTCTCCTAAATAGTGAGGTCGGGCCTTCGGGCCTGCCGCTAGGCTTCCGCCTGCGTGCGATCAGCCAGCCAGTCCCCGGAAGAAATCCAGCGACTTCCTGGCGCAGGCTTGCCAGCGGAATCGCTCCGCCTGGGTCCTTCCAATTCGGCCGAGATCCTGGCGCAAGGTGGGCGACGAAAGCAGCTTATCGAGGCCCGAGCGAATCTCCTCAATGCTGCGCGGATCCACGAGCAGCGCGGCGCCCCCGGCGATCTCGGGCAACGACGATACGTTGGACGTCAACACCGGTACGCCCGCCGCCATGGCCTGCGCCACCGGGAATCCGAAGCCCTCGTACAGCGAGGGGTAGACGAACACCGTAGCACCGGCGGTTAGCCCGGGCAGGTCCGCCTCCGCCACATAGCCCAGGTAGCGCACGCTGGCGGAATCGGACTGAAGCCGATCCAGTGTCGCCTGGTCGCGCCACCCGGCAGGTCCCGCCACCACCAGCTCGAACTCCTCGAGCGTCGACCCACTGAGCCCGGCCCAGGCATCCAGCAGCGCGCCAAGATTCTTCCTGGGCTCGATTGTGCCTACGAACAGCGCATAGGGGCGCGCCAGGCCATACTTGCCCCGCGCGGCGCTCACGGCTTCCGCGGAAACCCCGAAGAACGAATCCGGGACGCCGTGGTGGATCACCGCGATCTTCTCGGGCGCCAGCCGCAGAATTCGAATGGCATCCTGGCGGGTGCTCTCGGAAACCGCGATCATGCCGTCGGCGCGCCTCATTACGCGCTCGCCGAACCACTTCACCGCCTTCACGTTCGCGGGCGTGTGCAGTTCCGGAGTCAACCAGCAGGTCATGTCGTGGATGGTGGTGCTGAGCAGTGCGCCGCGCGGAGGATTGCGCAACAGATGCGAGGCGTGGAAAACGTCGGCGCGGGTCCGCCACGGCAGGCGCGAGCGATTCAGAAACTGGAGCGCGGCCAGGCCCGCCACCGTGGATGGGAGGCTGGCCACCGAGCGCTCGTGATCCAAGCCGCCGATCGCGGAGCTGAAGGGAAACGTGGCGATCGAGTCGCTCCCGGCCAGCGCGCGCAGGTGCGAGATCCAGTGGTAGAAGTAGTTCTTGACTCCGGCGCTGCGCAGCAGCAGAGGGGTGGCGTCAATCGAGATGCGCATGGCTCAAGGCCGCCGTGCGCGCGCCGCCACCGCCGGCTCGCGATTCGTGAACAGCGACTTGCCCCCGCTGGCCCGTACCAGATGAAAAGTGGCGCCTCCGGCCAGGGCCTCGATCCGCGGAATGTTCCGGTCTTCCACCACCAGGTAGTACCTCGCGGGGCTGCCCCAGAGCCGCCCCAGGTCCGCGTCGCCGATGAACACCCGCGGTGCGTTGGGCGCGTACGACCCGTACTCCAGGTTGTTGACGCGGCCGTTCAGCAACAGCGCATCGCGGTCGGCGTAGAAGATTACCGAGGAGAAGGTGTAATACTGGTCACCCAGGATCAGGCGGCCCTGCGGAGCGCGCTTGAGCGCCTCGGCCAGGGGCCGCGAGGACATATACGGGTCGAAGACCACCAGCGCCAGGCGCGCGGCCTGGAAGAGCATCAACATCATCAGCGCCAGTGCGAGGACCGCGCGCTTTCCGCGCAGCGCCCAGGCGCCCAAGGCGCCCGCCAGGAAGGCCAGCGCGGCCCAGCCCAGAGGCGTGCGCAGGTAGGCGAGCGAATTCAGCGTCAAGTCCGCCGCATGCCCTAGCGACAGCGTGTACAGATCGGGGTTCCGGTTCAGAGCGGTCGCAATATCGCCCGGCGTGGGCAGCTTCCAGACCAGAATCAGCAAGACGCCGCACACCGCCGCGGCCACGGAGGCGAGAGCGGCTGCGATCCTTGTGCCCACCGGAAGCCACCTGCCCCGGGCCGCTATGGCGCAGCCCAGCAGCAGCGCGACGCCCGGGTAGATGGGCATCGAGTAATACTCCTGCGTGGTCGAGAAGCTGAAGAAGACCAGCACGAACCCGATCCAGCACAGTGCCAGGAGGCGTGCCCTCCCGGCGCGGTCCGCTGGACGGTAACTCATCCGCGCGAGTGCCGGGAATTGCAGGCTCCAGGGGAAGAACCACAGCAGGTGAAACAGCCAGAAGTACAGCCGCGGCACGGTGTTATAGTCCCGCGGGTAGCGCAGGTTCATGAAGCGGAGCAGGTGCTCGTTGATGAAGTAGAACCAGAAGAACCCGCGATACCTGCCCGGCTCGGCATGCATCGTGAAGTCGAAGTACGGTGGATTGCGCAGCGTGGCCAGCACATGCCAGGGCGCCGCGATCAGCAGGAAGATCAGCAGACCCGAAAAGGGGCGGATGCGCTGCCAGGTGCGGCGCGCGAACAACTGGCGCGAGAGCAACAGATAAAGGAACGCGGCGCCGGCGGGGAACAGAAGGCCAATCAGCCCTTTCAGCAGGACGGCCGCGGCAAAGCTGGCCGCCATCGCTGCCGCCCACAGCCGGGGATGCGGCTCCCGTTCGTCGAGCGCGCGCAGCATGGCCCACAGCGTCAGCGCGATGGCCAGCGTGAGGATCACATCCGGGATCAGAACCCGCGTGAACAGAAACAGGCCCACGCTGGTGGCCAACGCCAGGCCGGCATAGAGACCCGCTCGTATTGAGAACGCCCACACGCCGAAGCGGAACACCAGCCAGCAGAGCAGAATGGCCGAGAGCGCGATGGGAATTCGGGCCGCCCAGTCGTGGACTCCGAAGATCCTGAAGGAGACCGCGATCATCCAGTACTTGCCCGGGGCCTTCTCCAGGTACCGAACGCCATCCAGGCGCGCGGTCACCCAGTCGCCGCTGCGCAGCATGTTCCTCGCAATCTGGGCCTGGGTCGAGTCCATGTCGTCCATCAGCGAGGGAGGACTGAGAATTCCGGTGAGAAAAATGGCGGCGGCAACCAGGACGACGGTCAGCTCGCAACGGCGCTGAGCGCGAACTCGCTGGCCTGCGCCGCCTCGGGCGGCGCGGTCTGGATGCGCCAGCGCTTCATCCAGAGGAACAGGATCAACAGACCCCATAGTGGAAATCCGAGGTTAACACGCCGCTCGAGGTGCTGGCGGATCATCTCCCCGATCCGCCCGGTGTGGAAGATGCCGGTGCGCTCGATGGCATCGGGGGTGAGGGTGTCGAGCAGGATGGGCCGGAGCACGCCCCGCAGCCACTCCTGGGCGGGGATGTCCAAGCCCTCCTTCTTGCGCTGGAGCACCGACGCCGGCAGCTTGTCGCGCATCAACTCGCGCAGCAGGTGCTTCTGCCGCGCGCCGCGTATCTTGAGGCTCTCGGGAAGGGAAGCGGCAAACTCGGCGATCCGGTGGTCCAGGAACGGCGGCCGGACCTCGAGCCCGTGCGCCATGCTGATCCGATCGCACTTGCAGAGAATGTCGTCGGGCAGGTAGTAGGATTGATCGAACCACAGATAGCGGTTGAGGAACCCGGTGTGTCCGTTGAAGGGCAGCGCCTCGAACAGCGAAGCCAGACCGTTGCAATCCGGAGCCAGAAAGAACCTCCGCTTCTGGGCCGAAGAGAACGCGCCGTTCCAGTAACAGTGGGCGTCGTCGGGCTTGAGCAGCGAACCCTCCAGGAACCGTTTCAGCCGGTACTCGAAACCGATCTTCTCGTCGGAGACCGGCCACAGGCCGCACAGCCGGGCAGCGGCGCGGCGGGGTGCGGCGGGCAGGCGCGCCAGGCGGCGCGCCAGGCAGTCCGCGCGATAGGTGATGTACCCCCCGAACAACTCGTCGGCGCCCTCGCCGCTCAACGCCACCCTGACCTGCTGGCGGCTGAGCCGGGAAAGAAACCAGACCGGCAGCGCGCCCGCATCCGCGCCGGGCTCATCCGAGTAATACACCAGTTGTTCGAGGGTTCCGGGGAGATCTTCGGAGGGATTCAGGTCGAACTCGTGGTGGTCGGTGCCGTAATGCGCGGCGACCTCGCGGAAGTAGCGGCTCTCATCGCAACTGCGCCCGGCAAAGGATACCGAAAAAGTCTTCAGGCGCGAAGAACTCGCCTCGGCGGCGTAGTGCAGGATCGCCGAGGAGTCCAATCCTCCACTGGCCCAGATCCCCAGCGGCACGTCCGAGAGGAGGTGCTCGCGGATAGATTCCCGCAGCAGGCGGTCCAGTTCCTCTTTGGCCGAGTCCAGGGTCCAGTGCGCTTGCGGCCGCATCTCCAGCCGCCAGTAGGGGGCGGAGGATACCTCGCCGTCGCGCCATTCGAGCCAGTGGCCGGGAGGCAACTTACGAATGCCCTCGACCAGCGTGTTCGGGCCGGGCACGTAGTTGAGCGAAAGGTAATGGTCGAGCGCGGCCAGGTCCAGGTTGCGCTCTACTTCCGGGTTCCCCAGGATGGCCTTCAGCTCGGAGCCGAAATACAGGTCGGGACCACGCCGGTGGATGTACAGGGGCTTGATTCCCAGCCGGTCCCGGGCCAGCACCAGCCTCCGCCGCGACTCGCTCCACAGCGCGATGGCGAACATTCCGCGCAACCGCGAGAAGCACTCCGTATCCCACTCCAGGAAGGCGTGCAGGACCACTTCCGTGTCCGAGCGCGAATGGAAGCGGTGGCCCCGGTGGCTCAATTCTTCCCGCAGTTCCGCGAAGTTGTAGATCTCGCCGTTGAAGACGATGGTCGAGTCGCCATCGTCGCTGGTAATGGGCTGGTCGCCGCCCGCGACGTCTATGATGCTCAGGCGGACCGAGCCCAGAGACACCGCCGCCGATCGATAGGCGCCTTCGTGATCCGGCCCGCGATGGGCCAGCGAATGCGTCAGTTCCCTGATTCGATAGGGATCAGGTACGCGATCCTTGTGCGTAAAACCCGCAATGCCGCACACTTGCACTGTCCCCATGGCTCCCTTCCCCAAGGGAGCCCTCACCTCAAATCGGCGACCGCCGCCGACTCACCCAAACACAGTCTCTAGATCGGCGCAATCATAGCACAGAGGAGTTGACGTCTCCAATCTCGGCTTGGCTTTTGTGGCGCACGCACTCCAGCTCATCGGGATCTGGAGGCGTCGGTGGGGCCGGCACGAGTGCCAACACTATCAACCCGGCCACACCCAGTCGCGAATCTCCGGGAGGTCGTCTCCATGCTCGGAGATGTACAGCTTGCTTTCGATGAGCCGGTTGCGCAGCAACTGCTTCTGGTGCGCCGCCGCCCCCTGGAGTTTCGGAACGCGGTCGATCACGTCCATCGCCAGGTGGAATCGATCCAGCTCGTTCAGTACCGTCATGTCGAACGGCGTCGTGGTGGTGCCCTCTTCCTTGTAGCCGCGCACGTGCATGTTGTCGTGGTTGTGGCGCCGGTAAGTGAGCCGGTGAATCAGCCACGGGTACCCGTGGAAGGCGAACACGATGGGCTTGTCAACGGTGAAGATCGAATCGAAATCCTTGTCAGCCATGCCGTGCGGGTGTTCGGTGGAGGGCTGCAAGGTCATGAGATCCACCACGTTGACCACGCGAATCTTCAGCTCCGGCAGGTTCCGCCGCAGGAAATCGACCGCGGCCAGCGTCTCCAGCGTGGGGACGTCGCCCGCGCAGGCCATCACCACGTCCGGCTCGGCGCCCTGGTCGTTGCTGGCCCACTCCCAGATGCCGGCGCCCACCGTGCAGTGCCGGATCGCCGCGTCCATGTCCAGCCATTGCAGCGAGGGCTGCTTGCCCGCCACGATCACGTTCACGTAATGCCGGCTGCGCAGGCAGTGGTCCGCCACCGAGAGCAGGCAGTTGG
>PLEM01000072.1:2615-9725 GCA_003137035.1 Bryobacterales bacterium | reverse complement strand
GGGCTACTCGATTTACGTCTACGACTTGAGGAAGGGGAGGGCACGGTAGGTGCAGATCGTGCTGGCGCTGCCGGCTTACACCGAAGAGCGGGCGCTGCCACAGGTGCTGGAGCGCTTCCAGCGGGTGGTGGGGGGCGCGGGATACGAATTCCGCGCGGTGGTGGTGGACGACGGGAGCACGGACGGGACGGCGCGGGCGATTGAAGAGTGGCGCGAGCGGCTGCCGCTGGCGACGATGAAGCACGAAGTCAACCGCGGCCTCGGCGAGACCATCCGGGACGCGCTCGAACTGGCGTCCAGGACGGCAGCGCCGGATGACATCATCGTTACCATGGATGCCGACAACACGCACCCGGTGGAGTTGATCCTGGAGATGATTCCGCGCATCGGCGAGGGCTACGATGTGGTGATCGCATCCCGCTACCGGGCGGGCGCGGGCGTAGTGGGGCTGAGCGGGTTCCGGCGCCTGATGAGCTTCGGGGCGCGCGTGTTGTACCAGGTTTTCTTTCCGATACGTGGCGTGCGGGACTACACTTGTGGATTCCGCGCCTACCGCGCGGGCGTCCTGGCGACGGCCTTCCGAAGGTACGGGGACCGGCTCGTGACCGAGCGGGGATTTGCGTCGATGGCCGAGATCCTGCTCAAATTGGCGCGGGTGGGAGCGCGCATGTCGGAGGTTCCGATGGTGCTGCGCTATGACTTGAAGGGAGGGGCGAGCAAGATGAACGTGCCGCGGACCGTGCTGAAGACGCTGGCGCTGATGGCGCGTTTGCGGTTCTCCCCGAAGCCGCAGCCATGATCAGGAAGCATTGGTTCTGGCTGGCGGCGGGGCTGCTGTTGCTGGCGATGGGCGCGGCGCAGGTGACCTCCGCGCTCCAGGAAACCCAGACCTGGGACGAAGGCACCCACCTCGCCGCGGGCTACTCCTACCTGAAGACGGGCGACTTCAGGATGAACCGCGAGCACCCGCCTCTGTTCAAGCTGCTGTGCGCGCTGCCGCTGCTGGCGCTGAACCCGCGACTGCCACTGGAAGATGCGTCGTGGAAAGAGGGCAATCAGGAAGTCTTCGGCGACACGTTCCTGTACAAGAACCGCGTTCCGGCGGAGCGGATGCTGTTCACGGCGCGGTCGGTGACCATCGCGCTGACGCTGGCGCTCGGCCTGGTGCTAGCGCTGTGGACGCGGCGGAGGTTTGGCGAGGTCGCCGCGGTGGCGGCGCTGAGCCTGTATGTGTTCGATCCGAACCTGATCGCGCACGGGCGATACGTGACCGGCGATCTGGCGGCAACGGCGTTCATCTTCCTTTCCGTGATTGCTTGGGCGGAGTTCCTGGAGACCAAGCGTTGGCGCGACCTGGCGATCGCCGGGGTGGTGCTGGGGCTGGCGCTGGTCAGCAAGTTTTCGGCGGTGTTTCTACTGCCGGTGCTGGTGGCGCTGTACTGGCTGCGGCGGTGGCGGGAAGGGCGCGGACGGCTGACGATGCTGCACTTCGCGGCGAGCATGGCGGTAGCGGGCGCGATCGGTGTGGCGATCATAGGGCTGGCGTACGGTCCGGAAACGATCCGCTCGTTCCACGGGACGAAACTGCGGCGCGTAGTGGACCCGACGACCACCGCGGGCGCCATCATGTCTCAAGTCGGCAAGAGGCTGGGGCTGCCCGCGCATCCGTACCTGGTGGGGCTTTACGAATTCGCGCAGCACGATAGCGGGGGACACAGCGCGTACCTGATGGGGATGTTCTCGGACCAGGGGTGGTGGTATTACTTTCCGGTGGTGTTCGGGGTGAAGACGCCCGCGGCGGCGCTCATACTTCTGGCGCTGAGCGTGGCCGTCGGGTTGGTAGCGCTGGCGCGGGCGGGGCCACGGCGCTGGCAGATGCGCGCGGTTCCGTTCGAGTGGGTGGCGCTGCTGTTGCCTCCCCTGGTGTACTTCGCGTTTTGCATGCGGAGCCACGTGAACATCGGGGTGCGGCACATATTGCCGGTGTATCCGTTCCTGTTCATCGCTATTGCGGCTGGGCTCGCGCGAAAGGCGTGGGGGAAGCGCGCGCTGGCGGCGCTGGTGCTGGTGCTGGCGGTGGAGTCGGTGGCGGTCTACCCGCACTACCTGGCGTTCTTCAATGGGTTCGCGGGCGGACCGGAGAACGGGCCGCGGTATTTGGTGGATTCGAATCTGGACTGGGGCCAGGACCTCGTCAACCTGAAGAAGTACCTGGCGGCGCACGACATGAAGAAGCTCTGCATCTGTTACTTCGGCCGGGCCAGCATGCAGTACTACAAGATCGACTACATGTACCTGCCGGAGACCGCGGAGACGGCCAAGCAGAAGGAGATGGACTGCGTGGCGGCCATCAGCGCGACGCAATTGCAGGGGGCCTACGTGGGCGAACGCGCGTTTGCCTGGCTGCGGGCGCGCCAGCCGATGGCCAAGATCGGGTATTCGATTTACCTGTACGACTTCCGGCGCGTCGCCACGAGTGGCGACGCGGCGCGCTGAAGCGTGCGCCACGGAACCGTTCGGGAACTTCCGCACGCGCCGCGGGGTCTAAGTCCTTGGAGGCGCCATGCTGGAAATCCGCTCCCTGACCAAGCGGTTCAATGGCATCCCGGCGGTGGATGACGTCAGCTTCTCGATCCGGCCGGGTGAAGTTCTGGGCTACCTCGGACCCAACGGGGCCGGCAAGAGCACCACGGTGAAGATGATTATCGGGCTGCTCGAGCCCAGCGAGGGCCAGGTCCTCTTTGAAGGCCGGAGCGTGATCGAGGATCTGCCCGGCTTCCAGCGCCGTATCGGCTACGTTCCCGAGGAGCCGCACCTGTACCCCTACCTGTCGGGCCGCGAGTATCTGCAACTGGCCGGCCGCCTGCGCGGGCTTTCGCGGGCGGCGCTGGAGCCCAAAATCGACGAATTCCTGCGCTTGTTTGCGCTCTGGGACGACCGGCACAGCCCCGTATCCTCGTATTCGAAAGGCATGCGGCAGAAAATCCTGCTCTCGGCCGCGCTGCTGCACAACCCCGAGATTCTGATTCTGGATGAGCCGTTGACCGGCCTGGACGTGAACGCCGCGCTGGCCTTGCGGGAATTGCTGCGCGGGCTGGCGGCGCGGGGCCGGATGATCTTCTACAGCTCCCACGTTCTGGAGGTGGTTGAGAAGGTGTGCTTGCGGGTGCTGATCCTGCGCAAAGGACGGGTGGTGGCGGACGATTCCATTGAGCATCTCAGGGAACTGGCGCACCAGCCGTCGCTGGAAGGCGTTTTCTCCCAACTCACCGAGGAACTGAACCAAGAGAACCTGGCGGAGCGCATCCTCGAGGTGATGCAGGCATGAAGTGGCTGGAGGAAACGCACGGAACCAAGTTCGAGCTGGTTCGCCACTTCCTGGCGCGGATGTTCGACAGCGAGTTGTTCTCCGCGCCGGGCCAATGGCAGAAAGTGGCGGTGGGCGCGTTCTCGATGGCGCTGATGGCAGGAATGGTGCTGCTGGACCCGATGTCCAAGGCCAAGTACAGCCACCTTTCGGCGCTGGCCACGCCGGAGCCGTTTCGCGCCGCGGCGCTGGCGGACGAGGTGGCGCTGCTGACGCTGGCGATGGCGATCACCGGCCTGCTGGGGTTGCTGCAATGGGAGTCTCTGTTCCCCAGCAAGCGCGACTACCTGGGGCTGGCCGGGCTGCCCATCCGGCCCCGGCAGGTCTTTATCGCCCGGTTCGCATCGGCCATGGTGTTGTCGATCGGGATCGTGCTGGCGATGAACATCCTGGCGAGCGTGATCGTACCGGTGCAATTCACCGGGCGCTGGCAGAGGAACCCCTCTTACCTGGCGAACGTGGCCGCACACTGGGCGAGCTGCGGCCTGGCGTGCTTCTTCGTGCTGCTGGCGATCGTGGCGCTTCAGGGCGTTCTGCTGAACCTGTTGCCCGGGCGGCTGTTTACGCGGGTTTCCTCCTACCTGCAAGGGCTGCTCATTGCGGTGCTGTTCCTCTCCGCGCTGTACAGTTGGTCCATCTCGGATTGGACGCCGGCGACCTTGGACAAACTGCCGCAGTTCGGCGCCTGGGCGCCGCCGGTGTGGTTTGCCGGTCTGCATGAGAAGTTGCTCGGCGATAGAGACCCGTTCCTGGGGGCCATGGCCAGCCGCGCGCTGCTGGCGGGGGCGGCGGCGGGGATTCTGGCGGCGCTGGCGTACGTGGTGAGCTATAAGCGCTACCGCAAGCTGCTGCTGGAGTCCTCCTTCGAGGTTGCAAGGCCCGCGCGGCGGCAGTGGACCTTGCTGGGCCTGCTGGCTCGCGATCCGCAGCGGCGCGCGGTGCTGGAGTTCATGACCAAGACGCTGGCGCGGAGCCGCGTGCATCGGATGGTGCTGATGGCCTACATCGGCGTGGCCGTGGCCGTGATGCTGAACAGCTCGTTGCTGGCCAGCGCGGCAGTCAAGGGGTCCGGAGGGTTGCGCGGGAACCTGAAGTTCATCGTGCTGTTCTGGCCGCTGACCGCGACCGTCATCGTATTGGCCGGACTGCGCCACGCCTTCTCGCTGCCCGCCGATTTGCCCTCCAACTGGGTGTTCCGGATGACGGAAAGCCAGGGCCGGGCGCAGTGGATGTCGGCGGTGGAGCGGTTCGTCATCGTGTATGCGATCGTCCCGATCTACGTCGTGCTGTCGCCGCTCGCGGTGGCGCTAGTGGGCTGGGAAATAGCCGCCCGGATGACGGTGCTTGAAGTGGTGGTTTCGCTCACCATGTTCGAGATGCGCTTTCAGAGCTGGCAGCAACTGCCGTTCACATGCTCGTACGCCCCTGGAAAACGGCCGCTGGTGATGCTGCTCGCGGGGTGGCTCGCGGCGATCGGTGTAGCCGTGCCCGTGCTGACGATTATCATTTCAACCGCCAGCCGAATGACGGCGCCGTTTCTGATTTACCTGTCGATGTTCGTCGGGGTCTGGATCTGGGCTCGCAGATTCCGGCGGGACGGCTGGGGCGAGGCCCCGATGCTTTACGAGGATCTGCCCGACGCGCTGCCCGACCTGGGTTTGAGGGGCTGATCTTTGGCGGGACTGAAGAGGGACTTGCAGAATTNNGTACCTCTGAAGTCCCGCGCGGACTGAAGTCCGCCCTACGAAGGCTTGTCGGCGGAGTAGCAGACGGTTTCGAGCGGGCAGCGGGCGCAGTCCGGCTTGCGCGCCATACACAGCGCGCGCCCGTGGTGGATGAGCTGGTGGGAGAAGAGAATCCACTTCTCCTCGGGGACGCTCTTCATGAGGTCCTGCTCGATCTTGACCGGGTCGGCGTGTTTGGAGAGGTCGAGGCGGCCGGCCAGGCGCTGGACGTGGGTGTCGACGACGATGCCGCCGGGGATGCCGTAGGCAGTGCCGAGGACGACATTGGCGGTCTTGCGGGCCGCCCCCGGGATGGTGAGCATCTCTTCCATGGTGCGGGGAACGACTCCGCCGAAATCGGCGAGAATCTTCCTGGCCGCTCCAATCACGGCTTTGGACTTGTTGTTGAAAAAGCCCGTGGAGCGGATGTCCTGGGCCAGTTCGGCCTGGTTGGCGTGGGCGAAATCGGTGACGGTGGGGTACTTGCGGAACAGGCCGGGCGTGACTTCGTTGACCCGCTTATCGGTGCACTGCGCCGAGAGGATGGTGGAGACCAGCAGCTCCCAGGGGTTGCGGTGGAGCAGCGCGCAGGTGGCCTGCGGATAGGCGCGGTCGAGGATCTCGAGAATCTTCCGAACGCGGGCTGTGCGCTCCGCAGCGGTCTTGGGACGCTGGGCTCGGGCTTGCGCGGGCATGGCGAGCCTACTGGCGGGCGAACTCCGCGCGGAGGAACTGCCAGTCGGGAAGCTCGTAGACGCGCAGCTTGGTGTCGACCGGGACCTTGAGCTCCTTGGATTCGTAAGGGCCGAGCGTGGTCTTGAACACGAAGGATCCTACGGGCTGCAACTTCTGCTGGTTGTTGAGGGCGCTTAGATTGACCTTCGCGCCGATTTCGCCAAGGTCCGCCGCGGAGTGATTCACGACGACGAACTGCACGACGGCCTTCTGTTTGGAGTCCTCGGTAAGGCGAAAACCGGCGAGTTCGAGGTTGCTAGTGACCGCGTTGGACGGCGCGGTGACAGAGGACAGCGCGGACGGGGTTTCGAGCGCGGCGGCAGGCCGGGCGGGGGAGTCCGCGGACTTCGACGCGCGGAGCAGCAGGAACGCGGCTCCGGCGCCGATCAAAGCGACGGCAATGAGCAGGCTGACGATCCACACCGGAATCGACAGGCCGCGCTGCGCTGGCGGGGCCGGGCGCGGCGGTGCTGGAGCGGGCGTGGCGGCGGCTGGTTCGGTCGAAGTTTGGTCCTTGGCTGCGCAGTTGGGGCATTCCGAGTACGAGGGAGGGACCTCTTTCCCGCACTTCGGGCAGATCCAGGTGAACATCTCACTTCTACTTTACCGCAGGCGTTTCTGAGATAGGGACAAGGCAGCGCCTTATCCTACTAGGATAGGTGCATGGAGTTTGTGCGGCGGGCGGCGGGCGAGACGCGGCGGCTGGGCGTGTTTCCGGGGACGTTCAATCCTCCCACCCGGGCGCACCTGGCGCTGGCGCGCGCGGGTTTCGCGGTGGTGGATGAAGTGGCCTTCGTGCTGCCGCGCGTGCTTCCGCACAAGGGATGGGAGGGCGCGCGCTTCGAGGATCGCTTGCGCCTGCTCGAAACGGCGATCGGGGAGGACCCGCGATTCTCGATCGCAGTCAGCGAGAAAGGGCTGTTCACCGAGATCGCGCGGGAATGCCGCGAGGCCTGCGGCGCCGGCGTCGAACTGTATTTCCTGTGCGGGCGGGATGCAGCCGAACGCGTCGTGAATTGGGACTACGGGCGGCCCGGCGCGTTCCTGGAGCAGCTACGGGAGTTCCAACTGCTGGTGGCTCCGCGCAAGGGGGTCTACGAGGCTCCCGCGCCGATGCGCGGCCGCATCCACGCGCTCCCGATGGAACCGGAATACGACCAGCTCTCGGCGAGCGATGTGCGAGGGCGCATCCGCCGCGGCGAGCCGTGGGAGCATCTGGTGCCGGAAGCGATCGTGGGGATTGCGAAAGAAGTCTATTTTGACGGGCGGGACTGAAGTCCCGCG
>PLEM01000072.1:0-2580 GCA_003137035.1 Bryobacterales bacterium | reverse complement strand
GGCTTGTCGGCGTCGATGAAGAGGACGTCGATAGGATCCTTCAGCCGCTTCACATTCTCGTGGGCGTCGCCCAGGACCACCGTAGCAATCGAGCCGATGCCGGCCTGTTGGAAGTGTTTGCGAGCCTCGGCCGCGCGGCCCGGGTCGATCTCGAAGGTCGTGAGCTTGCCGCCGGTCTTCTGGAGGGCCAGGCACAGCCACAGCCCCGAGTATCCCGTGGACGTCCCGATTTCGACCACGTTCTTCGCGCCGGCCACCTCGGTGAGCAGGCGGAGCATTCTGCCGTCGGCAATGGGGACCTCCAGGTAGACGTCGCCGGAACTGCGCGCCTGGTCCAGAACGGCGAGAATCCTTTTCTCCTCCTCCGTCTTGGCCAGCGGCGGCGCCGCCCAAGCGACTGCCAGCGTCAGACCGGCCAGGAGCAGTGCGCGTTTCATCACAAGTTGCCGCCTACTCTTGCAGCGTGGCGTCCAGGAACGCCCGGAGGCGGTGGCTGCGGCTGGGGTNNAGCGCCTTGGCCTCGATTTGGCGAATGCGCTCGCGAGTGACCGCGAAGTGCTGGCCAACCTCCTCGAGCGTGTGCTCGCTGCCGTCCATCAGACCGAAGCGCATCTTGATGATCTTCTCCTCGCGCGGGCTGAGCGTTTTGAGGACCTCGGCGGTCTGCTCGCGCAGGTTGAGATTGATGACGGCTTCGGAAGGCGAAACCACGCGGCGGTCGACGATGAAGTCGCCGAGGTGCGACTCTTCCTCCTCGCCCACGGGGGTTTCCAGCGAGATGGGTTCCTGGGCGATGCGCAGCACCTTGCGGATCTTTGGCACCGGCAGGTCCATCTTTTTGGCGAGTTCCTCGGTGGTGGGCTCGCGGCCGAGCTCCTGCTGAAGCCTGCGCTGGGTGCGGACCAGCTTGTTGATGGTCTNNGGCCGATGTTGCCTTCCTGAATGAGGTCCAGGAACTGAAGGCCGCGATTGGTGTAGCGCTTGGCGATGGAAACCACCAGGCGAAGGTTGGCCTCGATCAACTGCTTCTTGGCGGTCTCGGCCTCCTGCTCGCCGCGCTCGACGATCTGCACGGTGCGCCGCAGTTCGGTCGCGGAGGCGCCGCACTCCTCCTCGAGCTGCTGAATGCGCTGATTGTGCTGGCGGAATTCCTTGCGCAGCTCGCGCAGGGACGGGGCCTGCGAGCTGGCGGCTTCCTCGAGGCGGCGCTGAATGCGGGCGATCTCGCGCTCCAGCGGCTTGAACTCCTCGACGGCGCGGCGCACGCAATCCACGAGCCTGCGCTGGACGGGAAGGCTGCACGGGATGGAGCGGATCAGCCGCGAGATGCGAACCGTGGCGCGAGCCAGGCCGTAGCGCAGCGTGCGGTATTGCTTGGGCTTCATCGAGCGCGGGATGGCCAGCATCTTCTGGCGGAACTGCTGGGCCTTGCGGTAATGGCGCTCGACTTCTTCGACGATGTCGACGATCTCCTGCTTCTGCGTATCGAGGGAATCTTCGGCGACGACCAGGTCCGGCAGCACCAGGATGTCGCGCACCGAGACGGCGCCGCGGATCAGGTCGTCGCCCAGGTTGAGGACCTCGCGGGTGATGAGCGCGGAGCGGGATAGCGACCTGCGGACGGCGTTCTGGCCGCGCTCGATGCGCTTGGCCAGCTCGATTTCGCCTTCGCGGGTGAGCAGCGGAACGGTGCCCATCTCGCGCAGGTACATGCGCACCGGGTCGTTGGTCTTGTCGGCGAACTCCTGGCCCAGCTCGACATCGACCAGTTCTTCGGCCTCGCCCAATTTCTCCAGCTTGGGCTCTTCGAGGATCTCGACGCCGGCGCCGTCCAGGTTCACCAGCAGGTCGTCGAGCTCGGGTCCGGGCGTGATGTCGTCGGGAAGGAGTTCGCTGACTTCGTCGTACAAGACGTAGCCCTTCTCCTTGCCCGCTTCCATGAGTTGCTTCAGACGGTCGTACTTTTCGTCGATCGCCACGGAAACCCCATCACCCTGCTGTCGGCTTCCCGCCATTGTACAACACCGGACCTGCCCCCATTCAGGCCCGTTCAAGGCGGGCAAGCTCCTCGGCAATGCGAAGAGCTTCCTCCAGCATACCAGCACGCTCGGCGTCCTTGATGCGCGCCTTGAGGGCCGCGCGCTGAGCGTCCCGCGCATCCTGTTCGAGCCGGCGCAGACACTCGACGGCCTTTTCCTCCGAATACTCCTCGTTATCCGGCTTATCGGCGAAAACTACGGTGGCGAGCAACTCTTTGTCGGCGTCGGAGAGACGCGCTTCGAGTTCCGTGAAGCGGAAGGAGGCCTGGGACTCATCGATGGCGAACAGAGCCTGGAAAATGCCGCGGGTGACGAACCGCTCGCAGGCGGGCATGGTTTTGAGGCGCGGCAAAACGGCCTGGCGAACGTCCGCGCTGGTCAGCAGCGCGTTGAGCAGGATGCGCTCGACGGGGCGCGGCAACTCCTTCACCGCGGCTAGGGATTTCTCGCGGCGCTCGGCGGCGGCTTTGCGGAAACTTTCGAGCACCAGGCCGCGCTCGATGTGCAGATAGTTAGCCAGCTCGTCGGCGATGGAGGCGCG
>PLEM01000270.1 GCA_003137035.1 Bryobacterales bacterium | reverse complement strand
TCGCGAAGCGGCGCGCAAAGCCTAGCGTCAGGACGTTGGGATCAAAGACATGCTTCGCGCCTTCGATCTCCTCGGGCGGCGCGCCTGCTGCGGCCAGGTCCAGGGACAATCGTTCGCGAGCGTATTCCACGAGAGACTTGCTGGCGGCCGTCCGGAATTTCCACAGCCTGGCGTCGGAGACCCGGCGAATGTCCTGTTCCAGGGTCTCCGTCGTCCCCAGCCAGCGGCCTTTCCCGCAGTTTTCCGTCCAAAGATCGTCGGCAGGAGCCGAGTCCCAGGTGGGCACGTGGACTCCGTTGGTCACGTATCCGATCGGGATCTCATCCTGCGGCCAGCGCGGAAACAGAGGCTCAAAGAGGCGCCGGCTCACCTTCCCGTGCAAGCGGCTCACGCCATTCACCGCCCCGCTGCCGCGGATTGCCAGATACGCCATGTTAAAACTCTCCGACGAGTCGTTCGGGTTCTGGCGGCCCAGGGCCAGCAGATCGTGAAGTGCAATGCCTAGCTTTTGTTCGGCATAACCGCCGAGGTATTGCTCGATGAGCGCCGGAGTGAAACGGTCAAAGCCGGCGGCCACTGCCGTGTGCGTGGTGAAGAGATTCCCCGCTCGCGTGGCGGCCAGCGCGACCTCGAAGGGNNGCCGCCATCCGCCGATCCCGAGTAACATTTCCTGCTTGAGGCGCAACTCCGGGCCGCCCCCGTAGAGCTCGCTGGTAATCCCCCGGTGAGCTGGAAAGTTCGCCGCGTCGTTGCTGTCCAGCAGGTACAGCTTCACCCTGCCGACCTGAACCTGCCAGCCGCGCAGCCACACCGAGTATCCAGGCAACGCGATCTCCAACCGCAGCCACTCCCCGTTTGGCTGGCGCAACGGCGTGATCGGCNNTGGCGGCTTTGAGTTGATCGCCAGCCACATTGCCGAGCCCACCCGAGTAGATGGGCAGAGCTTCGCTCAACATAAACTCCATGCTGAAATAGGCGGCGCAGGTCAGGGGAGCCTGCGGATGATTCCGCTGGAACCATGCGGGCGCGTCCGCCGCCTGCCGGCTGGCTTCGACCAAGCCATCTACATTCTTCCGGAAAGCGGGATCGGCCAACACGCGCTCGATCTCGTCCCGCGAGACCGTCTGCAGGATGACCCAGGGGTTATGCGTAATCTCCCACAGTTTGGGATCAAGCAGCCGCCACACTTCGTCGGTGGCATGGTTCCAGGACCAATGCATATCCAAGGCGAGTTCCGCCAGGGAGTCGAAGCCCTCGATTTCGGTGGGCAGGAGGTTGTAGATGGGGTGGCTGGCACGGACGTGTTCGCGCATGAATTGAGGTTCCGATCGGACTTACTGTCAGACCCCTTGCATCAAATGTCCGTGTGACCTTTGCGCCAAGATCTCCATCAGCTTGTCGAACGGCTTGTTGAATTTCTCGACTCCTTCGTCCTCAAGCTGCCGCGTCACATTATCGATGCCGATGCCCAGTTCCAGCATCCGCTCCAATACCCGGCGGGCTTCCTCGACATCTTCTTCGAGCCGCGCTTTCGGCGCTCCATGGTCGCGGTAGGCATCCAGGGTTTCCATTGGCAGCGTGTTGACCGTGTCCGCTCCGATGAGGGCCTCGACGTATNNGTGCTGGCCCAGAGCAGCCGCTGGACACAAGCGCCCTGAGCAGCCAGCTTCCTAAACCGCCCGCCGCCGAAGATCTCTTTGTAGATTTGATAGGCCACCTTCGCGCTGGAGATGGCAACTTGCCCGTGCGCCTGTTTCGCGAGGTCCGCCTCCTTGCCGCCTTGTGCAATGAGTTTTTCCAGCAGCGGATCCACCAGCGCATCAATGCGGCTCACAAAGAAGCTGGCCACCGAAGCCACATGCTTCACGGCCTTTCCTTGGGCCGCGCGCGCTTCGATGCCGGCGATGTATGCTTCCACCACTTGCCGATAACGAGGCAATCCAAAGAGCAGCGTCACGTTGACGCTAATTCCTTCGCTGATCAGTTGCTGGATGGCGGGCAGCCCATTGGCCGTTGCCGGGACCTTGATCAACACATTAGGCCGGTTCAGCGCCGCCCACAACCGGCGGGCTTCCTCCGTCGTCCCGTTGGTGTCGTGCGCCAGATGGGGATTGACCTCCAGGCTGACATATCCATCTTTTCCGTCAGTGCTGTCGTAGAGAGGCCGGAACTCGTCGGCGGCGCTCTCGACGTCGCGCTGGGTAAGGCTTTCGTAGATTGCCTCGGCGCCTTTTCCCTTAAGCGCCATGGCCCGAATGTCCNNTGTAGTCCAGCCAGATGGATTGACCGAGCGTTCCCAGTTGTTTCAAAGGGTTGCTGCTCATGATTCTGCTTCCCTGCCTTCCAGCCTCGCTACTTTAGCCACTCCCTTTCATCGCAGCATTGAGGCGTTCAAAAACCGCACGCTCAGCCCGATGCCACCTCCTTCATGATATTAACAATCGGCATGACGCCAAAGTGAATGGCCTGAACGGCATCCTGCAAGGCAGCCGCAGCTTCACTCACGGTTTT
>PLEM01000211.1 GCA_003137035.1 Bryobacterales bacterium | reverse complement strand
CCATGCCGGTGAGCCGCTGCAACTGGAGCTCGATGATGGCCTGCGCCTGGCGCTCGCTGAAGTCCAGGCGGAAATCCTCGGGGATCAGAACCTCTTCCCGCACGCGTTCGGGAATGGGTAGAACGCCCATGAGGCGCTCGCGGGCTTCCTTGGGAGTGCCCGACGCCCGGATGGTCTCGATCACCAGGTCCAGATTGTCCAGGGCCTTCTTGAACCCGAGCAAAACGTGCTCGCGCTCGCGGGCCTTGCGCAGCTCGAATTCGGTCCGGCGGCGCACCACCTCGACGCGATGGTCGATGAAGCGCTTGATGCAGTCGATGAGACCCAGTTCGCGCGGCTGGCCGTTGACGATCGACAGCATGATGATGCCGAAGCCGGTCTGCATCTGGGTGTGCTTGTACAGGTTGTTGAGCACCACCTCGGCCTGCTCGCCGCGCTTTAGCGGGAAGACGATGCGCATGCCGTCCCGATCGCTCTCGTCCACCGGCTCCAGCAGGCCCTCCAGCTTCTTCTCGTTGATCAGCTCGGCCACCTGCTCGATCAGGCGCGACTTGTTCACCTGGTACGGGATTTCGGTGACCACGATCTGGTCGCGGTCCTTGCCGGTATGCTCGATGGCCGCCTTGGCGCGCAGCTTCAACATGCCGCGGCCGCGCGTGTAAGCCTCCTGGATGCCCTGCCGCCCCAAGATGAACCCGCCGGTCGGGAAGTCCGGCCCGGGGACCATCTCCAGGATCTTCTCCAGCGGGGTCTTGGGATTCTGGATCAAGGCCACGGTGGCGTTGATGATCTCGGTGAGATTGTGCGGCGGGATGTTGGTCGCCATCCCCACGGCGATGCCCGAGCTCCCGTTGATGAGCAGGTTGGGCGCCCGCGTGGGCAGCACCTCCGGCTCCTGTTCGCTGTCGTCGTAATTGGATCGGAAGTCGACGGTTTCCTTATCGATATCGGCCAGCAGCGTGGAGGCGATGCGGCTCAGCCGGGCTTCGGTGTACCGCATGGCCGCCGGCGGGTCGCCGTCCACAGACCCGAAGTTGCCCTGGCCGTCGATGAGCGGGTAACGCATCGAGAACGGCTGGGCCATTCGCACCAGGGCGTCGTAGACCGCCGTGTCGCCGTGCGGGTGGTACTTTCCCAACACTTCGCCGACGATCTTGGCGCACTTCCGGGTAGGCCGGTTGAAGGTCAGGCCCATCTCGTGCAAGCCGAACAGAATGCGGCGATGCACCGGCTTCAAACCATCGCGCACATCGGGCAGGGCGCGGCCGATGATCACGCTCATGGCGTAATCCAGATACGACCGGCGCATCTCGTCCTCGATGTTGATGGAAATCAGGTTCTTCCCGCCGCCGCCCGGGCCGAGCGGGAGCTGCGCGCCGCCCGCCGGGGGCGCTGGAGGCACAGGTGGAACTTGAGGTGTTTCGGGATGATCGGAATCAGCCAAGACGACTCCCGGAGGCGGGGGCTTTCGTTCCCCTTTTATTCGCCTATTCTAGAGTTGCATTCCAGACTTCCATTTTACCAGAAATGCGTTGAAGAAAAAGGGAGTTTTTTGTTGCTGTAGGACAAGCTTCAGCTTGTCCGGCCGGCGGGAAGGCTGGCAGGCCGGTAGCCCGTCCGCGCATCCCGCATGCGCTCGAAAACGCTGGGGTGGATCTCGGCGTTGTCCGGGATGTGCCGTGGGCGTCCCCGCGGGATCGTCCAGCGCTTAGCGGGCGGTTGGCGCGTCATGTCGGTGTACCGTTTCGGAAAGTACTCCAGCAGCCACCAGGCCCCTTCGAGCGACTTGTGGAGCACTGCATCCGGCCCCATGGCGCCCGGAAGCTGGGCCCTGCGCGTCGCATCCACTCGCAACTGGGCCCCGACCGCCTCATCCAGCATCCAGTTCAGGGTGATGCGCGCCAGCCCGCTCTCGCGCTCCGCGTAGCCGCCACCTACGTCGGAGTGGACTCCGGCAAACCACACCTGCCGGATGTCCTGGCCGGGGAGCGGAGCGCTCCACAAATTCTGCCGATAGAAGCAGCGCCGCTCGTCGATCGAAATCGCGTGCCGGCCGATGTGGATGTCCGGGTTGGCGGCCGTGAACGGCAAGGTGACGGGGTCGAAGACCCAGCCCACGGAGCTGACCGTGTCCCAGAGGCCCACGAAGTGAGGCTTGCACTCCCGCGAGAAGGTCTCCCTGAACTCGCTGCCAAGTTGCCGCCACGCTGCGAATTCATTGCTGCCGGCGGGAGCGTGTTTCGGCCGGTGTCTCAGCATCCGCTGCGCGTACGGAATCAGGACCTCGTTGCCCTTTCGGATCAGCCCGAAGATGTGCAACAAGGCCGCCAGCGCGCGCACGGTATAGGCGCCGCGGCTGAACCCGAACAGGAACACCCGGTCGCCCTCCTCGAAGTTGTCCATGAGGAATTTGTAAGCGTCCGCGATGTTGCGGCTCAGCCCATAGCCGAACGCCAGTCCGCGCACACGGGTCCACCACTTTTGGAATTTCGATAGCGCGGTTGGATCGCCGAGCGTGCCCAGTCCCGGGTGATAATAGGCCACCTGGGTTTTAGGGTCCGACTCCAAGACGCTGTACAGCCGGACGACATTCGAGTTCGTGCCGTCGAACTCGTTCCCAGTGCCATCGCAGCACACCACGACGTTCTTCCCCATCCCGCCCCCCTCTGTTCTGAGTTTACACCCCCGTTCACCTTTTCCAGCTGGGAACGCGGTCCCTGCTCACGCGACCGGCTTGGCAGCCTTGGGTTCCTCGAACATGCCAGCGTACGCGACACCGGCGATGAGTGCGCCCAAAATCGGTGCCACCCAGAAAAGTCAGAGCTGCTGGACGGCCCAGCATATCACGCCTATTGCGTGCGGAAAGTCCGCTCCACTACACTGAAAGTAGATGATTTCCGTCGTGATCCCGGTGCATAACGAGGAGCCCTCCCTGCTTTCCCTCTACGACCGGCTCACCGCCGTGCTCACCGCTCTTGGCCGGCCTTACGAAGTGATTTTCGTGGACGATGCGTCGACCGACCAGAGCTTCGCACTGCTGGCCAACCTGACGGAGACCGATCCGCACCTGGTCGTGGTGCGCCTCCGCCGGAACTTCGGCCAGACCGCGGCGCTCTCGGCCGGCTTCAACGAGGCGCAGGGAGAAGTGATCGTCTCGCTGGACGGCGACTTGCAGCACGCGCCGGAGGACATCCCGGCTCTGCTGGCCAAGATCGACGAGGGCTACGACATCGCCAGCGGCTGGCGCAAGGTCCGGGTCGACAACGCGCTCACGCGCCGCCTGCCATCGCGTGTCGCCAACTGGCTCATGTCCAAGGTCTCGGGAGTGAATCTCCACGATTTCGGGACCACCTTCAAGGCGTATCGCGCCGAGATTCTGAAGGACGTCAACCTGTACGGGGAGCTGCATCGTTTCATCCCCGCGCTGGCGAGTTTCTACGGCGCGCGCATCGCGGAGGTGCCCATTCAGAACATCGTGCGGCCGCGAGGCGCTTCGCACTACGGCCTGGGGCGGACGTTCAACGTGCTGTTCGACATCCTCACTATCAAGTTCCTGCTCAGCTACTTCACGCGCCCGATGCACTTGTTCGGGAAGTTCGGATTGCTCGGCACGCTGTTGGGCGGCGGCACGCTGGCCTACCTGGCGGTGGATAAAATTCTCACGGGGCGCGACATCATTGCCGACCATGGGCCGATGATGATGGCGGCGGGCCTGCTGCTGCTAGCCGGGCTGGGGATGTTCGGCACGGGACTGCTGGGCGAAGTGCTGATGCGCACGTACTTCGAGAGTCAGGGCCGCCGCATCTACGCAGTGCGCGAAATCCGCTCCCGGCGCGAGCGAAAAGTCTCCGACGAAGCCCGGTAAGACACGCGGCGCGGCCCGCTACCCGGACCATCTTACTTCGTACTTCGTAATTCGTATTTCGTACTTCCCTAGAATCCCCCTCGCGGCCGGTAACCCGGCCGGGCGCGGATGCGGTATTTCTTGCCCACGTCGGAGGGAATCTCGACGCTGATTTTGCGGAAGCCTTCGTTGGGGTTCGGCGCCGGGTAGTAAGTGATGGTGTACGAGTTGCCCAGCGCCTCGCGGATGGATTCGAAGGCCTCCACCTGCTTCTGCCATGTCTTGGCGAAGAATGCCTGGCCGCCGGTGCGCTGCGCGATGCGCTTGAAGACGTCCGAGGAGATCGCGTCCTTGTTGACCTCGCTGGTGGAGATCACGTAGATGGGGATGCCTTCGTCCTCGGCCACCGCGCGCACGTCGTCGGGCGCCACCATGCTCGCATTGTCGGGGCCGTTCGAGAAGACGATGACCACCTTCCGCCCGGGCACCTTGCCCGCGTCGTGCAGCGTGAGCAGCAGCGTGTTGTACAGGGCCGCGTCATCGCCCGCGACGGCCTTTTGCAGCCCGAAGATCGCCTGTCCGCGATCCCGCGTCAACAGCGCCGCGCGCGAGAGATTGCGGCTGAAAGTATATACCGCGACCGAGTCGGCGCGGTCCAGGCCGCGAACGAAATCGGCGATCGCGTCGGAAGCGTAGACAAACCCGCGGTACATGTAGTTGCTGGTGTCGAACAACACGAAGACGTTGGTGCCCACGAACGCTTCGGGACGGTCCAGGCCGCTTCCGGCGGCATCCTCGCCGGGCTTGGCGGCGGCCACCATCGGGCGCATGGCGCCATCCTCGAGAACCAGCACGGCGGGCTTGGAACCCTCGGCGAAGGTGCCGATCTTCTCCGGGATGTTGTCTTCGCGGATGCGGAAGTCGCCGGGCTTGAGCCCCGTGATGTAATGCCCCTTGCTGTCGGTCACGGTGAAGCTGAGCACCACCATGTCGACTTTGACCCGGAAGACCGTTCCCGGCCTCTCCTGGGCGTTGATCCCGAGGCAACCCGCGATGCCGAGGAGCAGCGTCGAATAACGATTCACAAGATCCTCCCACCAGCGCTAGGGAAGCGCGGCTCTCTGTTCCGTCTCCATTTGAATGCGAAGTTTCGAGCGAACCTCTTCGCCCACCTTGCGCAGCGAGCGGAGCAACGCGGGCCAGTCCTCCAGGTGCGTCGCGAAAATCCCCTCGATGGTCTGCCGGGTCCAATCCGGGATGAGCACGTTGAGCTGCGCGGGGGCCAGGTGGACCTCGTCGGCCAGCGCAGCCCAGTAGAGCACCGTGGATTCCCAACTCTCCGCCATGACCCGGCTCGAGAATCCCATGAGCGCCGGAAACGTCCGCAGATACAGCAACTCGGGCTGGTAGGAATTGGTCAGTGTGGGCTTGGGAGTGCCAAACGCTCGCGAGATGGCCTGGTAGTTCACGCGGTCGGGCGAATCCTGCTGCATGCGCACCAGGTCGCGAACCAGGAAGTCCCCGGTGTTCCGCTCCCCGGCCAGGGTTCTCTTTGCCAGGACGAACAGCTCCGTCGGAGTCACTTTCTCGAGGGCGGAGCGTACCTCCCCCTGCTCGAGCAGATCGCGGACCTTCCGCACGCGGGCGGGCGGGGCTTGGCCTTCCAGGAACTCGGCGGTCTGCTGGAGGCGCCGGGCGTCCAGAGCGCTCTCTGCCAGCAGCGACTCCCCATAACGCATGTGCAGGCCGACCCAGTGCATTTGGGCGGGTGTAACGTTCCACCAGCGCGGCACCTTGGCGCTGACAATCAGTTGCGGGACCAGGTCGCCCCAGATCAGCGCCTGCTCGCGGCCGGGGACCAGGAAATTCTGCTCGGCCTCGGCCAGCGCGTACGGCAACGCCGCCAGCGATCCCATCAGGCGTCCGCCGGCGCTGGCGGGCCATCCGCTCCCGACCACCTGCGTCTGGCGCCAGGTCTGGGCGGCCACCTGCATCCCCAGGAAATCGTGGCTGCGCACGAACACAGGGTTGGTGAGCAGAAGCTCCGCGCCGGGCGGGACGTAGTGGGCGTAATTGAAGCCGACCAGGGTGTCTCGCAGATACGGCGCCAGCACGCCGCGGACTTCGCGCAGCTTCTCGGCGTCGCCGCCGGCGCGCTCCACCTGTGCGCGCAGATTCAGTTTACGCTCGGCATCGATGTGGCGGTCGCTCCAGTAGCCGAAGGCGAAGGAGCTTTTCTCGACCGAGGACAGGCTGGCGCGCGGGGTCTGGATTTCCGAGATGCGCGCGGCGATGCGGCCGAGCAGCGCGCTGTTCAGCTTCTCGCCCTGCGGCATACGCTCCAGATTGTCCGCCAGTTCCAGGAGGTTGCTCAACGAGATCAGGCGCTGCGCCTCGAAGATGCGGATCGTCTCCTGCGCCATGAGGTTGCGCGCCTCGGTATCCTTGGTGTCGGCGGCGCCGGCCAGCAGCGCGACGAAGCGCTCCTGTACATCGGCGGTCTCGGGGGATTGGGTGGCTTTCAACAGCAGCCTGACGCCCGCCCGCCCGCCGTCGAACAGCTCGCGGTTGCTGCGAATCTTGGCGAACGGAGCGAGTAAGCCAGCCAGCGTGGAGTCGGCTTCCGAAGCGCCGATTGAGCCCTGGCGGCAGAAAATCTGCCAGAGTCCGGCCAGGGCCTGCATCGTCCCCGCAGTGTCGGCGCGGAGCGTAGCGTCGCCCAGGTGGTTGATGGCGTCGGCCACGTCGAAGAACTGGAGTATGGTCTGGTCCTGGAGGGAGGGCGCCTCGGAAAAGAGCGGGTACTGGGCGCCGTAGGTACGATACTCGCGGGCCAGGCGCGCGACCGTGGCGGGCTCCAGCGGCTTGGAACGGAGACGGTCGAGGTCGCTGAGCGCCATGAAAACCTTCAACGGCTCGTTCTCGACCGACTTGCGGCACAGGCCGAACAGGGCCTCCAGGACGTCGTCAGGCTCCTTCCAGCCGGCGGCCGCGCGCATCAGCTTGCTGTCGAGCTTGCCCCGCGGATGGTTCACGAAGAAGTCTTTCCACACCGCCATGTTTCCGGGGATGTGCGGGCGCCCGTCCGGCTCCAGGCGAAGCCGCGTGGTGAGCAGCATCATGTCGGTGTTGGAGCGGAATACCGGACGGGCCGGACCGGGACTGGTGACGCGGCCCCGAATGGCCAGGTAGAAGCGCTTCAAGCGCTGGGGCTCGGTCAGATACTCCTGGACCGGGCCGGATATCCGCGACAACGCGTCGAAGTAACTCGCCAACCACCCGTCATCCCTCGAGATCAGCCGCTCAAAGAACGCCGCGCCCTGGTCGGGGGCGACGCCGGCCAGATCGGCCCACATCGCAGCCGTGCGCGCTCCGCCGGGAAACACGGCTTTGCCGCCCCGGATCTCGAACAGGTCGCCAAAGAAGTCCAGCACGTGTGCAAACACCTTGAGGCGCGACATGGGGAACGCCTTGCGCAGTTCGTCGGCGGTGGTGCGGTCGAGCTTGGCCATACCCGCATAGAAGCGGCACATCGTGGGATCGGCCAGGAACACGTCGATGAACTCGCCGCCCTGCTTGTCCTTCGCGGTCATCCAGTAATCGGCGCCGTAAAGGACTGGGACGCGCGTGGGCGCATAGGGGTGGCTGAAGGGGCGATTGGCGCGCAGACCCTGCTCCAGGGCGGCCAGCGGGAACCCGGAGTCGATGGTGAGGAAGGCGCGGCTGGCGTTGACCGTCTCCAGCACCACTTCGCTGCCGCAACCGCCGCGCATGCGGTAGCCCAGGATGCGGAGCAGTTCGCCGGTCTGCGGTGAATCGCAGGCCTCGATGTGGATCGCTTTCTGTTCGCCGGCCAGTTTCTGAAGCTCGCGGGCCTGCGAGAGATAGCGGGTGATCAGCTTCAGGTACTCGGTCGGCTCGAGCGCCTCGCCGCCGGTTGCCTGGTATCCACTCACCACTATGTTGCGAGCCAGGGAGGGGAGCAGGTCGGACGGCGCCGTGTCGGGAGCCAGCGCGGCCATGCGCGAGAAGGGGCGCAAGGGGCCCGGAATCTCGATGGTCTGGCGTTCTTCCTCCGCCTCCGGGCGGGGTTCGGGCAGCTTGGCGGCAATGTCCGTGCCGCCGCTGGAACGGTACACGGCCAGATGCTTGACGGCGGCGTCGCGATCGCTTTCGATCAGGTCCAGAAGCACCAGGCGGCGGGCCACCTCTGCGCGCCGGGCTTGGTTCGAGGGCCCATCCAGGAGCGCCAGCGCCTTCTCGAAGGTCGGGCGCGCTTCGGGGTCGTGGTAGCAGTCCAGGAACTCGGCGTAGTGGAGCAGCGCCGTGGGGTTGTT
This sequence comes from Bryobacterales bacterium, assembly GCA_003137035.1. GTDB lineage: Bacteria > Acidobacteriota > Terriglobia > Bryobacterales > Bryobacteraceae > Fen-330. Next base: position 1,708 of record PLEM01000211.1, on the reverse strand, counting down.
GGGCGAGTTGCGCGCCTCGCGCTGCAACAGTTGGCGAGCGCCAGCCGCGTCGCCCTTCGCCTCGAGTTGACGCGCCTGGCCGATCAGGTCCTGCCCGGCCAATGTGGAACCGATCCACAAAACCGAAAACGCGGCCAGAAACTTCATTGGCTCACCCCAGTTCCCCAACGTAAGCTACTGTACCACCTCTGCGACCGGAGGGCGGGTTTCAACCCNNACTCAAAGTCCGCCCTCCATACCTATTCTCACAGCTATAGCGCTTGGGCCGGCCAGGCTCGTTGCTTGGTTTGATGCCGGCCATGCGGCGCCGATTCGGGAACCTCGCAGCCGGTGCTACACTGCACTCCATGAAATACTTTCTAAGTGCTGTGATCGCCCTTTCTGTTCCCCTGGCGGCGCAGGAGTATAAGATCGCCGTTGTCGGACTGGTGCATTCCCATGTCTGGGGACACCTGGGGAAGATGGCGAAGGGCCAGACGCCCGCCCGGCTGGCCGGGATCGCCGAGCCGAACGCGGAACTGGTGGCGGAGGCCAAGAAGACCGCCCCCGACGTCCCCTACTTCTCCGACTACCACAAGATGCTGGCCGAGGTGAAGCCGGATATCGTCTGGGCGTTCGTCGAGAACAACCGGCACTTGGAGATCGTCGAGGCCTGCGCTCCGCTCAAGATCCAGGTCATCTTCGAAAAGCCGCTGGCGGCGACCTACAAGGATGCGCTCGAGATCCAGCGCCTGGCGGCCAAACACGGCATCCGGGTGATGACCAATTATCAAATGGCGTGGTGGCCGGCCAACTACGCCGCCAAGGCCCAGGCAGACCAGGGCGCAATCGGCAAGGTGTGGCGGCTGCACGGGATTGTGGGGCACGGCGGCCCGGGCTCGGAGGGCGTCGCCAGCAAGTACTTCTTCGCCTGGCTGACCGACCCGGTTCAGAACGGCGCCGGCGCGCTGATGGATTTTGGCTGCTACAACGCGCTGTGGTCGCTGTGGTACCTGGGCAGGCCCGAGACGGTCTACGCCACCGTGAACCACCTCCGGCCCGAGCGCTTTCCCAAGGTGGAAGACAACGCCGACCTGATCCTCTCCTACAAGAACGGCGTGGGCATTTTCGAAGGGAGCTGGGATCTGCCGCGGGGCTTCCAGGATCTCGAAGTCTTCGGTCTGGCCGGCAGCCTCAACATGCGGGACGGCAAAGTCGAGCTGCGCGCGAAGGGCAAACTCGAAGATCTGCAACTGGCTCCGCTGGACGCCGACCGCGCCGAGCCCGTCGCCTACCTGGTGAGCCGCATGAAAGCCAGCCAGCCCCTCGACGGCCTGGTCGCGCTGCCCATCAACGTAGGCGTAGTCGAAATCATCGAGGCCGCCAGGCAGTCGGTCGAAACCGGCCGGGCGGTCCCGCTGCGATAGTGGCACAGGCCTTCAGCCTGTGACCTCTAGCTTCTGCCTGCATGCGCTGGAATACGGCCACCGTTCCGGCTCTGGCACCAGCCCCGCGCTGACAGGGTTGTTCTCGATGTATCGGCGAACTTTCTCAAACTCCCAGTGATCCCGCACCCAATGGTCGAACGACTCGTCCTGCCAGAAAGGGCTGCCGGTGCGCCCCAAGAGCAGGTTCGCCCCTCGCGCCGAGGTGCCCTTGATCCATTTGGTGATGCAGTGCAGCTCTGTCCTCGGACTAATGAGGATGTGAACGTGGTTCGGCATGACCA
>PLEM01000534.1 GCA_003137035.1 Bryobacterales bacterium | reverse complement strand
CGACACGGGCATGGTATTCGTCAACCACCCGACTTGGACGACGCCGGATTTGCCGTTCGGCGGCATCAAAGACTCCGGCTACGGGCGTGAGCTCTCCAGCATGGGAATCCAGGAGTTCGTGAACAAGAAACTAATTCGCGTCGCTTCGATCGATGCACCGGCATAGAAAGAGCTCTTCTAAGATGTCAAAACTCACGAGTCATGAGGTTCGCTTGGCATCCCGCCCCAAGGGGATCCCCGCCGCGATTAACTTCACCCTGGTGCGGACCGAACTGGAGCCGATGCAGGACCTGAGCGATCCGGACTTTCAAGAAGCGCTCGCGATCCATCGCCTGCAACTCGGAACGTGATCCGCGGCACAAAAAAGTCCGCTGCTTTGCGAGTATGCCCACTACTATGCCCCCCCTGTGCATAGAAGGGCTTCTATCCGGTTTTCCCTGCAGCACCTGAGAGCCGGACGCCGCCCGATGCATGACCACGGATAAGTATATGCATTTACAATCGGATGCAACCGGGGCTCAATCGGCGCCAATCGGGGATGGTGAGCGGTCGCCAGAAACTGGAATTGCGTCTAAACGGATTATGAGTCCGCTGCTCTAACCGCTGAGCTAAGGGCCCAACGCGTCCACTTGAAGCAACCTACGTGGCACAGAGGCAAACTGCCCCATGCCACTTTCTATGCTCCCCTCCGGCGAGAAACAGTCGCACAGCCTCACCCAATTCTATCGCGAACCTGGGCGGCAAACCATACACTTGGTGCCCAACGTGACCAACAGAGCAGCGGACTTTTGCCTTGAACAACGGACTCTTAGTCCTGTTCCTCCGGCTGGCCGTCGAGCACCATGGGCGTTTTGTCACTATCGGTCCATTGCCGCCCGCCTGGCGTGCCGAGTCGGCCTGCCTGGGGATGTGCCGCATGGGGTTGGCGTTCTCGGAGCCTATGCCGGGCTACTGAGCAACCGATGTTGCCGGCTCCGCTTCGCAAGCCCCTCATCTCAGAGTCGCTGTGGCCGGCGATCTTGGACTCGCGGTGGACACCCCCATCGCGGTAGTGAGCAACGCTGGGGACCCGAAGCAAGAGCGAGCGCTCCGGGCCAGAAGAGAACAGACTCTCCGCCGGAGAAGTGGAAGCGCGACGATGGCGCGTCCCGTCCAGTTCCGACGAATTGAGGGTGGCGCCAATCGGGTTGAAGGCGCTTTCCGGACGTCCTCGAATCTGTCGCGGGTACACGAAGGGTGGAACCGTGCAGAGGCGGCCAAGTGCCGCCGACGTTCCTCCGAAAGCTGGGGGCTCCGTCTTCCGAATGCCGGACGCTCGAAAGGCGCCCGCTCCGCTCAGGCCTGCGGCTGGTTGGCGGTCCGTTTGACCCATTTGTAGGCTTTGATCGAATTTCGCCAGAAGTATTTCTCGGCCGCGACCTGTCCCTTGCCCATGAAGTACTCCTGGACGATCTTGAATCCGACCGGGACGGGCAGCCACTGATCGCCGTTCGGCCAGTCGCTCCCGTAGAGCACGCGGTCGATTCCAAAGACGTCCAGTATCTCGTCCAGCCTGGGGCGGTAGAATTCGAGGTCCACGGGGATCTTGTCGTCCACCCGGCGCAGCACCTCCGATACTTTTACGTAAACCTGCGGCCGCTCCCGGAAGGCTTTCATGCTGGCGTCATAGGAGGCCTGCGCCGCGGGTTCGGCAGGCCGTAGCATCTGCGGCAGGTGATCGATAACCACGCGCAGAGTGGGGATTCGGTCGCTCACGCGCACGACATTGGCCAGCAACGCCACGCTGGGATTCGCCGTATCCAGAGCCAGGTCCGCGTCGGCCAGAGCTTTCAGGTCGGCGATAAACTCCGGCCGATCGACTTCCTGGCCTGCCCGTCCCCCCAGCCCATACCGAATCCCGCGGAAGAGCGGGTTCTTGCGGAACCTATCGAGATTCGGCCTGAATTCGGGTGCGCCGGGCGTCAAGTGCCCCACGGTACCCACCATGACGGAGTCGTCTCTCGCGACGTCCAGCACCCACTGGTTGTCCTCCAGCCATGCGCTGCACTCGACTTCAATCGCGCCCACGATGCCCAGCCCTTCGACGACCTTGCGATATCGCGAGGGCAAGGAAGGCATGTACATGACCTGGTGCGCCGGGACGTCCTTCCTCGGCCATGGCACGCCTTGGGGACGCGTCGGGTCGAACAGGTGAATGTGGGTATCGATGACGGGTATGGAGGAGGAGGGGAGCGGGCCGGCATCCGCGAGGGTCAATCCCGCGGCAACGCCAAAAAACGTTCGCCGATTCATAGCGTCATTATATCTGCTTGGGCCGCCCCATCCCGTCCGCTGAATGGCGATGAAAGAGTGTCTGCGATACGAGAGCCGTCCGGGGTCGAACCGGAATCTCAGCCTTCGGAGAGCTGCGCCCTGTCCCTTGGACGACGAGCCGAAGATGGTACGGGGGAGGATTTGAACCTCCAAGTCTCCCGGCTCGTAGCCGCGCCCAGAGGGCCCCCGCCTGATCCGTCGAACGACGCCCGCGTGAAGAATTGGTAGCCGGGGATGGACTCGAACCATCGACATCAACCTTCAGAGAGTTGCGTCCTGCCGCTGAACGACCCGGCTTCTGTCTGTCGCGCCCATTGACCCGCGCGGCGCGCTGAATCTGGTTGGGAGGGGCAGACTCGAACTGCCGTAGCAGGCTTCAAAGACCCGCGTCCTGGCCGCTGAACGACCTCCCAAGGAATGGGGTGACCGGAGAGAATCGAACTCTCGTGGAGCGATCCACAGTCGCACGCCTGATCCACTCGGCCACGGTCACAGTTGGCGCCAGGGGCACGAGTCGAACGTGCTTGTCCGGCTTTTCAGACCGGCGCCTTGACCGCAACGGCCACCCTGGCGAATTGGTGGAAGAGGAGGGAGTTGAACCCTCATTTGCTGGATGCGGGCCAGCGGTCCTCCCGTTGAACGACTCCCCCAAAATTGGTTGCGGGCTGGCGAGTTGAGCGCCACTCGCATGGCTTATGAGGCCAGCATGACACCGGTTCACTTGCCCGCAGAATCCTGGTTCTGAGCTTTTCCCTAATGTGGAGCCCCGTGTCGGACTCGAGCCGACCTTTCCGGATTACAGGTCCGGCGCATCGCCATCTATGCTTACAGGGCTCACACTTTTGGAGCCAGAGGGGGTACTCGAAACCCCAACCTCCGCGTTACGAGGGCGGCGCTCTCCCACTTGAGCTACTCCGGCATGGAGCGGGTGCGGAGAATCGAACTCCGTTGACCGGACTGGCGATCCGATGCCCAACCAATGGGCCACACCCGCGAATGCTTTGGAGCGGGCGGAGATAATCGAAATCTCTTCTCCGGGTTGGAGGCCCAGGGCACACCCTATATACCACGCCCGCTCGTCTACAGTTCTGTGATGCTTATTCAATTGTCAAAGAGCCGGTTCGAGGTACACCTCAACTGCCTCGCTTCCATCGGCAAGCAAGTTGGACAAGACGCCCCAAGTCGCACAGAACACAAAAAAAGGGCGGCCAGTTTTGGTGGCCGCCCCTTCTTGAAATCCGTTTGTTATTCCAAGACGGTCAGGTCACCGCACGCGCATCATGATTCATGCGCCTCTGCGTACCTTTGACTCCGGTACCGAATTGGGATACGTGTGCCACGCAGTTACATTATAGACAACCTTCGCACGGAATTCAAGAGCCTTGAAAGAATCGCTCTTCTTTGGCGGAGGAGGAGGGAATTCAACCCTCGGTGGCCCTGTTGGACTCACGCCAGTTTTCGGGACTGGTGACTTTAGCAACTCGTCCACTCCTCCGCATGCAAAGAACCTGGAGCGCCGCCGCGGAGTTGAACCGCGCTCGCCGGGTTTGCGGCCCGGCCGCTCACCGCTTGCTGTTGCGGCGCATGGCGCCCAGGGGGTGATTCGAACACCCAGTCACGGGTTTGGAATCCGCGTGCCTCACCATCGGCAACCGGGGCATTTGGTAGGCTCGGTCGGATTCGAACCGACACTGGACGCGGTCTGAGCGCGTTGCCTCTGCCGGATTGGGCTACGAGCCTATGGTGTTCGGGGCGAGATTCGAACTCGCATCAATGCGGCTCTCAACCGCACGCGTCTGCCATATTGCGCCACCCGAACATTGGTGGGCAGTCAAGGATTCGAACCTTGGATGTTACCTGCTAGGTTACCGGGGTTACGGCCCGGCGCTTTCAGCCTCTCAGCCAACTGCCCAAACACGAATTGTCAAAGATCTGGCGGAAGGCAGGCGACTCGAACGCCTATGTCCCGAGGGACCCTGGCTTAGCGGGCCAGTGGGATGCCAATTACCCGAGCCTTCCGGATAACCGCTGCGAATGGCTTTACAGGGAGCTTACAGACTAAGTGACAGACACCACGAGTGTCCGACTGAGCGTCGGTAGGATAGGAGGCCGCGACTGAGAAAACGCCACATCTATCATTACTGTACAGCAAGATGCCCAGCTTAGTCAAGACGATCCTTTGGGAAGGGGAGGGGAGAGTTGCGGCCTCGTGATTGAGATGGATGTGTCGCGAGGATGAAGCGTGACGCCATTTCGGCCTGAACTGCGCGCCCGGGGCAACCGGGGTATCCGGGCCGAAATCGGGGAGCTAAACCTGCGGGCGTGGCCCGCCCGGGGCGTAGACGACGTTCTCGATCTTCGCGGCGGGCTGGCCGTCCACTCGGGAAATCGGTGATTGAGTATACTGTCACGGGTTTTCCGGGGGGTGGATATACTGATACCTGTGAGGCGTGGCGGCGCGGTCGGGTATTTATCGGTGCTGGGGGCGAGCTTCGTGCTGGCGATGGTGGCCGGCTGGCTCGGCGCGGGGATCGACAACGACGCCTACGATTGGATGTTCCGTTACCAGCGGCCGGGGCCGGCGCATTCCCGTTCGATCCTGCTGGCGGTGGATGAGGAGTCGCTGGCCAATCTGGGCGGGATGCCCAATTTGCGGCAAGCGCTCGCCGAGGGATTGGAGCGCGTGGCGGCGGCGCGGCCCAGGGCGGTGGCCGTAGACGTCATCCTGGCGGATGTAGGCGATGTGGCGCAGAGCGCGGCGCTGGCCTCCGCGTTCGGGAAAACCCCGAACCTGGTGCTGGCGTGCGAAATGATCGACCAGGGCCGGCGCTGGGAGTATCCGCGCAAGGAGTTCCGGGCGGCCGCGATGGGGCACGTGCACGTCGAGCCGGGAGGGGGCGTGTGCCGGCAGGCGCCGCTCATGAAGGTGGCGGGGCGCGATCGGCGGTGGGCGCTGGCTTTGGAGGCCTACCGATTGAGCCATGGGGTGCAGGACATCATCGAATCGCCCGGCGATTTGCAGGTGGGCGCGGCGACGATTCCGGCGCGGTCCGAGGAATCCAGGGCCATACGCATCCGGTATCTCTCATCGCCGATCGAGCGGGTCTCGCTGTGGGAACTGAAGAACCACCCGGAGTTCGCGCAACGATTTCACGACCGGGTGGTGTTTGTGGGGGTGACGGCGCAGTCGGCGGCGGCGGACCGGTTCATGACGCCGCTCTCGGATGCGCAAACCATGGCGGGAGTCGAGATCCACGCGAGCATCTTCGAGACGCTGGAGGGCGGGCGGTTTCTCGAGAGCGCGTCGAACCCGGCGGTGGCGGGATTGTGCCTGTTGCTGGCGGCCGCGGGCGTTGCCGCGTTCGCCTTCCGAAGCGGGTGGCAGGCCTACGCGCTGGCGGTGCTGGTGCTGGCGGCGGCGCACGCGGGACCGTACTGGCTGTTCACACACGACGTTGTGTTTCCGTACTTCGCGGCGGTCTCGGCGGCGTGGCTCTCGACGGTGGGGGCGGGCGCGTTTCAGTTTGTAACGGTGCGGCGGCAACTGAGGCAATCGGAGGCGCAGACGGCGCGGTATCAACAGGCGGTGCACTTTGTGACGCACGAGATGCGCACGCCGCTGACGGCCATCCAGGGCTCCAGCGAGCTGATGACCCGCTACAATCTGACCGATGAGAAGCGCAAGCAGATCGCCGACCTGATTAACTCGGAGTCCAAGCGGCTGGCGCGGATGATCGAGACGTTTCTGAACGTCGAGAGGCTGTCGGCGGGAGAGATGGAGCTGAAGCAGGAGACCTTCGCGGTGCGCGAGGTGCTGGAGGCCTGCCTGGTGCGGGCGCGACCGCTGGCCGAGCGCAAGCAGATCCGGTTCGAGGTGGGCGAAGTGGCGGATGCGGCGCTGACCGGCGACCGCGAGCTCATGGAATACGCCATATACAACCTGCTCACGAATGCGGTAAAGTACTCACCGGCGGCGACCGTGGTTACGGTGTCGGGCCGGGCCGACGGCGAGCGCCTGCGTCTGGCGGTGCGGGACCAGGGAATCGGCATGGAGCAGCAGGAGCTGCGGAACATCTTCCAGAAGTTCTACCGGACCGGGCGCGCGGTGGAATCGGGGGAGGCGGGGACCGGGATCGGGCTATCGATCGTGGAACAGATCGTGACGCACCACGGGGGGCGGATCGAGGTGACCAGCGCTCCGGGCAAGGGCTCTTGTTTTACGCTGGTGTTACCGGCGCAGTTTGCGGGAGTGGTCAGAGAGTAGAGGTACCAAGTTGGCACGACTGTTGGTGGTGGAAGACGACGCAGCGGTGCGGACGACCATCGTCACGCTGCTGGAGTGCGAGGGCTACGAGGTGGATGCGGCGTCCTCGACGCGGGAGGCGATCGAGCGGCTGGGCGAGCGCGAGTACCCGATCGTGATTTCCGACATCTACCTGGACGAGCGCACCGGCCTGGACGTGCTGGAGGCGGCGCGGGCGAAGAACCCGGACTGCGCGGTGATCCTGATGACCGCGCGCGGGACCATGGAAACCGTGATGGCGGCCACCCGCGGGGGAGCCTTCGACTACGTCGCCAAGCCCTTCGAGCTGGATCGGATGCTGGAGACCGTCAAGCGCGCCGAGGCATCCGTGTCGGGAAGGGTGCGAGAGGACGAGGCCGAGACCGAAGAACTGCCGGAAACCGATATGATCGGCAGCTCGGCGGGGATGGTGGAGATCTACAAGGTGGTCTCGCGGGTGGCCCCGACCGATGCGACGGTGCTGATGGAGGGCGAGACCGGAACGGGCAAGGAACTGATCGCGCGGATGATCCACCGCAACAGCCCGAGGTCCCCCCATCCGTTTGTGGCGGTGGACTGCGGGTCCATCGCGCCCAGCCTGCTGGAAAGCGAGTTGTTCG
>PLEM01000029.1 GCA_003137035.1 Bryobacterales bacterium | reverse complement strand
GTCACCGGCCACGCGTGTTCACGGCTGGCTACCGGCGTGATTCCGCACAGGATGAATCTCTTTTGGCCGAGGCGTTCGCGCGTCAGCTCGGCCTGTCACCCGAGCGCGTGCTCGTGGATGATGACGATCTGAGGCGAGGCTTTGAGGAGATGTCTTCTCGAGTCGACGAGCCGGCCGCCGATCCGTCGAGCGTCGTGCAGTGGCTGCTCTATCGCCATGCTCGGCAGCAAGGGTGCCGTGTTGTCCACACCGGGATCGGCGGCGACGAGGTTTTTCTGGGATACACCGCCTGGAACCGGGTGTGCCTGGCTTTGGAGGCAAATGCGTCGATGCCGAAGGCGACACGCGTGCTCGGCCCGCTGCTGCACGCGGTCGCCTATCGGCATATGCCGTCCCTGGGCGGGGACGAGGGCTTGATGGGCATTCAGCCGGCCAGTATGGCCCGCGCTCGCATCCTCTCTGGCCTGCTGGGGAGGTCCCTAGCCCCCAGTGCTGCGCCCAGCGGTGTGCGGACTTGGGACGGTTTTGACGATGCGTATCGAAGCCTGCGCCGGACCTACCTGGTGAACAACGGCCTCTTGCTTGCAGACAAACTCGGCATGGCAGCCTCGGTCGAGGTCCGGGTGCCTCTGGTGGACCACCTTGTGCTCGAAGCCACGCTCGCTTTGCCGCTCAGCATGAAACGTCCGCAACGTGGGTTCGCTAAGCCGGTCCTCCGCGCCGCCCTTGAGCGCGTTGGATGTGCGGCTTGGAACACGCGGACTAAGAAAGGTTTCGAGATCCCGCCCGCGCTCGTCAGGCAGATGTTGCGCGTGCATCTCGACGAGATTCGCGAGAGTTCGACGGCGCGCGCCATGTTCTCCCCGGAACGGTGGCGCACGCTGATCGACACCTTTTCCGAGACGGCTAGGGATGCCAAACACCCGAGCCTCGTGCGCGATCGGCTGCATCGGCGGGCCTGGGTTTTCTCGCTGGCATCGCAACCTGATGCCTGGAGCGTGTCCACGTTTCTCTTCTCGATCCTGTGTCTTGATCGATGCCGGAAGTACTGGTCCTCGCCGGTTCCGGCCAGGCAGTCATTCCCAGGTTGAAAGCTCATGCGCAGGTCGACGTACGAGGTTCTGATCTACTGCCCGCTGGACGGCGGCCATCACCTGAACTTCGCGCGTTTGGTTTCGGCAGGGTTCAGCCAGCTCGGAGTACGACCCGTCCTGGCGACGACTGAGAAGGCCGAGATGTCGCGAGAATTGGCCAGCGCCGGAATACCGATTCTTCGACTTCCCACCAACCACAGCGGCAGCCAAATGGCGTCGCTTGGGCAGCGGGTGGAGGATCTGCGGCGCCTTGTCCGGGAGCGGCACTGGAGTCGGATTGTGCTGCCCGCTGGCGATGGATTGCTGCAGGTGCTTGGGCTGGCCGCCGAGAGTGGTGTCCGGATCTTCCGGCCAGGATTGCCCGTCGAAGCCCTAGCGCTCCGCGGCAGCGTCGCCTATCCAGGCGCGCAGATGCTTCCGCACTTGAAGCACTTGGCGTCCTGGCATTTCCTGGAGCGGGCGCCGGCAACCGTCCGTCATCATCTCGACCCGGTGTTCATGGATTGGCTTCGCGTCCAGCCGCCGCCTCGCACGGAGTGGCGTTTGATGCCGGATCCGGTCGAAATCCCTGCGCCCCTCGATCGGCAGACTGCACGGATGAGGCTGGGTATTCCAGTCGATGGGTTCGTGGTGGGCTGTGTCGGGGTGCTGGATGAGCGCAAGGGGGTCCATCTGGTCGTCGACGCGTTCGACACGGCGCACCTTGCGAGCGACGTGCGGTTGCTCCTGGTCGGGATGTGCACGCCGGCCGTGAAAGCCGCCGTGGCCAGCTTGCGTGCGCGTCCTGGATTCGCAGGTCGGGTACACGTCTGCGACGAATGGGTCACGGACGAGAAGATGATGACTGCCATCGCGGCGATGGATCTCGTGGTCGCTGCCTATCCCGGGCACGTGGGCTCGGCCAGCATAGTCCTGCGCGTGATGGCTGCAGGACGCCCGGTACTCGGCTCGCCCACGCCGTGGATTGCCCGCCACGTGTCGAGCTACGGGGCTGGGTGGGTCTCCCATGTCAACGACCGCGAGGCATTTGCCTCCGATCTCGCCCGGGCAGTCGTGGACGCTCTGTCGTGGCGACCTTCGCCGCGCGTCCGCGAGTTGCTGGCCTTCAACTCGCCGGAGAACTTCATGGCGCACTGGACGCGTGCTACCGCCGCGGAGCTGGGTTGCTCGCCGGCCGGCCTGGAAAGTGGCACCTCGGCGTCGGGGACCGTGTCAGCTTGTGATCCGGGCTGAACCGGACTGGCGTATAGGCAGAACCACTGCCGCGGGTGGAACCTCGGTCGGCCGGTAGGTTGGCAGCAGCTCACGCAGGATCCGCCTGATTCCGCCCCGATCCACTGCGTCCACCACTTGGTGAAGGCGCTGAATGCGTTCCGCCAGATCTGCCGGCGGAGGAGGGCTCTTCGCCACTAGGATCCGATTCCGGGCAACCTGGGTCTGTTCTTCCTCTTCGGTAAGGATCTCCTCGGCAATCTTCTCGCCGGGGCGCAGCCCGGTGAAGACGATGGGGATGTCGCCCCCAGCCACGTGTCCGGCCATCGTGATCATGTGGGTCGCGAGGTCGAGGATCCGAATGGCCTCGCCCATTTCCAGGATGCAGAGATCGCCGTAGTTGCCCAGCCCAGCGATGAGCACCAGGCCCACCGCCTCGGGGATTGTCATGAAGTATCTGGTGCAGTCGGGGTGGGTCACCGTCACCGGGCCGCCTCGCTCGATTTGTTCCTTGAACAGCGGGACGACGCTGCCGGCTGAACCCAGGACGTTGCCGAAGCGGACGATCACGAACTTCGTCTTCGCCCCGTGTGCCATGTGGCGGACCGAAAGCTCGGCCAGTCGCTTGGAGGCACCCATCACGGAACTCGGCCGCACGGCCTTGTCGGTCGAAATGAAAACGAAGCGCTCGACGCCGCAGTCGATGGCCATCTGAGCGACGTTTATCGTGCCCAGGACGTTGTTCTTGATCGCCTCCTCGGGCGCGTCTTCCATCAAGGGAACGTGTTTGTGGGCGGCGGCATGAAACACCACCTGAGGCCGGAATCGTTGGAAGACCGCCAACAGCTTGGCGGGCTCACGGATGTCGGCTATCTCGGTGTGCAACTCCAGTTGCG
>PLEM01000100.1 GCA_003137035.1 Bryobacterales bacterium | reverse complement strand
CTAGGCAGGAGCTACTTCAACCGAGGGGCGTCTCGGGCCAACTTCCGGATGGGCGACACACTCTGAGCGGCGGGATCCGCTTCAATGCCGGTGCATTCGTGCCCGGTTGCTGGATGGAAGCCCGCGACACCTCCGCGATCAGCCCGCCCGGCTGTCCGCCGTGACCTTCAACTACCTCGTACTACTCCAGCCCCAACACGCAGATTTGTGACACATGCCTTTGCCGCAGGTAATGAAGAACGCATTTGGTGAGTCGGAGATGTGTGCGGGGCATCGTGCAGGACTTCAACAGGGCTGTCGCTCTGCTACTCGAGGCGCGGCGCCTCCGTGGGGAGGATCGCCCAGGCCCGGCGCGCGGGCACGATGTGCTGATCGTTCTTGCGATAGGTCTGGTTGATACCAGTGTGGACGACATCGAGCGAGGCCATGGCCTGCTCGCGAGTGGCGCCGGGTTTAGGCCTCCCCAACACGCCGATCCGGCAGGCGTCTCGCTTCTCGGCGTCCTTACCAGATCGGGGACGAAATCGCGGCGCATCGTGAGCGACGCCCAAAACTCGGAGACGATGCCGCGGTCGGAGACGGGGAAGCCCGGCGCCATGATACCGATAATGGTCCCCAAGCGGCGAGAGATCAGGTCGCAGGAGCAGCCGGTTTCCACCTGGGCCCGGTCAGCCGACTCATCACTCATGCCGCAGTGCGACCAACGGATCCACGCGCGCGGCGCGGCGTGCCGGGATATAGGCCGCAACCGTCGCTACCACCAACAGCAATACCGACGCCGCGACGAACACCGCCGGGTCGGTGGCGCTCACGCCGTAGAGCATCGTCCGCAACAGGCGCGTCAGCACGAGGCTGCCGGTGGCCCCGATGGCGACTCCCGTACCGCCCAACAACAGCGCCCACCTCACCACCATGCCGGCGATCTTCCGCGGATGGGCCCCCAGCGCAATGCGGACGCCAATCTCATGCGTGCGCCGCGTCACGGAGTGCGCCACGATGCCGTAGATCCCGACAGCCGCCAGCAGCAGCGCCAGCCCGGCGAACACGCCCAACAGCGTCACCGAGAATCGTCGCGCGCTGGTGGAGCGCGCGATGCTGCCGGAAAGGGTGGCTACCTCCGACACCGGCAGTTCGCGGTCGAGCTGGCGGACCGTCGCCCGCAACACGGCGCTGAGCCGTTGCGCATCTAGCATCGTGCGCACCACCAGTGACATGGCAGGCGCCGGGCTCACCTTGTAGGGCATGTAATATTCCAGTTCGGGCGGGTCGGCTAGGGATATGCTTTTGACATCCGACACCACTCCCACTACCGTAAGCCAGGTAACGCTTCGGCCGGGTGCGAAGCGTTTGCCGACCGGATCCTGGTTGGGCCAAAGGTGGCGCGCCATGGTTTCGTCGATAATGGCGACCGGCGGGCCGGCCGGATCCCTTTCGGTAAAGAACCGTCCACGGATCAGCCGCATCTGCAGCGCGCTGAAGTAACCAGGATCGACACTGCGGAAGAAAGCGATCGGGTTCTCATTCAGCTTCCGCGGCGGCGCACCCTCGGCCCGCACGTCGTTGCCGCTCTTGCTGCCGCTGAAGGGAGGATTCGTGGCCATGCCCGCGGCCTGCACGCCGGGGCTGGCGGCCACTTTTTCCAATAGTGTCTTGAAAAAGTCGACCCGCCGCGAAGGCGCCGCATAGGTGGATGGCGGCAGCACGATGTCGGCAGTCAAGATGGCCTCCGGGTTGAAGCCGGGATTCACGGCCTGCAGGTTCGCCAAGCTGCGTATGGTGAGCGTGGCGCCGATCGTCAGCAGCAACGCCAGCGCGATCTCGGCCACCGCCAGCCCCGCTCTTAAGCGACCGCGCGCCGCGCTCTCGCCGGTTCCGCGTCCACCCTCTTTGAGGTCCTCGACAAGATCGGTTCGAGAGGCGGCCAAGGCCGGTGCCATGCCGAACAGCACGGTTGTCAGCAGCGCCGCCGTCAAGGTGAAGCCCAGCACCGGCGCATTCAGCGCCACCTTTTTCAGGAACGGCAGGGAAATCTCTGCAGCTGCCAGGGCGCGCACCGAGCCCCAGGCCAGGAGTAGCCCGATTCCGGCCGCCAGCGCTCCCATTAGCGTGCTCTCGGTCAATAGTTGGCGGACGATGCGGCCGCGGTCCGCGCCCAGGGCGCCCCGGATGGCGATCTCGCGCTGCCGCGTCCCGGCGCGAGCCAGCAACAGGTTAGCCACGTTGGCGCACGCGATCAACAGCACGAGCGCCACCGCGACGGCCAACACTGCGATGCTGGTAGCGACGTCACGCACCAGGAAATCGCGGATGGGCCAGACCCGCACGCTCCAATCGTTCGGATACTGGTATTGCCGCGCCCACGCATGGGAGAGCTTGTCGATTTCGGCCTGTGCCGTGGCCACGGAGACGCCGGGCTTCAGCCGCGCGTAAACGCCCACCGACGGCATCCCCGGGGCTCGCGCCGTGCTCTGGGCGATCGGCGTGAGTAAGTCCTCCGTTACTAAATCGAACTTTGGCGGCAACACGCCCACGATCGCATAGCTCGACCCATCGATCGCGATGGAGCGGCCCAGGACGGTTCGCTCCGCGCCGAAGTGATTCTTCCAAAGCGCATCGCTGAGCATGGCGACGCGTGTCCCGCCGGGCCGGTCCTCTTCGGGGAGAAAGTCGCGCCCGATGGCTGGCCCCACGCCGCAAACGGTGAGGAAGTTCGACGTGACGCGCAGAATCTTGAGACGCGCGGGCTGGTCGCCGTAAGTCAGGTTACCGGATACGTGGGTGTATGCGGCCATCGATTCGAACGAATGGGCCGCCTGCCATTCCGCGAAGGCGTTGTACTCCTGGAACGCGTTGGCGATGTTCATGTGCGGGATGCGCGCCCAGATCATGGTCAGCCGGGCCGGATCGGCCACCGGCAGCGGATTCAGCAGGACCGCGTGAATCACGCTGAACATGGCGGTATTGATTCCGATACCGAGGGCGAGGGTGAGCATTGCGATGGCTGTCACGCCCGGATTTGCCGCCATGCTCCGCACCGCGAACCGAAGATCCTTTCGCATGAGTATTTGACGCCAGAATATCGGAAATTGTTTCGCGAGTCCCGCTACGAGCGGCCAGAAGTAGACCTGGCGCGAAATCCCGTTCGCACCAGTGGAGAGCCGGGGAATTCCCGCTCCGAAGTGTGGCTGGCCGCTCCGGGCGTATCACGGTAGATCTCTATCGGAAGCGGCCCGGCGGACAACCGTCGAGGATCCGGACAGGGTGCGGGTCGGGCCCCTCGGATCGAGTCGCGAGAAGGAAGCCGCCCTTGATTTGGCAGGGCAATTGCTTGTTGGGTATTTAATCGGAAAAGTGTTACGTAGAGAGGTAAGGTTGCTACGGGAAGACTGATCGGCCACATCGCAGGTTGCCCTGCCAACTGGCATCGCGCGGAAGCGTCCGCCGCTCTGCGGCTTAGTTCTTACGCGCCATCCGGAAGTTGCTGGGGCGGCCAGCCGTCAGATCCTGCTTGAGACCGCAGTGGTGACCGAACCGGCGCCGGTTGGCTGTGGGGCCGGCAAGCCGTGGAATGGCGTTTCCCGGAGCCCATCGCCAGTACTTGGCGAGCGTTAACCCCTAATATCGGTAGCTGTGCTGACTGGCCACCGTGCCCGACTCGTCCGAGGGGAGCAACATCCTGGAAGCAGAGTCCTGGCCGCCGTGCGGGATTTGGGTAGCCCTCGGTGCCAGAGGTTGCCGAGCCCAACTTCCGGGTAGGCCGTCAACCGATCGCAAATTGGTAGCGGCCGGGGTTCACGACCAATGCCTGTCGTTGACTGCCTTCCAATAGATATCGCTCGCAACCGAAGTAGCGCTCTGTCCTTTGAATGCTGACGGGCCCTAGCCTGAATTCTTCGAGAAGTGCTCTCGAAGCTTGGCGATTTCCTCACTGGATGGAGGCCAGTTCGTGTCGCATGTATTACAGTGGAATACCAGCGTATCGGACTTCAGCGCTACTTCGAATTCTTTCTGGCTGAATGTAACTGTCTGGTTGTGGTTGTTCGGACACACAGTATCGAACTCTAGGCTGTCGTTCATGGGCCCTCCTGCAGCCTGCGAAAGTTCGTCAATTGTCGCGTTGCCCCTGCGGGCACCAAACCAAGGTCCTGCGGCTGTGGTAATCAGCCGCAGCGCCTACTCAAGCAGTGCTGTCAATCCTTGATGGTAGCGCAAGCCCGAGTCTTCAAGCTTTGCTAAATGGGCAGGATGGTCGGCCACTCGGAGAGTGGCGTGCACCACCGCGTGCGGTCGTGTGCAGCCAATCGGCGGCAATTCGCTCCCGAAGGGGTACAGCGGGATCTTCGGGAGAGGAGACTCCGGGATGCCTCGGCGGGAGCGTTATGTGGTGATATCGGTAGCTTCACGGCTGGCCTCAGCTTCGGCCTACGCCCAACCGCGGTTTGGGCGTTTCCCGGCCACGTGGCCGGGGAGCTCAATATCCAGCAAGCGCGCCTCGCGACCATAATCCGGTTTCGCTATGCTGATGTCAGGATACTGCGATGATGCGATCTGCAGGTACAGCAGCCCTGGTCATCTTCGCCTTCGGGGCATTGTCGGCACAGGAGCCCAGTTGTAAGGAGATCGCCGCCATGGCCCAGACGGCGCGATCCAAATCAGCCGCGACGTTAGCCAGTTGGAAAGTTCAAGCGGGCGATGGCTACCGCGCCAAGGTTGTCTTCGCCTTTCGCTCGTTCGAGCTCCGTCCAGCCGATATCCGTTCTGCTACTGCGGTCCTCGATCTCATTCCGAGGACCGAGGAAGAGGACAGCGTTTGGCACACGTTTGGCGATCTCCTGTGCGGTTCCGAAGCTAAGGAGGACATGGTTGCGCTGGCTGAGCTTGGCGCCCGCCTTCCAAGCGACTTGGCGCGGGCTGTTCTGCTCTTACCAGATAGAATGCGACAGTACGTGGCGTATGCGCGGGTGTCGGTCCAGGACCCAGACAGCGACTACGCGGTGCAGATGCGAAGGGTGTGTCGAACCAGAAAGCAGCAATTTACGAGGGCTGTCAACAACCTACGTCAGGACGAAAAGAGCTGGTTCGTGCAGAATATCTTCAACCCTGACGGGTGCCGTGTGCTGGCTCTGCCCGAAGCCGAATAGGTCGAGAGTTCGGTGTGTCCGAGCGTCGCCTTCAGCGCTTCCAAGGAAAGGGCACTTACCGATCAGCACACGCGGTGCGATGTATGGGGGGGCCGCTACGCCTGCCGTCCGGAAGCGGTCCACACGAGCGAGAAATCGCCAAGCCGTCGAATGACCCAAACAGGACGGTGGTGACGCCGGCCCGCTGAGGAGCGTTAACGCGCCATATCGGTAGCTACTTCGGCCCGCGACCGTAGGCACGAAGAGTCAGCTCCCTCCGAAGTTCCCGCGGGCTGATTCCCATGGCCCGCGCGGTCGTTTCAGCCAGGCTCTCTTCGTTTCTCCGGACGATTCCCATCGCCGCGAGCCGGCGCGCGATCTCGGGCGCCACAGACTCGCGTGCCGCCGCTGCCGGTTTCGGTATCGCCTTTTCAATCCGGTCCAGCCGGTGTTTGAGAGTAGCGCGCATGGTCTCCCCAACTGTTCCAGACGAGAGTCTGTCACAGCTCCGCGAAATCGATACCAACGCATCGGTTCACGGTGACGTGCCGGTCATACGCAGTGATGAGATATTCACCGTGAAAGACGGGGCTGTGCTGCATCAGCCGATCCACTTCCTCCGCCTCCAAGGAGTCGCCAGCCCGCACTCGCGACGCAATCGCCTCGATCTCGGCGGGCGTGAGGGGTGGGTAATCGAACACTGGCCGGATCACAGTCTCAAGCACGCTGATACGCCGCCGTATGGAAGTCAGAGCCATCGCCTATTCCTTTAGACTGGGCTTGGGCAGATCAACCGCACGCTCCAGTTCCGCGACGCGCGCATCGATGTCTTCCAGTTCGATTGACTTGGCCGAGTGCTCCAACACGCTGTCGGCGGCGCGCACCTTGGTCGAAGCTGGCGTATTGGGGTCCACCATGACCCTCAGCAGCGTCGAGACCGCGGCGCTGGTCGCCTGCTGGAGCCGGGCGATGGATTGGCTGTGAGCCGCCCGTCGGGCCTCCCGGTAGGCCTTCTGGAACTCGGGCACCTTTTGCCACCGCAGCAGCGTTGCGACCGAGATGCCGACGGCGCGCGCAGCTTCCTCCTGGTTCTTCTGCGTGAGCAGGGCGGCGACGGCCGCCTCCTTCTTGCTATTGAATTTCGTCCCATGGCCCTTCATCTGCCGCCACCTGCAATCATCTGGCCGCTCTGAGGCTCATCGCCGTTCCATCGCCTTTAGCGATTTCTGCAGAATCCGCTTGCATCCGGCGGCGACCGGAGTGATCCATGTCATGACCGCGCAGAGCGTGGCCCCAAGGAGAACGATTATGACGACGTTTACGATTGACAGCGAGAACAACATCACGGCGTTTGGCTCCGCAGAAGAAGCCGCCGCCGCAGCCACCACTCCCTTCGATACCTTCGCCAGCCAGAAGGAACTGGCGGAACTGGTCGCCGCCTGGCCTGCGGAGCGCCTGGTGGCCATCTGGAACAGCCTGCCGGGCGTTGAGTCGGTGAAGGGGTTCAAAAGCGCCAAGGCCGCCGCCAGCCGCATCTGGGAGCACATTCAGGGGCTCGGAGACGCCGCCAAACCCGAAGCGGAGCCTGCAAAGCCAAAGGCCGCCAAGAAGGCCAAGGCTGCGCCACGGAAGCCCCACGTCGCGCCCGCCAAGGCCAAGGCGACCAAGAAGACCACCGCCGCCAAGAACGCGCCCAAGGCCAAAAAGGCCGCCAAGGCGAAGGAAGCCGCCGGGCCGCGCGAGGGCAGCAAAACGGCCCAGGTGGTCGCTATGCTGCAGCGGAAGAATGGCGCTACCCTGGCCGAGATCATGGCCAAGATGGGCTGGCAGAAGCATACGGTGCGCGGGTTCATGGCCGGCGCGATGAAAAAGGCCGGCTACACCGTCGAGTCCTTCAAACCGGAGGGCGGCGAGCGCACCTACCGCATCAACCGGTAGCATCGGACGCCCCCCTTCCTTCCTGGCCCGCCCGGCTCCGGCCGCGGCGGGCGTTTTTTGCGGCATCGCGGCTATTCCCCGGCTTCCCGGGTACGTCGGCATGTTGCTGCTAGAACGGCGCGTCACTGTGTTGTCATCGCCGGTCGCGGCACGCGCGGCTGCGATAGGAGCTCCATGAGTTGGTCGTGGGTGCTGCACTTGCTTTCGATGGCGTGGACGTTGGTCCGCGAGGCCGGTGTCATGCCGAACTCGCGCAAGAGCTTCAGTTCCTGATCGCGCAGCCCGCTGACGACGGAGTAGAGTGGACTCAACATCGGAACCCGCGAACTGGCCATCACCGGGTTGCCCTTTTCATCCTTCCCGATCCTCCAGGATTTCTCGTGAAAGTGGATGGGGCCGCTCTTGTTCATGACCGCTTCAAACCGGATGCGCTCCGCGGTCACTTTTGCCAGCCGGGCAAGTGCCACCAGGTCAGCTTCGCTGACCAGCTTCAACGGCACGAGCGTGTCTGCGTAGTACCGCCACCATCGCCGCTCATCCTTCTGGAGATCCGGCGGGCATCGCCGCCTGGACTCCTCCACCGTCAGTTCCTCCGGCTTCGGCTCGGCCTCCCGTTTTCCCTTCCGATGCCCTGGCCAACCCTCGGCCCGCTCGAGGGCGGTCGGTTTCGGTGCTGGACCCCTGAGTCCCACGCCGGATCAGTGCCTCCTCCCAAACCAAGTCCTCCATCCAGAGTTGAAGCAGGATGTCACCGGGAGACCTCCGCAGCAGTTTGCGCGCCCGCCTCTGCTCCCGAAGACACCATGCCAAGCCTCTCCGTTGCGATTTCGTCAAAGGTCCGCAAATACTCTGTCCGAGCACCGACATGTTGATTATGTGAGCGATCGCGACATGCGATCCTGAGCGTCTATGCCCGCCTCGGCCCGCTGCTCCCTGAGCCTTGCTCACTTTTTCCACACCTTTCGCCCAGAGATGGCTACCGGGCGCTCCGCCGGCCAACCGGCGATCAGTTCCGCCAGTTCCTTCTGGCTGGCGAAGTGATCGAAGGGAGTGGTGGTTGTGGCGGCGGCTTCTGCTGCGGAGCCAAACGCCGTGATGTTGTTGTGGTTGTCAATCGGGAACGCCGTCGTGATCTTTCGCCGTGGGGCCACGCTCTGCGCGGTCATCACATGGATCCCTCCGGTCGCCGCCGGATGCAAGCGGATTCTGCAGAAATCGCGAAAGGCGATGGGAAGGCGATGGGGCTGATCGGCCCGCAACTGGTATCAGGTCGAACCAGATGGCGGGTCATGGTCAAAAACTCAGGCGCAAAATGGAGGCCGCCATTTCGGCACTTCTCACCCACTGCAACACCAACGAGGCTTTCCAAGCTGTAGAAGTTGGAGCCACCACTCTGCTGTAGACGATGATTGACCCGAACACGCCGGCATCCGTCCGGGTACGGGCGGCTGAAGCGATCTTCAATCATGCGGCCAAGGCCATCGAGATCGAAGATATCGAGGCGCGCGTGACCGCGCTTGAAGCAGCGACGGCGACTGGAGAGCATCGAAGATGAAGAGCATCGATAGGCGGACTGGCAAGCTTGAGGATCGGTTTGGGCCTGAAGTGGAAACGGAATTCTCGCGAAGACTGCGGGGGCGGATCGAGGCAGCACGGCGGCGCATCAATGAGGCGCAGGAGCGGGCTCGTTGATGAGCAGGGCGGCGGTTCCCGGCCCTCGGTTGTTGCTCCGGCGGTCCGCTCGCCCGAGGCGCGCGCCAAAGCCCGGACCAAGCGCACCGCCGACAACTGGCCGGTACAGAGCTTCCAGGATTGGCTGCCCGGCGCGTTGGTGATGGAGAGGGGGAGATCGGCGGGCAGGCTGGCGGCTCCGGCGGCCGCCGCGGTCACCGAAGCCAGCTCGGGCCGGAGGAACTTGGCCTGCGGCGTTGCGCGCCCGCCCGTAGGCGAGTTCACCGAGGTCCCCGACCCTACTTGCCCCTTCCACTCGGGGCTCGTCTTGGAAAGGCAACCGGTCCGGATGAAAGTGGTCCCGCTGCCGTCGGAACGGTGTACCACCAGGATTTCGTTCACGGGCCAGGGCCTCGGCGGTGACGTTCAGCTCGCGGTTCAGGCCGGGGAGGTTGTAGGTGGCCACTACCGCGCCCAGCACCGTCGGGGAATGCGGCGGCTTGATCTTGGCTTTGCCGAGCTGCTCTCCGTTCATGGGCTGGTCGGTGGCGCCGAAAACGACAGCGCCGGCCCCGTTGACCAGGGTCTGGGCGGACCGGGGAACGAGTAGCGCAAACAGGCAAAGTGCGAGTCTCATTGAGTATCCTCAACTCGATTCTCGGGGGGCGTTGTTACAGGGAGATCAAGGGGGCTTAAAGAGCCGGTGAACGGTGGACAGCCACCGCACCTTCGAGTAGTGGCTGTGAGATGCAGCGGCTGAACACAGGGGAATTCTGCATCCGCGTCCGGATTCTTACATCAGATAAACATGAACTTGACCGGCTGGGACGACAACGTGAGGCGCCCGGAGTCCTAGTACTTCTGATACCGCAATTCGTTGTTGACAACGCCGATCAAGTAAGGTTAAGATTTATTAATCTTAAGGGTTGTACTCTAGTGGGGCCGGGGCTGGTGTGCCCGGTTAACTGGGTTACGGCAAACGGGACTGAAAGGGCGGGAGTCTGCCCAACCTGCGGTTTCCGGCGTGTCTGAATCGTAATGACGAGGGGCGTGGAATCCTTCTCCATCACCGCCAGGGATAGCGGTGTACAGGTGTGCCTCAGCAGGGCGGCGTGAATTCGTGCGGGCTCGGAATACTTCTATGGAACTGCACGAGTGGTTCGCGGTTCGAGTGAGGTCCAATTGCGAGATCAAGGTTGCGCAAGCCTTCTCGGCCAGGGGCTTGGAGTATTGTCTTCCGCTCCACAAGTTACGGAGACGCTGGTCGGACAGATACAAGATCGTGGAGTCTCCCCTTTTCTCAGGCTACGTTTTCTGCCGCTTTCTCCGCAGCCGTCGCACGGCGGTGCTTTCCGCGCCGGGGGTGCTCCACGTGGTGGGCTTTGGACGGGTCCCGGTACCCTTGGATCCCGAGGAAATGGCGGGCGTTCTGGCCATCGCCGCGAGCGGTTTGCCAGCCGAACCCTGGCCGTATCTGAAAACGGGCCAAAAAATAATGATCGACGGCGGCCCGCTGGCAGGAGTGCCGGGCATCGTCTGCCGAGCCACGAGCCACTGCCGCCTGGTGGTGAACGTGACCCTGCTGCAACGCGCGCTGTCCGTGGAGGTGGAGTCGGACTGGGTCCGCCCGCTGCTGGAGGCGGACTCGTCGGCGACATGCTCAGGCGGAGCCATGGCGCAACGGAGTCTCGAGGAGTTGGGCTGGGCGAGAGCCCTGGGTGTGCAGTGAAAGGGAGTGAAAATGTCCGGCATAATGCGAATTCTTAGCGCGGCTGGGTTGGTGACGCTGGCGGCTGGGTGCACCCTGGTGGCAACCGAGCCCCCGCGGGATCGCGCCGCAGCCAGCGCCCGCGCGGACTCCGACTACGTGCTCGGCCCGGACGATCAGATCAAGATTTGGGCCCTGGGCGTCGAGGAGATCCCCGACCGGCCGTTCCGGATCGGCTCCGACGGCGGCGTCGATCTTCCGGTGGTGGGGCGCGTGGAAGCGAAGGGGCTTACCGTGGAGCAGTTCCGCATGGAATTGCTGAAACGGCTGGAACATCAGGTGTGGAAGCCGCAGGTCTCGGTCGAGATTGTCGAGTTCGGGAGCCAGCCAGTGACCATACTGGGCGCGGTGGTGAAGCCGGGAACGCATCAATTGCAGGGCCGCAAGAACCTGGCGGAAATCCTCTCCCTGGCGGGAGGGACGAGACCGGACGCGGGCTACGATGTCCGGATCTCTCGGGAGAAGCGGTACGGCGCCATTCCGCTGGATTCCGCGCACTGGGCCTGGGACGGCGATTACAGTGTGGCGCAGGTGAACCTCAACAGCCTGCTGGCGGGGGACAACCCGGCGTACAACATTCCAATCAAGCCGCACGACGTGATTACGGTACCCCCGGCCGAGGCGGCCTACGTAATCGGCGCGGTTGTAAAGCCGGGCACGATTGTATTGGCGGACCGGCAGTCCATCTCGGTCTTGCAGGCGCTGGCGATGGCGGAGGGTCTGGGCAAGAATGCCAAGCCGCAGAGCGCCAGAATCCTCCGAACGGCCCCCGGCAGCTCACAGCGGACCGAGTTGCCGATCGACCTGAAACGGGTCATGGAGGGGCGGGCCGAGGACGTCAGCCTGAAGGCCAACGACGTTCTGCTAGTCCCCGATAACGTTCCCCAGAAGGCAGCCTTCAGAGCCTTGGAAGCGATGATCCAGATGGCCACCGGAGTGGTCATCTTCCGTCCTTGAGCGGGGAGTCAATTTGATGAGCCATCCATATCAGCTTCTGCCCGGAGCCGAAGGGTCCAGACCGCCGGCCTTGCAGGCAATCCCGGCCACTATCTCGCGCGGGGATGCGTTTCCGTCGCAGGGCGTCATCGAGGGGAATCGGCTGGGCGATTATGTCCCCGCCTTCAAGAGACGAAAGCTGGCGGTGATTCTGATCACGCTGCTGGGGGTGCTGGGAGCGCTGGCGCTGAGTCTCGCGCAGGCCCCGGCTTACCGGGCAACGGCTTCGGTCGAGGTCGAGGGAGTGAACCAGAATTTCCTCAACCTGAAGGATGTGTACGCCACCGAGAACCCGACGACCGGCGGCTCGATCGAAGCCACGGTGGACACGGAGCTGGCGGCGCTTTCGGAGGAGTCTCTGCTGCAACGCGTGGCGACCGAGCTGAAGCTCGATTACCGGCCCGAGTTCCAGCCCACAGCGGGCTGGCTCGGCTGGGCCAAAGGCAGGCTGGGCGTGGCGCCCGTGTCGGGGCCCAAGCCGGATGCGGCTAGCGCCGTAACGGTCCTGAAGGAACACATGCTTCTGGAGACGCCGAAGCAGGGGCGAATCATCAGGATTCAGTACGAGGCGCGAGAGCCCGAGCTGGCCGCGGCAGTGGCCAACACGCTGGCCAAGACGCTGATCCAGCAGAACCTGGAATCGCGGTGGAACGCGACCAAGCAAATCGGGGAGTGGCTGAATCCGCAGCTTAGCGAGCTGCAGCGCAACCTGGCGGAATCGGAAGAGCGGCTGCAACAGTACGCGCAATCGCAGGGGTTGTTGATCACTCGAAACAACGAAAGCGCGGGCGAACAGGGCCTCCGCTTGGAGCAGGAGGAACTGGCCAGGGCGCGCGCGGATCGCATTGCCAGGCAGTCCCTCTACCAGGCAGCGGCGGCTGGATCGCCGGGCGCGGAGGCAACCAACGCCGACGGCGGAGTGCTGCGCGAGAACCAACTCAAGCTCACGGACCTGCGGCGGCAACTGGCTGAACTCAGCTCGGTGCTCAAGCCGGAGAACTACAAAGTGGCGCGCGTGCAGGCGCAGATCGCCGAATTGGAATCCGCCCAGAAGGAAGAGATCGGGCGATCTCGCCAGCGGATGGAGCAACAGTACCAGGCCGCGCAAACCCGGGAGGAGTTGCTCGCCAAGACGTACTCGCGGCAGGCGGCGCTGGTCTCCGCGCAATCGATCAAGGCCGCCCGCTACGAGAACCTCAAGCGCGAGGTGGAGGTAAACCGGCAACTCTACGAAGCCATGAACCAGAAGGCCAAAGAGGCCGGAATCGCTTCCGCCATCCGGCCCTCCAACATCCGCATGATCACGACCGCCATGCCGCCAAGCCGCCCCTTCAAGCCCAACGTTCCCTTGAACCTCGGCCTCGGGCTGTTTGTCGGCCTGACCTGCGGCATCGCCTATGTCGTGGCCTCCTCCCAGATGGATCGCAAGCTGCGGGTTCCCGGGGATGTGGAACTGCACCTGAACCTGCCCGAGCTGGGTGCGATTCCAGGAGCCGCCCGCGGCATTTCGCGCAAGCTGATCGGCTCCAACGGGCACCGCAGGGGATTCGAGCTGGCGGCCTGGGACGAGAAGTTGTCGTTGTTTTCGGAGTCCTTCCGCGCCACCCTGACCTCTCTGCTTTTCGCGGGCGGCGCGTCGGCCTCGCCGGGAGTCTTCGTGGTCACCAGCCCGCTGGCGGGGGAAGGCAAGACCACGGTGGCCAGCAACCTCGGAGTCGCACTGGCGGAAATCGACCGGTGTGTGCTGCTGGTGGATGCGGACCTGCGCGGCCCGGCACTGCACCGAGTGTTCTCCCTGGACAACGACCGCGGCCTGAGCACGCTGCTGGGGGACGGCCACGCGCTCGATGCCACGGCGGTGAAGGAGCAGATCCAGCAGACCCACATCCCGAACCTGTTCGTGCTGGCCGCCGGACCGCCGGTGGATCGGGTGAGTTCGCTGCTCCACACCGAGCGCATGGCGCAGCTTCTGGGCCGGCTCCGGGATACCTTCGACCATGTCATCGTCGACGCGCCGCCGAGCCTGCTGTTCGCGGACGCCAGAATCATCGCCCGGCCGACCGATGGAGTGGTACTGGTGCTGCGCGCCAATCGGACCAGTTGGCCCATCGCCCAGGCAGCCGTGCAGCGCCTCCAAATGGACGGAGTTCCAATCCTCGGGACGGTCCTGAACGACTGGCGCCCGGACGCCGGCAACGACGCATATGGCTACCGCAACCTGCACAAGTATTACTCAGCCCGATAGAAGCAAGACGGCCAGATTCATGAACCAAGAGCCTGCTCCGCTGGCGCGTTCCCTCAGCGCGAACTTCTGGTGGTTCTTCGCGGGAAACGCGGCCTACTCTTTCTGCCAGTGGATGATTCTGGTCGCCCTCGCCAAGCTGGTGGCTCCGCTGATGCTGGGGAAATTCGCCCTGGGGCTGGCGGTGGCAGGTCCCATACTCACTTTCAGCAACCTGCAACTCAGGGCGATTCAGGCCACCGACGCGCGCGAGCAGTACCGGTTCTCCGAATACTTCGGCCTGCGCACCATCACCACCGCCGCCGGTTTGCTGGCAATTGCTCTGATCGCTTTCCTGGGGCGCTTCCAGCCGGGTACCGCGCTGATCGTCCTGGCCGTCGGGATGGCCAAGGCCGTGGAGTGCTTCAGCGACGTCTTCTATGGGCTTTTCCAGCACCACGAAGACCTGAAACGCATCGCGGTCTCGATGATCCTGCGCGGACTCATGGGCGCGGCCGCGCTGGCGGCGGTGGTCTATCTCACTCGCGACGTGTTGTGGGGCACGCTCGCCATGATGGCCGTGTGGGCCGTCGTCTGGGCGTGGCACGACTTCCGGTGGGGCCGCCGGATGCTCGCCTCCCGCCGCGCCACCGACGGAGGCGCGCTGAGACCGCACTGCGAGACGGCCAGGAGCTGGACGCTGTTCAAGCTGGCACTGCCTTTGGGGATCGTCATGGTGCTGGTGGCGCTGAACGGCAATATCCCGCGGTACTTCGTGGGATACAACATGGGGGAAGAGAATCTGGGGGTATTCTCGGCGATGGCTTACGCCATGGTGGCGCTGACCGGGGTGGGGGAAGCGCTGGGCCAGTCGGCGGCGCCCAAGCTGGCCAGGTACTTCGAGAACGGCCAGATCGCCCAGTTCCGTTCGCTGGTGGGGAGGCTGCTGGCGATCATCGCGGTTCCGGGGGCGGCGGCGATCCTGGTGGCTCGTTTCGGCGGCTCGACGCTGCTAGGTCTGCTGTACACGCCGCGATACGCCCAGCACGCCGATGTGTTCGTATGGCTGATGGTTACCGCCGCGGCCACCTGCGTTGCGCTGCTGCTGAGTTCCGCCGTCACCGCGGCACGGCAGTTCAGAATTCAGGTTCCGATGTTCACCCTGGCCGCACTGACGTCGGCCGTGGGGTGCTACTTCCTGGTTCCCGTGGCTGGAATGCGCGGGGCCGCCATAGCCGCGGCGATCGGCTCGACCCTGCATGTCCTGATGGCGGCCGGCGTCCTGGCCTGGGTTCTGCTCAGTCACCAGGCGCGACAGCTAACACCATTTCAGCAAGCGCGACCGGAAACGTGTATCGCGCCAGGTCTGGAGGCTTAGTGCTGGCCCGCGCCGACAAGATCGCGCCAATCGCTCCGAAGGCGGCTGGAACTGCAAAGCCGCTCCCGGAAGAGCGCCCGGTGAACTTCTGGCTGCTGGGCTATGTCGCCCTGCTTCCGTACCAGTGGGCAGCGACGCTTCACGCCAGGCTGGGCATCGCCGACGCCTGTCTCGCGGCATATCTGATCTTCAATGCCTCGAGGATCAGACTTCGCACGGAGGCCTGGAGGATCTGGCACTTCGCATTGCTCCTGGTGTTCGCCGTGGGCCTGCTGGTGAGCGCCGCGCGTGAGGGTACGGTGACGCCGTATCAGTACCTCAATAAGGAGTTCGGACTGCTGACTCTGTTTGCGGCCTACGCCATGATTACTTCGGAGGTCGAGAGCTGGCGGCAACTCAGGCAGGTGATGCGCGTGTATGTCCTGGGCGTCACGCTGCAAAACGTAGTGGCGCTGGCGGCGCTGCTCGCCTCGTACGTCGCGAAAATGCAATTCTCCTTTATCAACTACGACAACGAGCGGCTGTCCGGGTTCCTGTACGACCCCAACGCCTACGGCGGCCTTCTGGTTGTCGCCCTGGCCTTCAACCTAGTGGGTTCCGCCGGTTCGGTTCCGGTCACGCGGGGTTTTCTGCGTCTCTTCTGCAACATGACCCTGGCCCTGGGAATTGTGTTCACTTTCTCCCGGTCCGCCTGGATGGCCCTGGTGGCAACCTGGCTCGTGTATCTGGTCCTTCAGCCGAAGCTGGCCGCCAAGACGCTGGGCATTGTGCCGGCAGGCTTGCCTCTGGTCGCGGTGCTGATCGGACTCGGCCTGCTCTCGCCAAAAAGGATGCTGGACCGGCCGGACACCATTAAGCAGAGGGTGGGATTGATCAACGACAGCCTGGTTCAGTTCGCCAAGCACCCCGTCTTCGGAATGGGGCTGGGAGAGTTCCGCGCGGCGGAGGGGCTCATCGTCCACAACACGCCGCTCTGGTTTCTGGCCGACTTCGGCCTGGTGGGACTGGGGGTTTTCATCGGGTTTGTCGCGTGGTTCTTCGTGGCGGGATTCAAGACCTACCTGCTGGCGCCTCGGGATGGCAAGTCCTATGTGGTCGGCCTGCTGGCGGCACACTGCGGGATGCTGGGGCTCTCGATGGGCATCGAGGGATTCTATCAGCGGCAATGGTGGCTGTGTTTCGCTCTGATCGCAGCGGCGGCGACCGTTGCCCGGAAGGTACCGGAAGCGATTCATTGCCCGCCAGGTGGCAGAATGCGGGCGCGAATCTGGAGGCCGGCGGCCGCGGCCTACGGGAGACACCAGGCATGATCGCGCTTTCCGAGGCGGCGGGCGGCGAGGGACGGAGATTCTATTACCTCATGAAGCGAGTTTTAGATGTGATTCTGTCCAGCTTAACGATGCTGGCTGTCTTTCCGTTGGGCTGCGCATGCGCGCTGGCTGTGTTACTAACCTCCCGAGGACCGGTGTTCTTCAAAGCCCAGCGGCTTGGAAAAGGCGGCCGGCCGTTTTGGCTATATAAGTTTCGCAGCATGGTGGTGGGCGCTCCGGACTGGCGCAACTCCGACGGCTCGGCCTTCACGAGCGATCGGGATCCGCGAGTGACGCCCGTGGGACGCTTCTTGCGCCACACCAGTCTCGACGAACTGCCTCAACTGTGGAACGTGCTGCGCGGCGACATGAGCCTGGTGGGGCCGCGGCCCGACCAGGTGGACCAGATCCGGTATTACACGGAAGCCGAGAAAGTAAAGCTGGCCGTAAAGCCGGGGATCACCGGACTGGCGCAGATCAGCGGCCGCAACGCCATTGCCTGGGAAGCCCGCAAGGTTTGGGATGCCGAATATGTCAAGCGGCAGTCGTTCCTGCTCGATCTGGTCATCCTGTGCAAGACAATTCCGTACATTTTGAAACGCGAAGGGGTAAACAGCCCCGCTGCCACGAATCAGGAGGTCTGAGTGCCAAGAGCCCAATTTGATCTTTCGAAGGACAGACAGTCGATAGCGGATCTGCTCCGAACCCGCCAGGAGGACGGCTACGAACCGCCACCCCTGCGGGTAACATCCGATGCCGCGCTGGAGCGGGAGTTGGAGTTGCTCGGGAGCGAAGAGTCCTTCGGCGCTGTCACGCGCCAAGGCTCCCAGATCCTTGGACTGGCTAGCTGGAGGTGGTTGGCCTTCGACAGCGAGCAGCTTGGAATCTCCGCGGCCCGGCTCGACCTCTTGGTTTCCGCGGGCGGCTATGCGGACGCGCTGGAGCGCAAGGCCGCCTTGCTGGGAATCGTCACCGAGGAGTGCCGCTTGCGCGGGGTTCGTTACCTGACGGCACGGGTCGCCGCCGGCGAACTCTCGACGATCCACGCGCTGGGCAGATGCGGTTTCGACATCCTGGACGGCATCGTGACGTTCTCGATCCGTCTGCATCATGCGGAGCGGCGGCCGGCCGCGAACGGCTTGGAGGTGCGGCTGTACCAGGAGGGGGATCTGGAGCAGTTGCTCGAGATCGCCCGCTCGTCTTACACCTGCGACCGGTTCCACATCGATCGGGCACTGCCCCCGGGCGCGGCCGACCGGCTGTACGCCGCCTGGGTGACCCGCTCGTGCACCGGCAAGGAGGCCGACGCGGTGATCGTGACCACGCTCGGCGGCCGCGTGGCGGGCTACGTCACGTGCAAGCTGGCGCGCGACCCCGGCCAGAACGGGAAGCCCCCGAGCGGGGTGATTGGGCTGGTGGCCACGGCGGAGCATGCGCGCGGCCAAGGCGTCGCCAGCGCCACCCTGCAGGGCACCTTCGATTGGTTCCGGCAGCAGGAGGTGGACACCGTCGAGGTGGGTACGCAAATGCAGAACGCCGGGGCCTGCCGGCTATACGGGCAATGCGGATTCCGGATGGTGCGCATGAGTCTTACTTACAGGAGGCTTCTCTAAATGGCAACTTCCGTTGCACGGGCGGGGCGAACCGCCTTTCTGCCGTACAGTCTTCCGTGGATCGGCGAGGAAGAGATCGCCGAAATGGTGGACACCTTACGCTCGAATTGGATCACGACGGGGCCCAAGACCAAGCTGTTCGAAGCAGAGCTGGCGGCCTACGTGGGCGCCAAACACGCGATCGCGGTCAGCTCCTGCACGGCGGCGCTCCAGATCGCGCTGGCGGCGCAGGACGTGGGGCCGGGAGACGAGGTGATCGTGCCCACCTTGACTTTCTGCGCGACGGCCAACGTCGTGGTGCACCTGGGGGCGGCCCCCATCCTCGTGGACGTCGGCAAGAACTACCAGATTTCGGTCGAGGCGATCGAGCGGGCGATCACGCCGCGCACCAAGGCCATCGTGGTGGTTCATTACGGCGGCCAGGCGTGCGATCTCGATGAGATCCTGGAGCTGGCCGGGCGGCACGGCCTCCC
This sequence comes from Bryobacterales bacterium, assembly GCA_003137035.1. Classification (GTDB taxonomy): domain Bacteria; phylum Acidobacteriota; class Terriglobia; order Bryobacterales; family Bryobacteraceae; genus Fen-330. The sequence continues at coordinate 6,767 of PLEM01000100.1, read as the reverse complement.
GGTCGTCGAAGATGCCGCGCACGCGATCGGCACCGAATACCGCGGCCGCAAAATCGGGACGCACGGCGCGGCGACCGCCTTCAGCTTTTATGCCACCAAGAACATGACGACGGGCGAGGGCGGGGCCATCACCACTAACGACGAAGGTCTGGCCGCGCGCATGCGGATGCTCTCCTTGCACGGCATGAGCCGCGATGCCTGGCAGCGCTATTCCGAGCAAGGGTCGTGGTTCTACGAGGTCGTCGAGGCCGGATTCAAGTACAACATGACGGACTTGCAGGCCTCGCTGGGCCTGCATCAGTTGCGGCGGCTGGACCGGTTCATCGCGAGGCGCCAGGAGATCGCCCGGCAGTACCGGAAGGCGTTCTCCGGCCTGGCGGAGCTGATCCTGCCGGTGGAGCTTCCCAACCGCAACCACGCCTACCATCTTTTTGCGGTGCGCCTGGATCTGAGCCGGCTGCGGATCGACCGGGCCGAGTTCATCCAGCGGCTGCAGCAGGCCAGAATCGGCGCCAGTGTCCATTTCATCCCCCTGCACCGGCATCCTTTCTATCGGGAGACCTATGGATATCGGCCCGAGCAATTCCCGTGCTGCGAGGAGTTATACGCGGGGCTGCTCTCGCTTCCGCTCTATCCGAAAATGTCGCAGGCGGACGTCTGGGACGTCATCGAGGCGACAGGGGAGCTGGTGGAATCGAACCGCATCGGTTAGCGGCCTTTCGGGATCGTGGGCGGCGTCCGGCTGGGGACCGGCGCCGGACTGGGAATTCAATTCGAGGGGTAAGGGAGATCAGACATGTCGGGTATAGCAGTGAATAACTACCAACTTGCTGGGCGGTCTTGGGAGATCAAGCGGAGTAACCAATGGATTCGCGCCTACCTGACGCGGCTCACGGCGGGCTCGAGCCGGCGAAGCGTGCTGGCCGGAATCCTGGCCGATTTCGTGGCCGTCCAGTGCGCCGCGATTACGGCGCTGCTGGTCAAGCTGGTATGGCTCCAGAGCGGTGTCGTGGATGCACGAAATATTCATGGCGCCGGCGTGTCCGGCTGGTACATCATGACGTTGCTGCCGTTCTCGGGCGCGCTTGCGTTGGTGCTTTTTCTGAGTGGCGGCTACTCCACGAGCCGGCTTCGGAAGCCGAGGCAGGGGAGCCTGCTGGTTCTGCGCGCCTGCGTCCTAGCGAGCGCTCTGTACACCCTGGTGTGCTGGTTCGGCGGGCGGCTGGAAGTGCTGCAGGGCGGGACGACGATGGTCTTCATGGCGCTTTCCTGCTTCGGGACCATGGGACTTCGCTACCTCAAGCTGTGGGTCGATGCCCCGCTGGTAGAGGACTCCTTTCCCCGCTCGCTGAGCCTGGCCGGAGGGCCATCGGAGGCCCCGGTCCTGGTGATCGGCGGAGCGGGCTACATCGGCTCGGTCCTGGTGCGCCGGCTGATTGCTTCGGGCCGGAGAGTGCGCGTTCTGGACAGCCTGGTCTACGGCAACGGAGCATTGAGGGACCTGTTTGGACATCCCAACCTGGAAGTGCTGCTCGGCGACTGCAGAAACATCAAGAGCGTGGTGAGGGCGGTGGACGGTGTGGATACGATCGTCCTACTGGCGGCCATCGTGGGCGATCCGGCATGTGAACAGGACCGGCAGGCAGCCTTGGAAACCAACTACGCCGCCACGCGGATGCTGATCGAGGTGGCCAAGGGCGCCAAAGTCCGCAGGCTCGTCTTCGCTTCCAGTTGCAGCGTCTATGGCGCGTCGGAGGAACCCACGGACGAGACATCCGCGGTGAATCCCATCTCGCTCTACGCCCAGACCAAGGTGCAGTCCGAGCGCGCACTGCTGGAGGCCGCCTCGGAGGATTTCCAGCCCATCATTCTCCGGCTGGCGACGGTATTCGGCCTTTCCTACCGCCCACGATTCGATCTGGTGGTTAACCTGCTGACCGCCAAAGCCTACCAGGAAGGCGTCATCACGATCTACAACGGAGAACAATGGCGCCCGTTCATCCACGTGCGCGACGTGGCGGAGGGCATTGTAATGCTTCTGGACACGCCGATCTCGGTGGTTGGCGGGCAGGTGTTCAACCTGGGAGACTCCCGGATGAATTTCACCCTGGGCCAGGTGGCGGACAAGATCCGGGAGATCTTCCCCGAGACCAACGTGGAATACGTGGACAACAACGACCGCCGGAACTACCGGGTCTCGTTCGACAAGATTCAGCGGTTGACGGGATTCCAGACCAGCCACGACCTGGAGGACGGCATCCACGAGCTGAAGAACGCCTTTGAGCGCGGAGTGATCGAGGACTACAAGCTGAAGCTATACAGTAACCTGTGCTTCCTGCAGACGTCGGGGGGCCGCCTCAAGAATTCGAGCGAGGTGGATACCTACGTGATGGCCGCATTTGCGCGGCATTTCCAGGTTCTTGCGCAGACCGGTGGGAGATAGGACGCATCGCACATGGCGAGGATGTCCGCCGAAATGCACTGTGGCTCCCTCCCAGCGAGCCATCCCGGCATGGTTCCGGGCACTCTAGTCCGGGCATCGGGATGCATCCGTTGCTTCGATGTCGTGTGCGCGACAACGGGCCTCGTCGTGTTGTGGCCGGTGCTGCTGGCGGTGGCCCTCCTTATTCTGATTTTCGATGGCTGGCCGGTCTTCTTCCGGCAAGCCCGCGTGGGCTTAGGGGGAAAGCTCTTCCGTATCTGGAAATTCAGGACCATGAGGCCGGAGACGCCTGGGCAGGAGGGGCCACTGGTAACCGCCGCCAGCGACCTCAGGATCACGAGATTCGGGCGCCTGCTGCGAGCATCCAAAATGGACGAGTTGCCTCAGCTTGTCAACGTCCTGGCCGGCGAGATGAGCGTGATCGGGCCGCGGCCGGAGGTTCCGCGCTACGTGAACCTGGAGGAACCGGTGTGGCAGGCGGTGCTGGCCGTTCGGCCAGGCATCACCGACCTAGCCACGCTGGCCCATTTGGACGAGGAGCGGACGCTTTCCGCCTCCGAGGATCCCGAGTCGTACTACCGGGAGGCCGTCCTGCCCGGGAAGCTCGCCCTCAACGTGAAGTATCTGCAAATCAGAAGCTGGCGCACGGATTTTCGCGTTATTGTTTTGACGCTGCAGTCGGTTCTGCATCTGCGACCCGGCGAACAGGGTTGGATTCGCGAGTTTCTTTCTACCGAGATTGCGTGGCGGGCCCATGTCAAAGACGACCAGTGAGCGCTCGATCGAAGCACCGCCCGAAGCCCGGGAAACCGATCCCCGCCCCGGCCAGAATATCGCCGAGTTCATGGAACGCCGCGGCCGGCGCATCGTCGAGACCGCGGAGTGCTTATGGCACGGCGTGGAAAGCCGCTTCTTCCTGAGCCTGCCCTACCAGGTGCCCCGCGACCCGGAGTCCGCCGAGATCAGCCGCTTGCTGGTCGCCGAACGCGGGCTTGGGGTGAGGTTCCTTTCCCGGAATCGCCCCGGACTGGCCGGCGGGATCTACGTTTGGCGGCGCAAGCCGTACGGCCTGGATTGCATTCACCAGAAGCTGCGCTCGCAAGTGCGGCGTGGGTTGGAGAAGTTCACGGTGCGGCCGGTGGAACAGAGCGAGCTGCTGGCACAGGGACTTCAACTGAACCGGGACACCATGACGCGGCAGGGACGCTACGACGCCGAGTTCGGGGAACCAGGGAACTGGGAACGGCTGGCCAGTGCCGTCTACCAATCGCGCGGCGTCATGGCCTACGGCGCCTTCTCGGAAGGCCGCCTGGCGGCTTACGTGATCGCTTGCCGAGACGGCGGCTGGCTGCACATCCTGCACCAAATGTCGCGGACGGAAGACTTGCCGCAAAACCCCAACCACGCGGTCACGTTCTCGGTGACGGCCATGGCGGCCGAAGACTCCACGCTGGAAGCGGCATCTTACGGATTGGTGTCGCTCTTGAGCGTCGATGGACTGCACATGTACAAAGTCAGGTTCGGCTACGAGGTCGTAGAGAGCGCTAGCGCGTTCCAGTTTCATCCGGCCCTGGCTCCGGTGCTGCGCAACGGGGTGCTGCGGGGAGCGGTGGGCCTGCTGCGGCGGATCAGGCCCCAAGATCAGCGGCTCGAGAAAGTGGAAACCGTTTTGGAGGCCGCACGGCTTTCGGCCCGGCCCGTCCGCCCCGACGTGGCGGACGCCGGCGCGCTGTTGGAGAAGGGAACTGGCAGACTAACGTAACGTTCGTATGTGGCAAACAGACTGGGCCGAGAACACGCAGTACATCGCGCGAAGCAGGCCGGAGAACCTCTCGCTCCTGGATTCTGGGGCAGTGGAATCCGTTTACCTGCTGCGCTGGCGGGAACACTGCCTGGAGTGCGCACAGCCGGACTGCTATAAGGTGTGTCCGCTCTACGTCCAGAGGCGCGACCGCCGATGCGCGCGCTTCAAGAAGGGCATCTGCCCGAACCCGCATTACGCCGGGCTGTACCCGTACGGCGCGGAGATCCACTATCGAAGATGGGGTGTCCTGGAATCGACGTTCGGCTTCGGCGCGGTGACGCCGCAGCAGGCGCGGCGCTTGGATGGCGCCGATCGCTTCCTTACGAAATCCATCCGGGCCGTCTCGTCGCTCGCGCGCCGCATCAGCCCCAACTATCGATTGAGCCGCGCCTACGGAATCTTGCGCGAGCGGCTCCTCGCCGCCATAACGCGCCGGCGGCGGGTGACTTTCGATGAGTTCGCGATCGAAGTGTGGAATCTACAGCCGGAGCCGGTTCGCCTGGTGATTGAGTGCCAGCAGGACGGGCCGAAGTTCCGGGCGTTTGTGCTCGCGGAACGCGGCAGAACCATGCACCACATCCCGGTCCAGTCGATGCACATCGATCTCTACGGGCGGCCCGGGGTGGTATGGGTGTACCCGGAGAACGACGCCCCGGCGCATGTGATCTTCACGTGGCTCGATTTCGTCCGTTACGCAGGCGTCCGCAAGCGCAGCCCGGCGGCGCTCGCCGCACAGCCGGCCCATCCCGCGCCGAAGGTGAAATGCGTGGTTTGGGACTTGGACAACACCGTCTGGGACGGGGTCTTGGGCGAGCAGGAGCCGGAGCGGGTCGCGCTGCGCCCCGGAGTGCGCGAAACCATGCTGGCGCTGGACGCCCGGGGCATCCTGCAGAGCATCGCCAGCAAGAACGATCGCGACGACGCTTGGCGGGTTCTCGAGCGGCTGGCCGTTTCCGATCTCTTTCTCTACCCCGCCATCAACTGGCAGCCCAAGAGCGCGAACATCCGGCGGATCCTCCAGGAACTGAATCTCGGAGCGGATGCCTGCGCGTTGGTGGACGATTCCGCCTTCGAGCGGGCGGAGGTCGCGAGCCAGTTGCCGGAGATGCGGGTATATGCCGATACGGACGTTGCGGGACTGCTCGGCAGGCCGGAGTTCGAGGTGGCCGTGACCGAGGAAAGCCGGCAACGGCGCCTGTTCTACGTGGAGGAGTCGGGCCGGAAACAGGCCGCCGCGGGCTACCAGGGCGATTACGAAGCGTTTCTCCGGACCTGCAACATGGGGACGAAGCTGTTCGCGCCGTCCCAGGCCGCGCACGTCGAACGCAGTCTGGAGGTATTGCAGCGCACCAATCAGTTGAACCTTACGACGCACCGCTATACCCGCGAGGAGTTCGACCGGCTGTTGGACGATGGGAATGCGATCTGTATCTGCACCTCGTGCCGCGACCGGTTCGGGGAATACGGCCTGGTGGGCTTCGCCTCGCTGAGGCGGCAAAGCGACGGGCTCGAACTGGTGGATTTCGTGATGTCGTGCCGCGTGGCGCAAAAGAAGGTCGAGAACGCATGGTTCGGCTGGCTGGTCCGCGAGGCGCGGGCCGCCGGGTACGGGAAGATCCGCGCGCGCTACGTGAAAACCGCCCGGAATCGGGTCTTGCTGGATACCTTTCTGGAGGTTGGATTCGTCGAGACGGAGAAGCACGACCAGTACTCGTTACTGGAACTCGACTGCGCCGCGACGCCCTCCCTGTCGGGGCTGGTCGCGATCGATGCCGCCGCGCTGAGGGGCGCTTTGTCGGCGGTGATGACTCAAGGATGAACGATCTATGAAGATACTTGAAGTTCTTGGCGGAGGCGCCTGGGGCGGCGGTTCGGTAGTAGTGCTGTCGATCACACGCGGCCTCATGGCGCGCGGGGACCAGGTTTGGGTGGCCTGCAGCGACGGAGAGAACGCGCGGCGGTTCGAGGAAGCCGGCGCGAAAGTGGTGCGCCTTCCGCTCTGGTTCCGCGCCATCGGCCCGCTGGACGCCGTCCCGTTCCTGTACCTCGCCGGCCTGTGCCTCAAGGAGCGGTTCGACCTGGTCGCCACACACACTTCCAAAGGCGGTTTCCTGGGCCGGCTGGCCGCCCGGCTCGCGGGTGTGCCGCACATCGTGCACCACGCGCACGGATTTGCGTTCAACAAGGTCCTGAGCCCGCTTACGCACAAGTTCTTCGTGCAATTGGAACGGCTGGCCGCCCGCGCGGGGGACTACATCATTTCGGTCAACGACCAGCAGCGCAGCAAGGCCATCCAATTGGGTGTGGTTGAGCCGGCGCGGACCTGCACGGTGCACAACGGGATCGACCTGCGCATATATAAGAGCGTGGACCGGCCGGGAGCGCGGCGGCAACTGGGGATCCAGGATTCGAACCTGGACTAACTGATCCAGAGTCAGTCGTGCTACCGTTACACCATTCCCCAAGTTTTTTCACTTTTTACAGATTCTTCGCTTCACTCAGAATGGTATTTCACCTCTG
>PLEM01000178.1 GCA_003137035.1 Bryobacterales bacterium | reverse complement strand
TGGGAGATCCGCGTGGACTCCATCCTGAACCTCGACCGCGCCAAGCGCGACCAGGCCGACCCCGCTCCCAACGCAGAGGCTACCGACCTGCCCTTCTGAGGGGCAGGTCCACAGGGGGGCGGCGCGAATGCGCCTGAGAGAACCCCCTCCCCGAATCAGGAGATCATGCCAATGACTACCGATCAAGCCAAGCACCTCGCCGAGAACGCGCTTAACACGCTTATCGAAGCTCTGGAGAAAGGCCAGAGCGAAGCGCTTCGCAACTACCTCGCCGCCATGGGGCGGTTTCACAAGTACTCGTTTGGAAACTGCCTTCTTATCGCCAGCCAAATGCCCGACGCGAGCCGCGTGGCGGGATTCCAAACATGGCTGAGACTTCGCCGCTACGTTCGCAAGGGCGAGAAGGGCATCGTCATCCTTGCGCCGATGGTGGGCCGGAAACGGGCTGAGGAGGACAACGTGGGCGACACCGATGAGACGCGGGTCTTCGGGTTCCGCGCCGCGCACGTATTCGATGGATTATCGCGAGATTTCCGAGAATCCGATCTGGCCTGCGCAGGTGGGCTGAGACAGGAGAAGCTGGTAGGGTTTGGGCGGCTGACGGAAGGAGGGCGTAGCCCGACTGGAGTTAGCCGCCCGGCCAATACGCCGCGCCGGGGGCGCGGTCGTGACCAGGAGGCTGATGACTTCCGACAACTTCGTGGTGCAGAAGCCGGTGAACGGCGTTTCCTACCGCGTCTTCGACCCGCTCGGTTTTCCCCACGGCGCCGTCAACGAGTTCCTGGAATACCTGGAGGCTCGCGGATGTTCTCCGTACACGCTGCACTCCTATGCCACCGGGTTGGCGGACTTCCTGGGTTGGCTGCGTGAAGCGGACATAGGCATCGATGACGTGACCCGGCACGTCGCCGGGCGACACATCGCGGAATTCGGCAACGCTCCGAAAGGAGGCTTCGCTAGGGCGACGCGGGTTGGCGCAAAACGTCAGCCGCGAACAGTGAATCACCGCCTCAGTGTTTTGGCTTCCTACTTCGCCTTCCGCATCCGCCAGGACGACGAAGCGGGCGCGGGGCCGTGGTTCCGGCGGGCCAACCCGATATCGACGACTATCGAGAATGGCCGCCACGGAGTGCGTGGCCGTAATGCGCCCGCACGCGGCCGGACCTCTGAGTTCCGTCGTAGAGTCCCCCGGCGGATTCCGGCACAGGTCGATCCGGCGACGGCGTTGAAGCTGATCGATGCGGCGCGCTCCTGGCGCGACAAGAGCATTCTGACGCTTCTCTTCCGGACCGGACAGCGAATCGGCGATTGGAACGATGACGCCGGGGGACACGGCATCCTGGGCATGACGCTCGCCGACCTTGATCGCAGTCGCAGCATGATCACTGTTCGGCTCAAAGGCGCGCGGGATGAGCACCGCGTGCCCGTGACCGATGACTTCTGGCCGGTGCTCCGCCGCTACCTGGACGAGGAGCGCGCCACAGAAAGCCGCTCGGCGGCATTGTGGGTCGGGCTTCGTCGCGGAAGTGGAGCGCCGTTGACCTACGCGGCCTTTGAGTCGTCGCTGCGGTACATCAGCAGCAAAGCCGGTGTTCGCGTCCACGCGCACATGTTCCGTCACTTGGTGGCGCAAACCGTGCTGGAGGTTACCGGCAATCTGAAAGCTGCCCAGGATCTGCTCGGTCACGCGCATATCAGCACGACTGCCGATCTGTATATGCACGCCGATCAAGCCGCGATGGTGAGCGCCGTAGCGGCGGTCAGGTTCTCGCTGGACCGCGAAGCAGTTCCGCTCGTCTCGAAGCCACCGGCCGCACCATTGCGATACGCCTTCCCCTACGACGCCATCACCATCGAGGAATTGGACAGCGCAATCGCGTCAACGTTGCTCCAGAAGGGAGAATCATCCTGAAACCAACACCGCGTCCGAGGCCGGCCGCCGCAGCCCGGTCACTGTACCAGCGCGCTACGCTTGTGGCGGAACTCAACAAGGCAATCACCTCATTGCGTTTCGACGTCTATGACAAGAGAAGACTGGCGACCGCGTGTGAGCAACTCGCGGACGCGCTCGACGGATGTCCCGGCCGAACCCTGCAAGACCGTTGGACGGCTTTCGAATCCTCTGTCTGGCCGCGCTGGGTGGCGGGAGAGAATCGGCCTTCCCCGGAACACTGGTCGCGGGGTGCGCGAGTCATCGTCATGGCCCGGCTGGTGGTTCCCAGTTGGGAGTGGATGAACGATGTGCACCTGATGAGATGGGTCGTCCGTCTGGACGAAGGAGATCCCCTGTTTCGGCAGTACGACCGGCTGGTCAAGGCCGTCGAGAAGGTGTCTTGGGCAAAAGACTCGGGCCGGCACCAGGCCGTGCGATGCGGGTTGCGGGTCCTATTGACGCGTGGCTACCGCGACCTGGCGGAAATCACAGACGCGGACCTGAAGCGAATGCCGTCCGCGGACCGAGGCGCCGACGTCTTGGATGCCGCACTCTGTTCCTTGGGAGTCTTCGACCGCACGCCGCAGCGAGGTTCCAGCCGCAAGAACCGCGGCACCCGGAAGTCCGCTCGCGAGTTGGTGGCGATCTCCAGTATCCCGGAGTGGTCTCGCGAAGTGACGGTTCTGTACCTGGAGACGTACGCTACGCGCGTCAGCGACGTGTACGTCACGCATCGTCACAAAGTCATCGCGCTGGCGCACTTCTGGAACTTCCTTGCGGAACGATACCCCGAAGTTGGCAGCTCCGCGAAAGTGCTACCGGCGCAGGCCCGCGCCTACATCCCCTTCGCCATGGAACGGGCGCGGGGAGTCCAACGCGGGCGAAAGCCCGACGACGGCGGCGTGCGCATCACGGCGCACACCTGGTTAGTCGAAGTGCGGTCCTTCTTCTCGGACATTTGCACTTGGGCCACAGAGCCCGATTCACCCTTTTCCAACCTGGCGCCCAGAACCGTCCCGCTGACGCGTCACGACCTGGTGAACATCGGATTCGAGAAGGCGCGAAAACAGCGGACCGCCCGAACGACGGCGACGATTCTCGACCTGGAACGCGAAATGCCGAACCTGAGATCCCACGCAAGCCGGCTCTGGCGGCAGTCGCAGTCGGCGCTCAGAAACGCCCCATCCGACCGGTCCGCAAAGGCGGCGGAATCAGTCGCTTTCTGGGATTGGGCTCTTCTGGAACTGCTGGTTCAGAGCGGCTTGCGAATCGAAGAGGCGAGCGAACTGACGGCGCTCGACATCCTCAAACGGCGGATGCCCGACGGAAGCCTCTACTACATGCTGCACGTCAAGCCGTCCAAGTACGATCGCGCGCGCGTGATCCCGATTGGGGATGGATTAGGCCGCGTGCTCGCCGAGACCATCCAACACGTGAAGCGGTTCTATGGCAGTACCGAGGTGCCGTTCTGCGATCACTGGGACCATAACGAGCGCCGGCCGAGGCCCGCCGGACCCTATCTACTGCAAGGGGCGAAGCACCCCAGCCCGATCGGCATTCAGACCATCCGGGGGCGGCTGAGAGCGATCTCGATCGCCAGCGGCGTGAAGCGGTCGGACGGAACGCCGCTCATCGTTCTTCCGCACGATTGCCGCCGTCTGTTCGCATCCGAGCACCTGAACAACCACACGCCCGTGCACGTGATCCAGGCCCTGTTGGGGCATGCCACCATCGACACGGTCATGGTCTACGCGAAGCTGTATCCTCGCAACCTGGTGGAGGAGTACCGAAAGGCGGTTCGCGGTCTGTACAACAGCTTCCATGGTCCGGACAGCCTGAGGAACCCGACCTCCGAAGAATGGGCCGCCTTTGAGCAGAGTTGCAGCATGCGCGACATGGCGACACATCTGTGCGTGTTGCCTGTCGGCGAGCATTGCCCCCGTGGCCTCGTCTGTTTCGGCTGCAATCATGCTCAGCCCATGAAGAGCGCTACACCAACGTTTCGCCGAATGCTGGCGAGCCATGAGCAGGCGCTCGCCGCCGCCAAGACCGCCGGCGAACCGGCGGGCCAACTGGCGGCAAGGGAACTCGAAGTGGCGCGTATTCGTGGCGCTCTCCAGCGTGCCGAAGAACTCTCCGGCGATGTCGCGGCGGCAATCGAGTCCGCTGGAAGCCTTCCTCCTCTCTCCGATGACGCGATCAGTGCCCGTGAACCGCAACATACTCGATAGCCCGTTGTTCTGACCGGGCTGGCACGTGCTCTCTATCGCGGACCCACCTTGCGCCGGGACGCCGAACCGGCGCCGTCGATTCTCAGCGCAGCGCTCCTGTGGGGCCTTCCGGCGGTTGCGGCGTATCAAACGCTCCCCAGCCAGACGGGCGGATCGGTAACGCCCACTGGCACCGCGGTCCTGCGGTGGCCGTATTTCCTGCCGTCTCTGCAACCCTTGTCTGCTCCTACTTGCCCGCAGCTTCTCATAACCCTGACGCGATCATGGGCCGGTCGGCGTGCCCTGTCAACGGCTGGCCCGCTCCATTCGCCGCCTCGCGGCTCCCGCGTGGCCGTTCCCCTGCGGTGACAGGGCACTTCACCCGCCCGGCCTTCTGATGCCCGCGTCATGAGAAACCGCGACGCAAGAAAGAGGAACAGACAATGCAGAATTCAGAACGGCAGGATATCTACACTCGCATCACCGCGAAAGTCGTCGCTTCCCTTGAACAGGGCGTCCGCCCCTGGATCAAACCGTGGAGCGGAGAAAACGCCGCCGCAAAGATCACACGCCCGTTGCGCCACAACGGCACGCCGTATTCCGGCATCAACATCCTGATGCTGTGGGCCGCTTCCCTCGAACACGGCTTCACATCGCCGCTGTGGATCACGTTCAAGCAAGCCTTCGACCTGAAGGCCCACGTTCGCAAGGGCGAAAAGGGCTCGCTGGTCGTCTATGCGAGCACGTTCACGCGCACCGAAGAGAACGACGACGGCCAGGAGATCGACCGCGAAATCCCGTTTTTGAAAGGCTACACCGTGTTCAACGTCGAACAAATCGAAGGCTTGCCGGAGCACTACTACGCCAAGCCGCAGCCGAACTTCACCGCCGTTCAGCGCATCGAGCACGCCGAGGCCTTTTTCGCCGCCACCCACGCCGACATCCGCTATCGCGGCGGCCGGGCCTACTACGCTCAGGAAGCAGACTACATTCAGATGCCGCCGATCGAGAGCTTCCGTGATGCGGAGAGCTTCTATGCGACCCTCGCTCACGAATGCACGCACTGGACCAAGCATTCTTCCCGCATCCCCCGCGACTTCGGCCGCAAGACCTGGGGAGATGAAGGCTATGCCCGTGAGGAACTCGTCGCCGAACTGGGTGCCACGTTCCTTTGCGCCGACCTCGAACTCACTCCGGAAGTCCGAGACGATCACGCGTCCTACATCGCCACATGGCTTCAGGTTCTGAACAACGACAAACGCGCGATCTTCCAGGCTGCCTCCCACGCCCAGCGCGCCGTTGACTATCTGCTCTCGCTCCAACCGGAGCGCCACGAGGCCGCCGCATAGGCGGCCTCGTCAAAGGGAGACGCGCTCGAAAAGGAGGTTGAAAAACCGACGATTCTCTATATAAGACATTTCTCAGACCGATGGGGAACCGCTAGCCGAGTTCGCCGAGACCAAAGGCGACCCCCAGGACTTCACCGAGCGTCTCAAAGGGCTGATCGCGGAACGCGGGATCACTCTCGACTACTCCGAGAAGATCGCCCCGGCCAAGGGCGTCTCCGCCGGCGGCGCGATTACGCTCCTGCCGGGAATGGCGCCGGCCGAGGAGTTCGCGGTCATGGTCCATGAGCTCGGCCACGAGCGCCTACACGCAGGTGTGCGCCGTAGCGAGACCTCCAAGACCGTGCGGGAGACCGAGGCCGAGGCCGTCGCCTTCGTGGTCTGTCAGGCGATCGGTTTGGACACCAACTCAGCAGCCGCCGATTACATAGCACTTTACGCTGGCGACAAGGCGACTCTGACGGAGTCGCTCGGCCTGATCCAGCAGACGGCCGCCGAGATCCTTCAAGGAATCGGCGCGGGGTAGCCGGTTGCGGCGGCCCCGCCGCTTGGCGCGACGGGGCCGCCGTGACATCATCTACACGAAACTCCATGTATCAAACAGATTCGTAAAGGTACTTGCACTTAACTTTCTCCATCTGTTATGATCGGTGTTGCAAAAACCTATACAATAAGGGGTTTCGTGCTGGAGACAATCATGGAGTTCGCCACCCGATCATTGTCCCAACAGGAGAGTCGTGTCGTGCTTGCCCTGGCCGAGCAGCGGCGGCGGGCGGTCGGACGCGAGGATGTCATCCACCTGCTCGGCGCGAACCCCAAAGCCGCTGACCATGTGATCCACTCGCTACGCCGAAAAGGCTGGCTGGAACGCGCCAGTTGGGGAAAGTACCTCCTCATTCCGCCCGAACGGGGTCCTGAAGCGCTCGGCGAAAGCAATCTCCTGGCGCTGGCCAGCCGGATCGTCGAGCCCTACTACATCGGCTACGGCACCGCTGCCGCCCACTACGGTCTGACAACACAGCACCGCGGCGTGATCTGGCTCGTAACGCCCGTGCATGTGCGCGACCGCAGGGTCGGCGACAGCGAGGTCAAGATCGTCAATCCTGTGCCGCGCAAGTTCTTCGGCTTCGGCCTGGTCGATATCCTCGGGTATCCGGTCATCCTCTCCGATCGCGAAAAAACCGCCCTCGATTGCATCGACCGCCCCGACCTGGCCGGGGGAGTGGGCGAGGCAGCGTACATTCTGGCGACCGCGAGTCGCCGGCTGGACTGGGGGAAGGCGGCCAGCTACCTCGAACGCATCGGATCAAACGCCCTGGCGCGGCGATTCGGCTGGCTGGCGGATCATGCCGGCGCCGACGTTCCGCCCGCCGAACGGGAACGTCTCCTCCGGCTCGCCGGTCGCGGAAACAAGGCGTTCCTGGGGCCTAGGGATGAGGTGAAAGGCGCAATCGGCTATAACCGGACGTGGCGTCTTTTCGTCAATGTCACACGGGAGGACTTGAACGACAGCGCCGGCCTCGGCCGTCTTCAAACCATTCAACGAGAGACCTAACGATGCTTTCGCAAACTCAAGTGCAGCGCTACTCCGCTGAATCCGGCCTTCGCGACATCATGATCGCGGAGAAGGAAGTCGTCCTGACGTTCCTCCTTCAGCTCCTCTCGGAGCGCGGCGTGCTCGATCAGTTCGCTTTCAAGGGAGGCACGTGCCTCCGAAAGATGTTCCTCGGCAGCCAGGCACGGTTCTCGACCGATCTCGATTTCACGGCCCTGGAGGAGCATGACCACGAGACGGTGATCCTGGACATGATGGCCGCCTTCGAGCAGCCCTTCCACGGCATTCAGTTCACCATTGCGGACGAGAGCTACTACGAGACGCAAGACTGTCTGTCATGGGGCATAAATCCCGCCTACACCCATGACTGGAACGGTAGCGGAGAGAGCGCGGTGCGGCTCCAGGTCAGCCGCCGCGAAACGCCGACGCTGCCAGCCGAGCGCCGGCAGCAATGCGAACAGAGCTATTTCAGGCTCCTGCCCTTCGCGCCCGCCGAGATAACGTGCCTCGCGCTACCCGAGATCATCGCCGAAAAGATCCGCGCCTGTTGCCAACGGAACAAGGCTCGCGACATCTACGATCTCGGTGTGTTTGCGACCCGTCCCCTTGACCAGCCGCTCATTCGCCGGCTGGTCGTCCTCAAACTCTGGCAGGCGTGCGACACTTTCGACCCGGATCGCCTCATGAGGAAACTCGAGGATGCCAGAGCGTTCGATTGGGAGGACCTCGGCCAACTCGTGCGCCGGACCATTGCAGTTGACCCTGAGAGGATCAAGGCCGATTGCGTGAGAGGCTATCGATTTCTCGCAGACCTGACCGATGACGAGCGGAAACTGGCCAACGACGGTCACCAGCGGGAACGCGCACTGTGGCAGGAACTGAGGACGGCCCTCGGGCAGGCGTAGGCGAACCATGCAAACACGACAGGGGGATAGCTCAGCCCGCCCTCTTGTTCCCGGCGCGCAGGCTCTGGATCTTGGCGAAACACGGTGAGCAGTGAGTCACGTGGTGGATCGCCGGGTCGCCGACAGCCACCCGATCCAGATGGAGGGCGAGGGTTCTTAGCACGTCCGCGCTCGGACAGCCCTTCCTGTCGGGGTTTGGGAACCCCCTCAAACTGGTTCGTCGCAAAAGTTCGAGCAGTTCCTCATCCGAAGGACGCGGGCGCTTTACCGACTTCTGGGCCACACGGTATTCTAGCCCTTTTCACGGCTTCCTGTGAAGCGTTTTTCGCAGTCTCTCCAAACCGTTTTTTAATCGCTGCGAAACGCAGTTGGGCGTCACGCCGAGGCCGAGCGCGATTTCCGAGACGCTCTTGCCAAGGCTGCGCGCCTCCACGATGTCACGGGTCTCAGGGTCCATCCGTTCGAGCAATGCCTCGACCAACAACGACCGCTCGATATCCTCGGCCCGATCGTGTTTCGCGAAGAATTGTTGATCGATCGCCAGGGCCTCTATCGAAACCAGACGGCGGCGGTTCTCGATCTCGGCATCGACCAGACGGACGAAGATCCGTCGCAGATACGCCACCGGGCTGCGCAGGCGCTCCCGCGGCCGAGCTCGCGATCCCATGTCCACGGCCGCTTCCAGCAGCGTGACCGCACACGTCTCATCTCCGAGTTCGTCCCGCCGATAGCCAAGCGCGGCCTGCTCCATCGCATAGGCCGCCTCCTCAAGCCGCAAATCGACCGGATTCCCCAGGTCATCGGACGGCCTGATCCAGATTCGACGTTCAGCCATAGCGCGGGTTCCTTGGCGGCGCCAAAGATATATCTGACGCCAGCGGCCCCAATAAAGTTTCCGACGACAATACCCCTATGCCCGTTTATCGCATTGGCGTCGCTACCCGCAAAAGAGTTTCGACGCCGTTTGACAGATCGGGCCTTCGAAAACCCTCAGTAATAGTAGGAGGGTAATTTTGGAATGAAAGTTTTTCGCAAGTTCACAATGATTGGAATGCCGCAAATTGCTAACTTTGGTAAGCATCTCTGGCTTCCTGGAGCCGTCGTGCTCGGTTTGGTGCTTGCCGGAACGCCGGCTTTCGCCCAGGGAACCGGCAGCTCGCCCTGGGAAAACGCCGTCAGTGTGCTGCAGGCGGCCTTCACCAGCACGATCGCGCGCGGGCTTTCGCTCGTCGCGATTGTCGTCGGCGGCCTGATGTTCGCCTTCGGTGAGGGCCAGTCCAAGCGAATGCTTGCCGGCATCGTCTTCGGCGTGGGCATGGCCATCGGCGCGGTGAACTTCATGGCCTGGCTGTTCCCGTCGTCGTAATCGCAGTTTCAAAACAGTAGTCGGTGACACCAGCCCGGCGCGAGCAGGACGGAAGTTTCCGCTCGCGCCTCCGGTCTGGAGTGTGCCCGGACAAAGGAAATGGCAAACGAGCCCACGATTCACACAGTCTACAAATCGCTCAATAAGCCCCTCACGATCTGGGGCGTTGACCGGCGCTATTTCTTCTTCGCCGTCGCCATGGGCGGCGCAACCTTCAACATGTTTTCGAGCTTCCTCGGCGGAATCCTGATGTTCGTTGCCCTGTACGTCTTCGCGCGCTGGGCCACGAAGCACGACGCGGAGATCCTGCGCATTGTGCTCAACTCCTCGCGCGCCAAAGTTCTTTACGACCCCGGCAAGCTCGAATACTTCCATCCCAAGTGGATTCGCCATGATCAAGCCCAGCCGCATCATTCGTGATTACCAGCAGGAGGCCGGTTCGCTGTCGAGCCAGCTCAACCTCTACGGCTTCATCGACGAGCACACCTTTTTGACCAAGAGCGGCGATCTGGGGGTCGTGCTGAGCCTGCGCGGGGTTGATTATGAGTGCCTCGATCACGGCCAGTTGAACGAGGTGGCGCGCCGGTTCGAGGCCGCGATGCGGATCTTCGATGAGAAGTTCCGCCTTTATCAGTACGTCCTGAAACGCGACGCCCCGCCGATTCCGCATCGCGACTATCCCGACAACCCGGTCTTGCAGGAAGCCATCACCAACCGCGTGGCGTACCTGAAGCGCAAGTCCGGCGAGATGTATACGCTGGAGATATTCTTCGTTATCCTCTACGAGGGCGCCCGGCAAGAAGGCTCCCGGCTGCGCAGACTGTTCCAACATCCGGCCGAGACCACCGCCCAGTGGCTTTCGGCGACCAAGACGGCGCTATTCCTCGAAGACGACATTGACCGCGCCGCGAGCGTACTCGCCAACAAGGTTCGGAGCTTCGTTATCCAGCTCCAGGACAGCGCCGCGCCCGAACTGCTCGCGAAGGACGCGGCATTTCGCTTCCTGCGGCGGCTTCTGAACTTCGCGCCGCACAAGGCCGACTCCGTGGCCCTCAAGCACGACACGTTCCTCGACTACTACGTCTGCGATTCGAACCTCGAGTGCCACCGCGGGCACCTCCGGCTGGACGACTACTACGTCAAGGTGCTCACGCTGAAGGAACCGCCCGCCCAGACCTGGCCGCACATTCTGCAATCGCTCTACGAGATTCACTCGAACTGCGTGATTGTCAGCGAGTGGCAGCGAGTTTCGAACTTCGATGCGCGCAAGGAGATCCAGAGCAAGCGGCGGCACTTTCACAACACCAAAAGCTCGATCACCAACTACCTGGGCAACGGGCAACCCAACCCCCAGGAGATGCTGATCGACGACGCGGCCCAGGCGCTCGTCGGCGACCTCGGCAACTGCCTCCGCGAACTGGAGGTCAACGGGAACTACTTCGGCCGCTTCAGCATGACCGTGGTGCTCTACTCGCACGACCGGCCGCAGGCCGTCGAGACCGCCGTTGCCGAGACCTTCAAGGTCTTTTCAACCTACGACGCCGTGCTCCTGGAGGAGCGCTACAACGTCCTCAACGCGTTTCTCGCCGCCGTGCCTGGCAACTGGGCCTATAACCTCCGCTACATGTACCTGCTCAACACGAACTACGCCGACCTGTCGTTCCTGTTCACCTTGCACACGGGAGAGCCGGAGAACAAGCACCTCGGCGCGGAGTATCTGGCCGTGCTCGAAACGAACCACGGCACGCCGTACTTCCTGAACCTGCATTACCAAGACCGCGCCCACACGATCATCCTGGGTGCGACCGGCGCCGGCAAATCGTTCTTTTTGAATTTCCTGCTCACGAACCTCCAGAAGTACCAGCCCTACACCTTTATCTTCGATTTGGGCGGCAGCTACCAGGACCTGACGGCGTTCTTCAATGGCAGCTACGTCCGTGTGGGCCTCGATCAAAGGGCGTTCGAGATCAACCCTTTTTGCCTGGAACCCACCAAGGAGAACCTGCACTTCCTGTTCTCGTTCGTCAAAGTCCTGATCGAGACCGGCGGCGGGCACACCCTAACCAACGCCGAGCAGAAGGACCTCTATGACCAGATCGAAAATCTGTATCAGATCGACCGGGACCAGCGGCGGCTTTTCACGCTGTCCAACATCCTGCCGCGCCACATCGGCCAGCACCTCGCCCGTTGGGTGGCGGGCGGCCAGTACGCCACGCTCTTTGACAACGTCGCGGATACACTCTCGTTCGCCCGCTTTCAGGCATTCGATTTCGAGGGCCTGGACAAGTACCCGCAGGTCTTGGAGCCGCTGCTGTTCTACGTGCTCCACCGCGCCAACGCCTCCATCTACTCGCCCGAGCTGGCGACTACCTTCAAGACTTTCGTCATGGACGAGGCCTGGCGGTTCCTCCGCAACGACACGATCAAGGAATACATCACCGAAGCCCTGAAGACGTGGCGGAAGCGGAACGCCGCGCTCATCATGGCCACGCAGTCAAGCGACGACCTCAGCAAGAGCACCATCCTGCGGATCATCGTCGAGAGCTGCGCGACGACCATCTTTCTCGCAAATCCCGGCATGGACCAGGCCGTCTACCGCGACATCTTCCATCTGAACGATACGGAGACCGCGCTCATCGCGGACTTGGTCCCCAAACGGCAGGCGCTCATCAAACGGCCCGACATGGCGCGGGTCGTAAACCTCAACGTGGACGACACGGGCTATTGGCTGTACACCAACAGCCCCTTCGACAACCAACGCAAACGCGAGGCCATCCGGCAGTACGGACTCAAACGCGGCCTGCAGGTGCTCGCGGCGTCCAGAAAGGCAGCTCTATGACATCACGAATTGCTCTCAGTCTCATCCTCAGTGGTTCCCTGCTGGCGGCCGTCACACCGCCGGCCAACGGCGCCCGCTCGGTCCAGTACGGCGACAAGGACGTGGTCCGGATCAACGCGCGGCTCCGGTTCACCACCCTGATCGTGCTCCCCAAGAACGAACAGATCCTCGATTTCGTGTGCGGGGACAAGGAGTTCTGGATCGTCAACGGCAACCAGAACTTCGCCTACGTGAAACCGGCCAAGGAGCGGGCTCGCACCGACCTCAACCTCATCACCGCCAGCGGCAACGTGTACTCGTTCGTGCTCGAAGAAGGGTCAAGCCAGCCGGAGGCGGAGCCCGATCTGAAGGTCTTCGTCGAACTGCGCGACGAGGCCATGGTTTCGGCCATCGCCGCGCCGCCGCGGTTCGTCACCGCGCAGGCGGTCGAGGACTACCGCCAGCAGATGGAAATGGCCAAGGCCGAGACCCGCGCGGCCAAGGAAACCGCGCAGAAGACCGTCGAGCGCGAGGCCGCCAAGTTCCGGGAGGACTATCCCACCAACGCTTTGAAGTTCCCCTACCGCTTCCAGGCCAATGCCGCGCCCTTCCGCGTGACCGCGATCTACCACGACGACAAGTTCACCTACATCCAGGCCAGCCCGCAGGAAACCCCCGCGCTCTATGAGATTAAGGACGGCAAACCCAACCTGATCAACTTCGAGTTCAAAAACGGCGCCTATGTTGTGCCAAAGATCGTGGACAGCGGCTATCTGGCCATCGGCAAGGCCAAGCTTCCGTTCGCAAAGCAGCAGTAGCGAGGGACGACCATGGCCACTACTCCGATCCCTAACAACGCCGCACCGCCGGCTCCGGCTGCCCCGCAGAAACCGCCCGGGGCGCTCCCGAAGAATGCCCAGACGTGGGCGATGATCGCTGTCGCGGTCATCATGGTCTTGGTGATCGCCTTCAGTTCGGGCGGCACGAGCAAGCCGAAGCCAGCCAGCACCGCGCCGGCCGCCACGGACCCGAGCCAGCAGCGCATCCAGGAGTTCAAACAGCGCATCGAAGACGGAGCGCAGAAGCTCAAGGCCGAGCAGGAACAGCTTGCCGAGGCCAAGAAAGGCTTGGCGCGCGCCGTGTCCGGCGAGGATGCAGCGCCGGCCGCCAGTAGCCCGCCGGAGCAGAACCGCCCGGCCCGGCCACAGACACCCCAGGATCAGATCGAGGCCGAGCGAGCGAAGCGCGAATACACGTCGCTGTTCGCCTCCAATATCGCCCTCAGCTACCGCAAGACCGACCAAGGCAGCCCGGCCGCGACGCCCGCGGCAAAGGTGTCCGCGGCCCCACCGAACGCCATTGCCGAAGCGCTCCAGGCCTACGCAGCGGCAGCGCAGGCGGCGCTTCCTCACCCGGCAAACCCGTCTGCACAACCGGCGCCGGCCGCCGCGGAAGAGAAACCGCACCAGACGGAAGCTCAGAACAACCGCTACCGCGCTCCCGAGGAGCTGCGCCAAGCCTCCGGCAACCAGTACCGGCTCTTCGAGGGCACGCTCCTCGAGACCGTCCTCACCAACCGCCTGGCCTCCTACTTCTCCGGCCCGGTCAATTGCATGGTGACCACCGATGTCTACTCCCACGACCGCCAGCACCTCCTCATCCCGCAGGGTTCCCGTGTGCTCGGGGAAGTCAAGAAGGTGGACAACTTCGGCCAGGAACGGCTTGCCGTTTTCTTCCACCGCATCATCATGCCCGACGGCTACTCGCTGAGCCTGGACCAGTTCAAAGGCCTCAACCAGATCGGCGAGACCGGCCTCCGCGACCAGGTGAACCACCACTACCTGAAGACCTTCGGCGTGGCGCTCGCCATCGGCGCCGTGGCGGGCTTCTCTTCCGCCAGCGCTAATTACGGCGCCACCCAGACGGGCCTCGACGCGTATCGTCAGGGCACTGCCAACAGCCTTTCGCAGAGCGCCATGCAGATTCTCGACAAGTTCCTGAACGTCCTGCCCACCTTCACGATCCGGGAAGGCCACCGGATCAAGATCTATCTGGCCGGCGACCTTTTGGTCCCGGCCTATGACAACCACAAAATGCCCAGCGACCTCTGAAAGGACAGTCTGTCATGAAGAGAAAAGTACTGAAGCGAATTGCCGTTTTCGCCGCCGCCCTCACTCTCCTGAGCCTTCCCGCTCTGGGAATCTTCGGGCTCGGCGACATCGTTTTCGACCCCACAGCCTGCGCCAGCCTGGTCGAGCAACTCAGCGAGATGACCTCCCAGTTCGACCAGCTCGTGCAGACCTACAACCAAATCACCTCGCAACTGCGTCAGATGGAATTCAACGCCCGCCGGCTCGCCAGCCCGCAACGCTTTCTCACCGTCTTTACGCGCTGGCGGCACTCCAGCGCTCCGAACAACTCCGGCCTGACCGCGCAGTGGGTGCAGGGGATCAACACCGTTCTGGGCAGCGGCGGCTATGGTCCTGCGATCCTCGGCCTCACCTCGCAGGCCCGCCTGCTCGGCACTCCGTCGCTTTACGACTACGCCAACATCGAGATCGCCGATGGCGCAACCGGGCACACCATGGACGTGCTCGGGAACGTCCGCTCGAACGCCGACTCGGTGCAAAACACCATCAACAGCCTCGAAGCCGACACGCTTTCGGACGTTGACGACGGCCACTCCGAGGTCAAAGTCCTGGATCGCGTTGCCGCGGCCAACATCATCGCCCTGCGCAACCAGCAGGACGCCAACAAGCTGCTGGTGACCCTAGCCGAGCAGCGGGCACTGGAGACCAAACGCACCCGCGACAGCGAGGCGCAGGCCCTGAACGAACAGGTCTCGTTCATCCAGAACGTGCCCGCCGTCATGGCCGAGCAGACCCGCGGCCTCACCTCCGCCATGACCTCGTATTCGCTGCCGTAGGCAGCCCCTGGGAGGAATTCCAATGACACCCATGCAGGCGTTCTTCAGCTACCTCACCGAAATGATGACTGGCAACGCCGCCATGTTCCAGCACATCGGCATGAACCTGTTTCGCGGCTTCGCCGTGATCCTGATCGCGTGGTTTGGAATCAAGTGGGCCCTCGCCGCCGCCGGCGGCGGGGCTCCCCTCCCGCTCGATCGCTTCGCCAGCCTGCTCATCACCATCGCCTTCGGCTACACCATGATTTACTTCTACGCCAACCCCATTCCCGGCTTCGGCGTCAGCTTCGTGCACCTGGTGGCCGACCAGACCCAGATCCTCGCCAACGCGCTGAATCAGGCCAGCGCGCAGCGCATCATGGACGGGCTCAACAACGCCTTCCAGAACACGGACGAGCCCTCGGTGACCTCGATTCTCACCGATGCGCTCGGCTTCCTGAAGTACGCCATCGTGCTCGTTCTCATCGTGCTGGCCCAGGCCGCCATCTATGCCGTCATCGCCTTCGGCTACATCGCTCAGGCGGTCGCTGTGCTGCTCGGCCCGATCTTCATTCCGTTTTTCATCGTGCCGCAAATGGAGTGGATGTTCTGGGGCTGGCTGAAGTCTTTCCTGCAGTACTCCTTCTACCCGGTCGTCGCCAACGCCTACCTGTATGTCTTCGGCAACTTCCTGCTCAACTTCTTCACGGTGCATCCGCCGCCCTACGACGGCGTCCACATGGCGTTCCTGTTCCTGCCGTTTTGCCTGCTGCTGGTGGCGTTCGTCCTTGGCATTCTGTTGATCCCTTCGCTCGTGAACTCGCTATTCAGCGGGCGCTCGGGCGAGTCCCATCTGTCGTCGTTTCCGGGAGCCTAGGCATGCAGACTGACAAGAGCTTCAACGAGGCCAAACGGATGTACGTCGAGCAGTACGGCTCGGCGCTGGTGATGAACACCTATCTCAAGATCGCCCTTCTCTCGCTCTCCCTTGTGGCGCTCGCGCTGGTGTGCCTGAACGTGAAAACCTACAGCACGTTCCGCAACTTCAAGCCTCTGGTGATCCGCATCAACGAGGTGGGCAAGGCCGAGGCCGTGACCTACGACAGCCTGGCCTACCAGCCCCGCGAAAGCGAGCTGAAGTACTTCCTGATCCGGTTCCTCACGGGCTACTACGGCCGCTCCCGTGTCACGGTTCGCGACACCTACGCACGGTCGCTGTACTTCCTGGACGGCCGCCTGGCCGACGCCGCGATCACTGCCGACCGCAAGAATCATGTCATCGAGAAGTTCCTGGTGAGCGGCGACGACGAGGTCGAAATCAACGTCAAGAGCGTGTCGCTGGAGGATCTGAGAACGCAGCCTTTCCGTGCCACGGCCGAGTACGAAAAGATCTACTACAGCCCTAGCGACCGCACGGAAACCAGGCGCGAGCGCTACATCGGGAACTTCGTCTTCACGATCCGCGACCACGTCCCGAACGCCTTTATCCCGGTGAACCCTCTGGGGCTGACCATCACCTATTTCCGCGAGGATCAGGCGTTCCAGTGAGGCTCCCATGATCGCTAACGCTATTCTCGGCGCCACGGTCATCATGATGGCCCTCGGCTTTCTGGTGCTGCAGGAGACGAAGTTCCTGATCCCCTACAAGCCGCTCCTGGCGCACCAGTACGCGAAGTACATCTGGGCGTACGCGGGGGTGCTGTTCACGAATCTGTTCGCGCTGATGTACCTGTTCGCACGCAAGCTCTTCCTCAAAGACACGGGCCGGAAACTGGCCCACGTCGAAAAGCAGGTCCGCACGAGCGACTCGGTTTCGCCGGATCTGAGCGACCGCATCGAGGAGTAGAAAACGTGTCCCGCGACCTCTACGAACACGAACCGGAGCGCGACGCGCAGAGCCCGGCAGTCCCAGCGCAGGCGCGCGATGCCCAGGTCGTTTTCCGACCGCTGCCCGAACCGGGGCGCACTGAAGACCGGGCCAACGGCCGCCTGCGTGAGCCAGTCGAGCGCCATCGGTTGAGCCGCGACGCGGTAGAAACTCTCCGAGAGATCGGGAGATTCCGGGTTGTCAGTACGGACGATCTGCAGCGCTTCCGCTATCCAGGCAACGGCCCCGCAATGCGCCAGGACTTGCGATCTCTCCGCAGTCAAGGACTCCTCAAGCGGCAGACGTTTGTTGATCGGGGCAGGAGATTCGCCGTCGTTGCGCTGACGAAGGAGGGGCAGAAACTGCTCCGCCGGGACGATCAGTTTCCCTCCGGCCAGGCCATTCACGCCGGCATCGTGAAGCCGCGCGAGGTTGCGCACGATGCGGCCATCTATCGCATGTACCAGACCGAGGCCGCATCGATTCGGGTTAGGGGCGGAACCGTCCGCAGGGTCGTCCTGGACTACGAACTCAAGCGCAAAGTCTACGCTCCGCTCGCCAAGGTCCGACCGCACCTGAAGCCCGAGGAGTACGCCAAGCGCCAAGCCGAAGTAGCGACCGCGAATGGCCTGGAGGTCGTGAACGGTAAGATCCCGCTGCCCGACCTGCGCATTGAATACCAGACCCGCGACGGCGAGATAGCGAAGGTCGATCTGGAGTTGGCCACCGACCACTACAAGGCCTCCCAGCTCGCCGAGAAGGCCAGCGCCGGCTTCGTGGTCTATGGCGAGGGCGGCGGATCGAAACCCGAAGACCGCGATCTCATCTCGGAGATTCTCTCGCTATGACGGCCAGAACAGCGGCGGTTGCGGCCCTCGAGAAGTTCGGCTACACCGAGCGGCAAGCCGAATTCCTGTGCCTCGTCGCCCTGCACGGCGGCTACTTCCAGCGCCGACAGTACCTCTCCCATACAGGCAACGAACTCGGCGGCACGGCCCAACGCCTGATTGACCGGCTCACCACAAACCGGCACGTGAAGACAGCCACGTTTTGCGACAGGACGGCAGTCTACCAGCTTTGCGCGCGGCCTCTCTACGCCGCCATCGGCGCGGAGGACAATCGCAACCGGCGATTCCATCAGCCGTTTGCCGTGCGGGCGAAGTTAATGGCTCTCGACTTCGTTCTCACCCATCCGGAGGCCGAATTCTTCCCAACCGAGCAGGACCGGATCGCGCTATTCACCAACCGGCTGGGACTCCCGATCACGGTCTTGCCGGCCAAGAGTTACCTGTCCAAAAGCCGGACGAGCCGCACCGTGCGGTACTTCGTAGACAAGAATCCGGTCTTTCTCCCAGCCGCAAGGGACGGCGCGGCGCCCGCTGTGACCTTCGCGTACATACACGCCGCGAGCGACACGACGGCGGGTTTCCGGACGTATCTGGCCCAGTATCGGCGCCTGTTTGAAGCGCTCCCGGCGTTCCGGGTCATCTTCGTTGCGAGCAACTCCAGACTGGTTCCAGTGGCCCGGAAGGACTTCGGCAAGGCGCTCCATTCCGGTGCGCCTTCTGGCAGCGTGGACAGCCAGACGGACCGTTTGGTGGCCCATTTCGAGGCTCGGTTGTGTCACGAACGGCGCGACTACTCGGGGTTCGACGCCGCCAAGATCCAGCGCCTCAGCCGGGAGCTGAAGGAGTTTTCCGGCCCGAAGTTCGACTGGCTGTTTGCCCTTTACAAGACCCAGGGAACTGCCCGCCTGCTCGCTGAAATAGCGCCGGAAAGGGCGGCTGAGGAGCACGGAAGAGGCATTTTCGAGGCGTGCATCCTCGGGCATTCTTACGAGTTTGTGGGGGACGGATGGCCAGCTTAGGGCGGACTGATCCCGTGCAAGCCATAGTCCGGGGGAAAGTCCGGGCTGAAGTCCGGCTCGGCAGAGCGCAAATCACGGTCAACAAAGCAGTTGCCGCGGAGGCAAGATACACCGGCAAACACAGGCAAAAGGTGGGAGCAACCCCGGTTCTGGGCGCGCTGGGCCGCCCAGAACCCGCTCCTCTGGCGTTCCGCGCTTCGGGGGTCGCTCCCACCTTTTGCCCTGTCCACCTCACCAACCAGCTCGCACACATGAAATTAATTTCATCCACCAGGAGGACACTGTGCCACTCATCGCGAAGGAACTCAGAATCGAACGGGAAACCCTCCCGTTCCGGTTGCCCAAAGAACTGGCCACGAAAATCAGCCTTTACGCCCGCTTCATCGACTCCAGCCGGGACTACGTGGTCGCCCGGATCCTCGAGTACGTCATCGGCCGTGATCGCGAGTTCACGGCCTGGCTCAAGGAGCACGGCACCGACGCCGCCCAGGCCCTTGCATCAACCGACGCAGTCAGGCGGCACGCTGGACGTCCCCGAACGACAACCGCCCAGACAACTGCCGGGGAGGCGGATCATGTTCCGGCGCATCGTTGAGTCCCGCACCTTCTTCTCGCTCATCCTCAGCGCGGCCGTCTGGTGCGTCCTGCAATTCCGTATGCGATTCCCCGAGGAACATCCGCTCCTGCTGCTCATCTTTCTCTACAAGCCGTACCTGTTCTACAGCATCAAGTGGACCTACATCGCGATGCAGTTCACCACCCCGTACATCGTCTTCTCGACGATGTCCTCGCTGGCCTACATCTTCCTGCTCCGGCAGGAGCGGAAGATCAGCTACCAGCGGCTGCCGGCTTACCCGCAGCCGTCCACTCGCGACCGGCTGTTCCTGGTCGTGGGCGAGATCCACAATCCCAAGAAACCAGTGCCGGCCGAAACTCCCCACTGGCTCATGATTCCCGAGCGCGGCCTGTACACCGGCGTCGCGATCTTCGGCGCCGTCGGCAGCGGCAAGACCAGTTGCTGCATGTATCCCTTCGCCGAGCAGCTTTTCGCCTACCGGCACAATGACCCGCAGCGCCGCGCCGGCGGCCTGATCCTCGAAGTGAAGGGAGACTTCTGTTACAAGGTCCGCGGGCTGCTCAAGAAGTACAACCGCGAGGGCGATTACATCGAAGTCGGGCTGGCTTCCAACTTCCGGTACAACCCGCTACACAACGACCTCGAAGCCTACGCCCTGGCCTACGGCATCGCGTCCCTGCTGAATAACCTCTTCGGCAAGGGCAAGGAACCCTTCTGGCAGCAGGCCTACACCAACCTGGTGAAGTTCATCATCCTGCTTCATAAGGTGCTCTACGACTACGTGACGCTGTTCGATGTTTACGCCTGCGCCATCAACCCCAATCTTCTCGCCGCGAAGATCAAGGAAGGCGAGGTGCTGTTCCGGGATGAGTTCGTCCTTGTGGCTTCCGAGGTCTATGTCGAAAGGCGCACCGACGAATTGGATGCGTTCGACTGGACCACAGACGAGTCCTTGCACGCAATGAAGGCAAAGTACACACCGGAACTCCAACGCTATCTGGACGAGCACGAGATCGGCTGGGAAACCTATTCCACGGAGGGCCAGGGAGCCAGGATCACCGACCCCAGGAAGAAGCAGCAGTTCGAGGCCGTCAAACGCTGGTTCGAGGACGACTGGACGCGCATCGAAAACAAGCTCCGTACCTCGATCGTCGAGGGCATCTCGGTCTTCCTGTCGCTCTTCGATGACAACCCGGACGTGAAGCGCACGTTCTGCCCGCCCAAGGAGTGCTACGACCCGGAAAAGAACAAAGACGGCCGCTACGGCCAGCCACTGCCTCCGTTCTCCCAACTGATCGAGCAAGGCAAGGTCGTCTGCCTCAACTTCCCGGTGGCCATGAATCCCGGTCTCGCCATGGTGCTAGGCACCCTCTTGAAGCAGGATTTCCAGCGGGCCGTCCTGACCCGCATCCCCAAGATCGAAACCTCGGACGGCGCCAAACCGTGGCGCGACATCGTTTTCATGTGCGACGAGTACCACAACTTCGCCACGTGCGGCCAGAGCGACCCAAGCGGCGACGAGAAGTTCTTCAGCCTGTCCCGCCAGGCGCGCTGCATCCCCATCGTTGCTACCCAAAGCATCAGTTCGCTGCGCTCCACGCTCCAAGGCGAATCCTGGCGCACCTTGCTGCAAACGTTCCGCACCAAAATCTTCCTGGCGCTCTCGTGCGAGTTCTCCGCCAAGACCGCCAGCGACATGTGCGGCCGGGAGGAGCAACTCAAGGTGAACTACACCTTCTCCGAGACCGGCCAGAACGCCGGCGTCAGCGTCCTCACCGGCCGGGCCGCGGCGCACAAAGCCACCATCACCACCAGCAAGAGCTACAGCGCCCAGATGCACCCGGTGTTCGAGGCCAAGATCTTCTCGGAGCTGAAAAACGCCCAGTCCATCGTCCTGGCCTACGACGGCCTGAATCCTCTGCCGCCCAGCTACTGCTACCTGAAGCCGTATTACATCGACCCCAACATCAGCTACTTCGAGCAGCTCGCACAAGGACTGATCTGATGAGC
Organism: Bryobacterales bacterium; assembly: GCA_003137035.1. Lineage (GTDB taxonomy): Bacteria > Acidobacteriota > Terriglobia > Bryobacterales > Bryobacteraceae > Fen-330. Next base: position 3,553 of record PLEM01000178.1, on the reverse strand, counting down.
TTCGATCTAATCCTGCCCTTTCTGCGGCCCATCGAGCACCTCATCATGGACCCGTCCGTCTCGGAAATCATGGTGAACGGTGCGGACAGGGTTTTTGTTGAGCGCGGCGGCCTGGTCGAGCCCGTCGAGCTTCAGGCGCCCCTTATGGAGCGCAGCCTGCAAGTCGCCATCCGCAATATCGCCCGCATCCTCGGGGATGAAATCAGCGAGGAGAAACCCCTCCTTGACGCGCGCCTGCCGGATGGCTCCCGTGTCGCCGCCGTCTTCCCCCCATGTGCCGTCCAGGGCACGACGCTCACCATCCGGAAGTTCCACAGCAGGCATTTCACCGCCGAGGAACTGGTCCGAATCGGCGCCTTGCCGCCCGAGGTGCTCGAGTACCTCCGCGACGGCATCGCCCGCCGCCTGAACATTCTGATTTCCGGTGGCACCGGCACCGGCAAGACGACCATGCTGAACGCCCTCGCCCGATTTATCGACGCCACCGACCGAATCGTCCTGATCGAAGACACCGCCGAGATCCAGATCGAACAGGAGAACCTCGTCCGGTTCGAAGCCCGCCGCGAGCAGCCCGGCGTCCCGGCAGTCACCATCCGCGATCTTCTGAAAGCTACGCTCCGGCACCGCCCCGACCGGATCATATTGGGAGAGGTTCGCGGCGGCGAGGCTTTCGACCTGCTCCAGGCCCTCAACACCGGCCATTCCGGGTCACTATCCACCATCCACGCCAATTCCGCGCAACAGGCCATCCAGCGATTCACAAGCTGCGTCCTGCAGAGCACCGTCGAGCTGCCCTACAAGGCCGTCCGCAGCAACATCGCCGAATGCCTGAACCTGCTGCTCCACATCGAGCGCCGGCAGGGCAAACGGTACGTCTCCCAGCTCGTCGAACTGGAGCGATACAACCCCGAGCAGGACACCTACGATCTTCGGACCCTCTACCAGCGAGGCTGAGCCATGAACTATATCCTCGACAATTTCCGCCCCGACGACCGCTTGGCCGTCGTCCTGGTCAACAAGCAANNGCCGGCGAGGAGTTTCAGCGCTGGCTCCGGCACATGAACGCCAGCAAATACGAGGTCTACGTCAGCATGAACAACTTGCAGCCCGGCGCCCGCGGCCGGACCAAGGCCGACATCGGCCAGATCCGCCACGTCTACCTGGACCTCGACGAGGCCGGCCCGGAGGCGCTGAAGGCCATTCTCGACCGCCAGGACCTGCCCAAGCCGAACTACGTCCTGAACACCTCNNGAAACCGGCGCCGACCCCGCCGCCACCGATTGCGCCCGCGTCCTCCGGTTACCCGGCTTCTACAACCACAAATACCAGCAGCCCTACTACGTCCGGGCCGAGAACCTCTCCAACCAGATCGCCAGACCCGAGCACTTCCCAACCCGCCAGGAGGAAGCCGCCCATGCCGCCCCCAGCAGCGCGCTTCACCCGCCGAGAGCCGAAGACGATCATCTCAGCCAATCCGAGCGCGACTGGGCCTACGCCAAGCGCGCCCTCGCCCGCGGCGTGCCGAAAGAACAAGTCATCGAGGACATTACGAAATTCCGCCAGGACAAACCCAACCCGCGCTACTACGCCGAGCACACTGTCGCTAAGGCAGCCGAGCAACAGCAACTGCCCGCCGTGCGCAGCGCCGAGCCGGAGAGATAGCCGAATCGACAGAGGGGAGGAATGAGCCATGTTCGACCAGAGATTCGTAGCAGCCCTTGCCGCGGAGCTTGCGGCCCAGATCGTTCCTCAGATTCAGCGTGACAATCGCACCACAAGGGTTGCATCTCGCCTCCTCACCGTCAAAGATGCGGCGGCGTATATCGGCAGAACTGAGCAGGCTGTCCAGCATCTGATCCATAGGCGGGAACTCCTCGTGGTTCGCAAAGGCCGCAGGGTACATTTGGACCGTAGTGACCTTGATCGATGGATCGAGGCGAACAAAGTCTGACGTCTCCGTCGCGTCGATGGCGGGCGCTTCCGTAGGAGCGTCTGAGGCTCCAACTCGCCATTCTGTCCGACTGCTGACACGAGCGGACTTCCGGGGACTGATCTGGCGCTGACTTCCTCGAGCGCCGTTTGGGGACAATCTCCGCGTGGCCATCCGCCCGGAACGGCCGACGGCAATTCCAACCGGTAGGGCGTTTCGTCCAGGTAGCTTCCCGCCCAACCGCACGCGCGCAAGCCGCCGCACGTTCCAGTGGAGCGCGGCTGGGAGCAGGCTCACGGCCCCAGAAGAGCCCGATTCGTCAACCAGTGGGGTGGGATCTCCGCAGGCTGCGGATGTCGCTCCCCTCAGGCGGCTGGCTGGCGGCCCAAAGAATCGCGCACCAAGGCGCCAATCATTGAATTCTCAAGCGGTTAAGTGCGTACAGACGGCGTATCGAGTTTGGCATTGATCTTGCTTGAACCTTGTGCATGAAGATCCCAGACCAGCCCGACTCAAGGCAGACAGGCCGGCTGCATCTTCGTGGCCGCTCTCCGCCGACCCCTTAGCGATCCGCGCGCTGGGGCGCCTCCATTGGTGGCGCTCCAGCGTCTGTTTGCGTACCCTGTAGCAAGGAGTAGCCCTATCCATGAGTGAAGATCCCAACTTGTTGCAAGTTCGCGTTTCGGTCTTCGACGGCCCAGCCAGCGAGGAGGCGTGGTCGCAGGTCGCACCTGTACTGGCTGAGCAGGCCCTCCTGGGCGACAAGGGCGATCTCCCAGTCTGCGGCATTCTCCTGTTGGCGAGCGCAGACTGGTGCCGCGCGGAAACGCAACCCTTGCCGGAGAGAGTCCGCGCCGAGTTCAGGAGCCGCCTGGGATATGACGTCCAACTCATCGGCGGCAGTTCTCCCCGTCTCTTCGCATCCGTCCCGCGGCTGGGCGAGCCGGACCGCCGATACTTCCTCGAACGGGGCGTCGTGGCCATCACCCTCTTTTCCCGCGAGATGTGGTTCTCCGTCCGCTCCCTTAGGGAACCATTCACCCTCTCCGAACCCCAGCGGCGGAGCCAACTCTCAACCCTTGCGGAGGAGTTGTACCGGGACCGCGGCCGGCACATGGGTCTCGGTAGTAGCGTGCAACTCGACCTAGTCGCCTTCATGCCAGGGCCGCTCACGTCCAAGGACGGACAGCGCGAGCTTCGGGACGAAGAGCTGTTTGTCGAAATCCAGGACGCCTTCAAGAACCTTCTACGCATGTTCGGCGGCTCTGCCGCGGATGAGGTCGATTCGACCCGCGGCTACCAGTTTGCCAACGACGAGTGTCTCACTTCCGGACTGGCCATCGCCATGATGGAAAATGACCTTCAACCCAGCGTCGTCATGGGCCACGGTTTTCTGGTGCGGGAAGACAAGGAGTGGACATCGGTCACGGCTCAAGATTCCCCGAACCCCGAGCCCTCTCTCTACGTCACGGAACTCGGCGGGCGGGCGGCTGCCGACGTGCTCAACGAGTGGGCAAGCCAGCAACCATTCGAACGAGGCCGCCCCGTGTTTGGCATTGGCGGGAACCCGAATTGCCAGATCGCCACGACTAGCACAGCACCTCCGATTGGGCCGGGGCCCGT
>PLEM01000472.1 GCA_003137035.1 Bryobacterales bacterium | reverse complement strand
CCGCACGCCCATGAACGGCGTGGTCGGCTTTACCGCGCTCGCGCTGGAGACGGAGTTGTCCGCCGAACAGCGCGACTACTTGAACACGGTGCGCACCTCCGCCGAATCTCTGCTGCAAATCCTCAACGACATTCTCGACTTCTCCCGCATCGAGGCCGGCAAGCTGCAACTCGAGTCCGCGGACTTCCTGCTGGCCGATTGCCTGGGCGCCGCCGTAGCCATTGTTTCTCCGGAAGCCGCGCGCAAGTCGCTCCGGACGGACTGCCAGATCGATCCGCGCATTCCCACCCGGCTCCGGGGAGACACCAGCCGCCTGCGGCAGGTCGTTCTCAACCTGCTGGGCAACGCCGTCAAGTTCACCAGCCAGGGCGGCGTATCGCTCAGCGCGGCGCTTGAATCTGAATCCGAGGAAACGGTGGTGCTTCGCATCTCCGTCGCGGACACCGGCATCGGCATCACGCCGGAGAAGCTGCGCCTCATTTTTGAGCCGTTCCGCCAGGCCGATGGGTCCATCACCCGGAATTACGGCGGGACCGGGCTCGGTCTGGCGATCTCGAAGAAGCTTGTCGAGCTTCTGGGAGGCTCGATTGCCGTGGAAAGCCAGCCCGGAACCGGCAGCACGTTCCACTTTACGGTTACGCTGGAACGGGCCACGGACGCCGCCGGGGCGGACTCTCCAGCCGCCAGCGCTGAACCGGAGCGCTCCTTAGCGCCGCTTTCCATCCTGGTGGCCGAGGACAACGCCGTGAACCGCCGCCTGGTGATGCGCTTTCTCGGCAAGCGCGGACACCGCCTGGTTGCGGCGCTGAACGGAGCGGAAGCCGTCGAGATGTTCCGCCCCGGCCGGTTCGACCTGGTTTTTATGGACGTTCAGATGCCCGAAATGGACGGCTATCAGGCCACCCAGGCCATTCGCGCCAAGGAAGCCGGCGGCGCACGAACTCCGATTTATGCCTTCACCGCCCACGCCATGTCGGGCGACCGCGAGAAGTGCCTCGCCGCCGGTATGGACGGCTACCTCTCCAAACCGGTGCAGGTGGACAAACTGCTGGCCGTAGTCAACTCGATCGCCCCCTCCCTCGCCGAGCGTGTATAATCCTCCACCGGAGGCCTTGTGAGATACGTCATCCTCGTCACCACCGCGTTTGGAACGCTGTTCCTGGCCGGGGTCGGAGGGATTCCGCTCTGGATGGGACTGCGTTTCATTTGGCGTGGCCTGGCCAGCGATGGCTGGCCCACCGCACCCGGCGTGGTTTTGAAGTCCGCCGTGTCGGAAACCGAGGCCAGCCAGAAATCCGGCGCCTACACCCTGGGTGCGTACACTTTCTACGTGCCCGAGCTGTCCTTCGGCTACCAGGTGAAGGGCCGGGACTACACCACCAAGAATCTCCAGTTCGGGCGGGCGGAGGGTTCGGGCGACGCCTCCGAGGCAGCCGTGCTGATGCTGCGTTACCCGGTCGGCGCCAAGGTCCCGGTCCGGTATGATCCCAGCGGCCCATCTCTGGCCGTGGTCCGGTCCGGCGTGAATTCGGTCGTCGTCTGGTACCTGATGGCGGGCCTCACCTTCATTCTGTTTGGAGTCCTGGTCCTCTTGGCGTATATCGGCTCCGAATGGGAGCTTTTCGCGTTCAGACGTGTGATGGGCCTGATGTGGCTCATCTTCGTCTTCTTCGGAGTCGCCATGCTGACACCGGGGCTGTTGAGCCTGTGGCGCGCGAAGGCGAGCGAAAACTGGCCGACCGTCAACGGCGCCATCGTCTTCGCCCAGGAGGAGAGGACCCTCCGCGCCGTTCCCGACGGCGAGGGCGAGGCCATCGGGACCACCACGCGCGGCGTTCCGCTGGCGTATGAGTACGAGGTGAACGGAGAGAAGCACTACTCGAACGTGCGCCACTTCGGTCAATTCGCCGGGTCCAGCGGGGATTGGGCGGACAAGATCCTCCAGCGCTATCCCACCGGAAAACAGGTCCCCGTGACCTACTGCGCGACCGATCCGGACGTGGCCGCCCTCGAGTCCGGAATCAATCGTGAAGCCTGGTTCCTGCCGGGCGGTGGCGCCGCCTTCCTGCTCTTCGGCCTGTGGGCGCTATACATGTCGCTCAGGCACTGAACTCCGCGGTTTCGCCTGGGAGACTGCTGAAGAAGTCTCTGGGCAAGCTGAAGCATGCCCCACATTTGCCGTGTGGGACATGCTTCAGCTTATCCTCTTCGAGCGTCCAGAAGGACTTCTTCAGCAGCCTGCTAGAATTTCGGAATAAATCTTGGCACCCGCGCGCAATACGCCTCGTATTCCGCGCCGAACCGGTCGCGCAGTTCGCGCTCCTCGATTCGCACCAGCGGGTATATCGCGGCCGCCAGCAGCAGGAACAGAACATACGTCGCCAGGTAGTTCGTGAACAGGGCGAAGGCCAGCATCAGCACGACGACTTGCACGTATCTGGGGTGACGGATGCGCGCATAGACTCCCTCGGTGAGCAGGCGGCTCCCGTAAGCCTCCGGCGCCAGTTCGGGCAGGCCGGAGAGGATCTTGTTCTTCAACTGCCTCGACACCACCACGCGCCCAGCCACGCAGAGTGCGAGAAGTGGAACCGCCACCGCAACCAGCACCGGGTTAGTGCCGAATTCCACCGCGAGCAATGGACGGCGGAGCAGGAAGATGGCAGCCGCCAGCAGAAGCATCGACGCGATATGGATCGCGAGCGTACGCCGCAGTCCCAAGCGCCGCCAAAACCGCACAAACGGGTGCACGGAGAACCAGTACAGAAAGGCCCCCGGAACCATCGCCACCAGACACAAAGCCACCCAATACCGGGCGGCGTTCATTTCGATCCAGTGCGCTCTTCCAGGATGAAAACCCGGGACGGCAACGAGCCGCTGCGCAGGACCAGGGCCAAATCCGAGGCTTCCTCCCGGTTGACGGCGCCGTTGATCCGCCCCGAATCTTCGATGCGGGATTGGATAGTGGGGGCGGTGCGCACCAGCTCGTCCAGCACGATCGCCAGGCGGTTGCCGATATTGGACTCGGTGTACCGGCCGAAGCGCTGGGCGGCTACCTTATTCAACGTGAAGTCGGTTTCCCACCTTCCCATCTCGTCCCGGCTGGCGCTGGTCTTGCGCAAATCGTTGCCGGTGATGACCGGCGTGCGGCTCAACAGGTACCACGTTTCGGAAGCCTCTCCGCGCAGCGGCACGCCCTTGGTGAGCCTGGTCTCAAGCGGCAGAACTCCGCCGTACTTGGCCAGCGCCTCCTCGCGGCTGTGGAAAGGGCCATCCTTGACTGGCGCGATCTCGAGGTGGGCGCGGGTGGTGACGATCTGTTTGAGGCGCGCCGGATCATCCACACCGCTCGAGATCTGCACCACGATTTCGAAAGCGCCCGGCCCGCCGCCCGATCGCCGGAACGCGCTCTCGGCCACTCCGAGGTCCCGCAGCCTCTCTTCTACCCTGGCCAGCGTCCGCTCGACTGTCTCCCGCTTCAACGCGGCCAACTCGGCAGCGCCCGGAGTAAGCCCGTAGTCGGTCAGGCTGACCGGCGTGAGCACCCAACCGGGAAAGCGCTGGCTGATGAGACCGCGTAAATCGTTTTGCCGGGCCGCGGGAATGCCCTTCAACCCGATCCGAATGGTGTCAACTTGTTCAATCGAGGCGGGGTCGTTGCGATCGACGGAGGTGTACGGGATCTGGGCCCTTCGCAGATCCTCCTGAAGGCTGCCGACGACGCGGTCGGCCTCCTCGTTGACCGCATCCTGAACCTGAACCTGCAAGACAAGCTGCATCTTCGGCGTCAGCCGCAGCCGGGAATTGAGCGGACCGAACATCTTCCCGCCCAGCCCGGACAGAGACAAGAAGACCCCCGCGCCGAGCAAGACCACGGCGACGATCACCACCACAACATTTGTTCTCGACATAGGCAGCGAGTATTCTACAACAGATGCTCTATGCGCAATGGGGGGCGGGTTTCAACCCGCGTGGGGCTTGAGCCCCGCCGCGCCGCGGGTCTGAAGCCCCGCGCGGACTCAAAGTCCGCCCTCCATACNNGCGGACTCAAAGTCCGCCCTCCCTAACCAACGGCTGGATTCCGAGCAGGACTTGGTTCGCCCGGCCCGATATGGAAAGTACCGGCGGCTACTCGACACGAAGCGGGCTGAAATGTTCTGTGAGCCTCAGCTCCAGCTTGGTTCCGCGCAGGTCGTCGGTCTGCCGCCGCACCCGGCGGCGCAACACGAAGATCCAGGCAAGCGCCAGCATCGCCAGCACGCACACGATACCCAGCACGCGGTAGGTCCGGGCAGCCGTCAACCAAGGCGCTTGTTTGATCACCACGATGTCGGCCGGGGACCGCAACATGATCGAGAACGTGCGTGGCAGCATGGCTTGCTGCGCTTCCTGGGTTTGGATCGCAGTGATGCCGGTGACGCGAAGCAGGCTGCCTTTTTCGAGCGACGGCAGCCGCTGCTGGTCGATGTGGGCCTCGAACAGCCGGTTGCCTGCCTGCAGCACCAGCGCCTGGTNNAAACCGTCATCGAGAATGTCGGAGGCGGTTATGTGCGTCGGGCTAGGCGGTCCGGCGTGGCCCACCTGGCCAATCTCGGCGTCGCGCAGCACCGGATTGAACAGCCCGGGAACGGCGACCGGAAGACCGGTTACTTCGACCATATCCCCGACCTTGAGGGCCACCGGCGCGTGGTCCTGAATCAAGACACCCCCGGTGGAGTCGCTGACGTATGTGGGACCGGTACGCTCGGTCAGCGTGACTACGCCGCGGATTCTGGAGCGCTCCCCGAAGTGGGAGGAGTTGGAGAACTGCAGAAGCTGCTCGATGTCGCGCAGGGGCGGGGTGTGGGCCGCTCCGTTGCCTTCGACGCGAATGAAGCTGGCGTCGGGAACGAAGAGCTGCACGCCCAGGATCTGACGCTTGAAATTGAACCGTGCGCCGCACACGCCCCGTATGTGCACCCGCGCGTCGAGCAGGTTGGCGGGCGGCTTTATCGAGCCATAAACATAGGCCGTGAACTGGTGGATGCCCCAGTTGAGGCCGAGGATAGGATGCCCTCCCTCCCAACGTACCGAATACACCAC
>PLEM01000168.1 GCA_003137035.1 Bryobacterales bacterium | reverse complement strand
CATCTTGCATGAGACAAGAGTGTGGTTCCAGGCGGCCGCGCGATGCTGCTATGCTGGGAGCTAAGGTTGGGGGTGGTTGGCTGGAAATGCGCTCGGGCGATTTGGGACACTCACCGGGGCCGGCTACCTTGCGGTCCGGCCTGGGAAAGCGTCTGGACGCCCCGAGGATTATGGTACCTTAATCTATGTTAACATTTGATCGGTAGTGCCTGCGCGGGGGAGCCCGCCGGGCGCCTGGTGGTGCAAACAGATGCGAATACTGGTCATTGAAGACGAAAAACGCATCGCGGACTTCGTAGCTCGGGGCCTGGAAGGCGCCGGGTTCGCAGTCGACTCGGCGAGCGATGGGGCGGCCGGCCTGGAGATGACCCATGCCAACGATTACGAGCTCATCATCCTCGACCTGATGCTGCCCGACATGGACGGCCTCAAGCTCCTGGAGAAGATTCGCAACCGGCAGGCCAGCCCCCAAGTATTGATCCTCAGCGCCCTGGGAGCGGTCGACGACCGCGTGAAGGGTCTCGAGAGAGGCGCCGACGATTACCTCGGAAAGCCTTTCTCGTTCACCGAGCTGTTGGCCCGGGTCCGGGCATTGCTGCGCCGCGGCCAGCCCACGCCGGAGCGCCTGGAGGTGGGCGATCTGGTGCTGGACTGCATCCGGCGCAAAGTCACCCGTGGCGGAGAAGCGATCGACTTGGCGCCCAAGGAGTTCAGCATCCTCGAGTACCTGATGCGGAACGCCGGCCAGCCGCTCAGCCGCACGATGATCGTCGAGCACGTCTGGGATGTGGACTACGACGGCTTGACCAACATCGTCGACGTCTACATCCGCCACCTCCGCGGCAAAGTCGACGACCGCTGGTCCAAGAAGCTGATTCACACCGTCCGTGGCACCGGCTACATGATCGATTGCCGCGAGAAGGCCGTCGAGAACGCGGCGGAGGAAGCGCCCAAGTAGCGCCTACCGCGAGGTGTGCCGTCCGCGGCGGAGAACACCGTGTGAGCCTGGACATACAGCAGAGAGAACGCGAGGAAGTCGTCATCCTGGATCTGAACGGCCGCATTAGGGTGGGCGAAGAGGCCGGCATTTTGCGCGTCAAGCTGCGCGAACTGGCCGCCGCCGGCCACCGGAACTTCATCCTGAATCTCCAGGAGGTCGACTACATCGATAGCACCGGCCTGGGCGCGATGGTGGTGTGCTTCACCTTCGTGGGCCGGCTGGGCGGCAAGCTGAAGCTCGAGAATCTCAACCGGCGGAACGTCGAACTGCTGTTGCTGACCAAGCTGACCACCGTCTTCGAACTCTTCAACGACGAGCAGGACGCGGTCAACAGCTTTTTCCCCGATCGCGAGATCAAGCGCTTCGATATACTGAGCTTTGTCAGAGAGCAGGCCGGAGAATAGCGGCCGGCCTGGGACATCGAAACATGCGCCTGGCAGTGATCGGGGGTGTCGCCGCGGGCTTGAGCGCCGCGGCGCGCGCGCGGCGTTGCGATCCATCCCTGGACATCACGGTGTTCGAGAAAGGCCCGGCGGTGGCCTGGGGCGCCTGCGGCCTGCCTTACTATCTCGAAGGGCGGGTGCGCTCGGTCGAGGATCTGGTGGTCTACACTCCCGAGTATTTTCGTCGCGAGCGGAACATCGCCGTGCGCACCGGTTGCGCGGTGGTGGCCATCTCGCATTCGAGGCGGCAGGTGGAGCTCGCGGGCGGCGAGCGGGCGCCCTATGATCGCCTGGTAGTGGCGACCGGCGCGCGCCTGGACCGCTCCATCGACGGCGCCGGCCATCCCGGCATTTTCACGCTCTCCACCCTCGAGGACGCGCGCCGCCTGCGCTGCTTTCTCCTTGAGAAGAAACCCCGGCGCGCCGTCGTGGTGGGCGCCGGATACCTGGGTCTGGAACTGGCCGAGGCGCTGCGCACCCACGGGCTCGCGGTCACCATCTTCGAAGCGGCGTCCGACGTTCTGGGCCGCCGCGACGCCGCGCTCACGGATTTCCTGCGAAAGCACCTCGAGCGTTTCCGTATCGAGCTTCGTCTGGGCGCGCGTGTCGAGGTAGTGGAGCCCGGCTCGGTCGCGGGCGTGCCCTGCGACTTAGTGGTGCTGGCAGCGGGCTGGCGGCCTAACGCCGAGCTAGCCGCCGAAGCGGGAATTCAGTTAGGGCGCACCGGTGCGATCCGGGTGAGCGAGCACCTGGAAACCAACCTGGCGGGCGTCTTCGCCGCGGGAGATTGCGCCGAAACCACCCACTTGGTGACCGGCCGTTCCGTGTATCTGCCGCTCGGCACTACCGCCAACAAAACCGGGCGCATTGCCGGGGCCAACGCCGCGGGCCGTCGGGAACGATTCCCCGGGGTGGCGGGAACCTGCATCGTGCGCGTCTGCGGCATCGGCGTGGCAACCACCGGGCTTTCCGAAGCTCAGGCGCGCAAGGAAGGCCTCGACGCGGTCGAAGCGCGCGTCGAAGCCCTCGACAAGCCGCGCTACTTCCACGGCGAGCCGGTCACCGTCACCCTGGTGGCCGATCGCGGCGCCCGCTGCCTGATTGGCGGCACGGTGATCGGGCCGGAGGGCGTCGCCGGCCGCATCAATGTCCTCGCCACCGCCATCACCAGCCACCTGCGCGTCGAGGACCTGGAACAACTCGATCTGGCCTATGCTCCGCCCTTTGCGCAAGTGTGGGATCCCATCCTCATTGCGGCGCAGCAGCTCGCGAAGAGCATGTAATCCGGGAGTTGCCGTGGAGACTGTGAAGCTCCGCAAGGACACTCCCGGCCCGGCTCGCGGAATCGGTTACTCCCACCGGATGGGCGGTTCCCGGAATACTTCGGCAAGCATGTTCAGTTCATGGCGCACAGCGCCCCATTCACGCTGAACTTCGGTGCGCAGCCGATGCCGGGCCATGGTGCGCTGAATGTCCTGGCCTGCCCCAATCGCCACACTCAGATTTCGGCGGGAGCGCTCGAAATCGCGGTCGGCGTTCCATGACTCACGCAAGCGATTGGCGGCGTGTTCCAGCCGGGAAGCATCGCGATTGAGATCGTCTTCGCGGCGGGTCCCATCCAATCGGCTGTGATCGAGAGCCCGGCGCAGGGCGCCCTGGAATTCATTGGTCCGGCGTTCCAAATCCGCGATGATGCCGCCGACCCGTCCGCGCCGCTCGCCGGAATCGCGATCCCGATCTCTCTCATAGCGCTGGGCATTCAGCCCTACTGGCAGCACCAGCGCCATTGCGATGGCAACTGCAGCCATTCTTTTCATTGCGTCTCCTTGCATGAGGTCTAAAGAATCTCGTTACAGCCAGGATTGCCTCTTCGACGCCTGGCCGCAGGGGAATTATACACCGGCCCGCCTCTATTTGCTATGTTCGAATCGAGTTTGAGAGTCCCGGTACGTCCAACCCCCAAGAGGGCCAGTTGGTCCGCTCCCTCGCGGTNNCCACCGCGAGGGAGCGGTCCCATGCGCACCGCACTTGCCCGAGTTGTTAAACTAAAAATATGGGGTGGAACAAGCCGCAAATGCTCGAGGAGGGCGCCCGCGCGCCGGATTTCAAGCTGCCAGACTTGACCGGGCAGACGCAGTCGTTGAAGGAAATCCTCGGGCGCGGCCCCGCGCTGCTGGCGTTCTTCAAGGTCTCCTGCCCGGTATGCCAGTTCACCTTTCCCTTCCTGCAGCGGCTCCATGAAAGCGCCGGCGTCTCGATCATCGGCGTGTCGCAGGATCAGGCGGCCCCCACCCGCGAGTTCAACGGGGAATTCGGCGTGACCTTCCCGACGCTGCTGGACGACGCCGGCTATACGGGCAGCAACGCTTTCGGTCTCTATACCGTGCCGACCCTTTTCCT
>PLEM01000330.1 GCA_003137035.1 Bryobacterales bacterium | reverse complement strand
GTGATGAGCAACTGGCTGGGACACGGCCAGTTCGGCAAGGCCCCCCACTTGATCGAGGTGACGCGGGACAAGCGGGTGGTCTGGACCTTTGCCGATCACCAGACCATGAAGACCATCTCGAGTGTCCAGATTCTGGACGTGGACGGCGCGATTTTGCATTGAGGGAGGAGCGCACACGATGAACCGGCGAAGTTTTCTGTACAGCGGCGCAGTACTGGGAGCGGTCCGCCCGAGCCTGGCCAAGGACATTCTCCTGGAGAAGGTGGCCCAAGCCGCCCTGGCCATGCAGCGCCATTCCTGGGAGCACGGAATCCTGGCCCAGGCATTTCTGGATATGGGGGACCAGGAGCGGCTCATCCTGATGACCAAGGCCGCCATTGTCGAGAAGGCCGCCGACGGACGGCTGGCGGCCATCGGAGGTGGCATCACCGATCCCGCCATGGGCGGGGCCGCATACTGGCGCGCCGGCGAACTGACGCGCGATCCCGAAATGCAACAGGCCGCGAACGGGCTGCTCGAGTTCGTCCTGAAGAAGGCCCCGCGGGCCGCCGATGGAACCTGCTACCACGTCGCGAACGCTCCCGAGATGTGGTCCGACAGTTACTACACCACGCCTCCGTTCCTGGCGGCCACCGGCCACTACGACGACGCAATTCTGCAAGTCGAGGGCCTGCGGAAGCGCCTCTGGAGTCCCGAGAAGAAGCTGTTCTCGCACATCTGGGACGACGGCCGGAAGCAGTTCAAGCACCAGGCATTCTGGGGAGTCGGGAACGGTTGGGCGGCGGCTGCAATCACGCGGGTGATCGCGGCTCTTCCCGCGGACCGGAAGGCGGAGCGGGAGCGACTCTCCGCGTATCTGAAGGAACTGCTGGATGGCTGCCTGGCGCACCAGCGTCCCGACGGGCTGTTTCACGATGTGGTGGACGCGCCGGAGAGCTTCGTCGAAACCAACCTGGGGCAGATGCTGGCGTTCAGTATCTACACCGGTGTGACGGGCGGCTGGTTGCCGGCCAGTTACATCCCGGCCGCGGACCGCATGCGCGCCGCCGCGCGCGCCAAGGTGGANNGCGTTCTTCCTCATGATGGAAGCGGCCAGGGCGCGCTGAACTGTCAGAGCATCGGCTCCAGGATCTGCGCGGCGCTCCGCACGCACTCGGCGCAGATCGTCTTCGAGAGACCTTCCTCCCGAACGCGGCGCCGCCCCTCCTCGGTCATCAGGTCGCAGCCCGAGAGCAGGTCGCGGCAGATCCAACTGCCGTTTCGCGCCGCGAAGGCGTCCATGAACTCGCGTACGCTCTTGTAGGTATCCTGTGTGACGGAGGGGCTTTCCTCGGCGCCGCGCCCCTGGCGAAGGCCGAGCACCAGAATCGCTCCGGTGACCGCGCCGCATACTTCCTGTTTTCGGCCCATGCCGCCGCCGAAGCCACACGCGGCTTTCAGAGCCAGGTCCGGGCTCAGCCCGCACTCTTCCGAGAACGCGAATGCCAAGGCCTGGGCGCAGTTGTACCCCTCGGCGAGCTTGTCAACCGCGATCTGTGCCTTGCGTGAATCCATCGCCCCTCAGTGGGGGGGCCGCTCCCTCGCGGTCGCGGCTCGGATAGCGGGACGCGACCGGGAAGGTTACTTGATCTCGAACTTGACGTTCGACGATGCCTCGAACTTGCGGTAGCCGCGGAAAACGCTCTCGTTCCGAACGAAGTTCTTCACCAATTGGAGTTGCAGAACCGAGCGCAACGGCAGCAGGAAGTCGTTCGAGCCGATGCGAACCATGCCGTACTCCAGCAGGAACGTGGGCGATTGCAGGCCGAAATCCTTGGGGAGCCCGACTCCCTGAATGGTGAGCCTTCTCACCAGCCCCGTGTCCTCGTCGATGAAGATGCGTCCCTGATAGCCGACCGGCTCGCGCCTGCCGTTGTGATCCAGGGTGAAGTTCGATTTGGCCCTCAACACCTCGAGTTCGAACACCTGGCAGAGGACGCCCATGGCCATGGCGCGACCGGCCCACTTGTACGTCACGCCGACCGCGGGGTCGAACAGGCCCTGCAGCATCGAGCCGAACTCTCCGCGGGACTGTACGCCCTTGGAGAGGGTGGTTGCCAGCTCGACTTTGGCGCCGTTGAGTTCAATCCTCCGGTAGGTCTCTTTACCGCCCTCGTAGGTGAGTTCATCCTTGAACGAGTCGGTCTCCTTAAGCTGGTCGGGAGTCTTTACCGGTGCGGAAAACCTGCGCGTCTCCTGGGTGCACCGGAAATTCGGAAGGTGCGAGGAGTACCCCAGCACGTTCTTCGCCGCTTCCTCCCAAAGCCGCTTCTGTTCCTCGCCGCCCATCGCCAGCCCGCTCGAATCCAGGGTGGCGGGCGCGATCTCCGGCAATACCACTTCCGCGCCTTCGGGGTCGAAATCCCCGCCCGACGCGGCCCTCGGCCCGCCGGCGGTTTCGGTTGCGGCGGATGCGTTTCCGACCACCTGGAACGGCACGTTTCGAGTGATCGCGCTGGCGCCCTGGCGGATCGTCACTATGGCCTCGTAGTTGCCCGGGGCTAGCTTCGTGCCCGACACGCTCGCGAGGTAAGGAAACTCGCGGGCGCGCGCAGTCGGGATGGGTGTGGGCCCTTTACTGCCACCGGTCGCGTCGGCTGCGCCAGGGCCCGCCGCCCCCGAGGGGGCCATATCGGTGCCCTGGACCTGGTTCTTGAACTGGATCTGCGCTCGGGTCACCGCGTGCCCGTCGCGCACCAACTCCAGGTTCATGTCCGGCTGAGGCCCGTTGATGTCCGGGTAGATCACGAAGAACAGCCGCAGGTTGATACGCTCCCCGGCGTTGAAAACCGGATGGAGCACGGGCGCCAGGGCTTCGCCTTCGTAGCTGAACACCTGGTCGGCCTCGAATTTGTCGGCGGATCCCGTGAATCGCCGTACCGCCAGCGCATCGCTGGCCATCAGGCCGGGCGCGCTCCCACCCGTGCGCAGCGGCGTCCGAATCGTGCCGCTGCTGCCGGCGACCAAGTCTTCCACCTTCGCTTCCAGCATGTACTGCTCGCCGGCCAGCAGGGTCAGCTCGCGCATGAAGTACAGGCCGCCCTGTTGCCGCGTGTCCAACTTGCGTATCGGCCCGCGGATGCTCGTTTCCTTGCTGCCGCTCCAGACCGCGAGGCCCTTGGAGTTCCGCACCGTCGCCGTCACTCGCGTGCGCGCCTGGTAAGTGCCCCCCCTGTCGTCGGTCTCGAATTTCAGCGCGTTGAGCGGAGCCTCGACCAGCAGCAGTCCCTTCAGGGGACCGGAGTCGATGTTGGCCACCATAGCCGGTCTGCCCCTGGAGTCGGCGTTCCCCAGAGCGTGGGCGAATACTCCGCTGGACACCGAACCCGTGCCCGAGGTACGGATGAAGCGCGTGTACACCGGGATCTCGAACTGCCTGCCCGGGCCCTTTGCCGGGGCAGACGCCGCGGCTGCACTGGGTGGCTGGGCCGGCGCTGCCGCCGCTTGCGCCACCGGTTCGGCCTTGGTTGCAGGTGCGACCATCATGACACCCCCGTCCAGCGCCTTGGCCTCCCGCAGCCACATGCCCCCGGTCCGCTTGGCCAGATTCTCGAAGGCGGCACTGGATACGCTCCTGCCCCCCTCGGCGATGTCCAGCACCATGGCGCGCACGACCTTTTCGCGGCAAAGATCACCCAGCCGTTCCAGCGTTCGCTCCGCCTCGCCGGACAAGGGAGGGCTGTTCAGCACGGCGACCAGAAGCCGTGTGCCGGAGTGCAGCGCCGCCGCCTGCGTTGCCGCGTCCAGCGCCGTCAGGAAGGCCGCGGGATCGGTCTCGCGCGCCTGCGCCGCTACCTCTGCAAACGCCTGCTCCAGTTCTTTTTGGTCCATCTTCGGATCGACGCTCTGCGCATCCGCACTGCCGGCCCGCCTGACCTCGACGACCGCACCGGGGCTTTGCATCCAATGGCGGGCGGCCTCGGCAGCGGCGTGCGCGCCACGCCGCGCTGTTTCCGGAGTGCCTGGACCGAACAAGAATGTCAACGAGCGCTCCTGCGCATGAACTGAAGGAGCAAGACCGACACCAATCACGATGGCGATTACCGAAGGGAGTCCACGAAGGCGGGCCATGACACACAATACCTCAGGGCCTATTCTCCCTCTTTTGGAGGCAAGTGTATAGGGGGTTGTACCCTTACTTCCTGGCGAGCATCGCGGCGACGACGGCGTCCGGCGTTCCGGCTTCCTTCAATTTGCGCAGGTCTTCCCGCCCCAAGGCGAACCTGGCCGGCTGAGTCTCGACCATCTTGACAATCTCTTCTTCCGCCACGTTGCCCCGCACCAGCTTGACGATCAGGTCGTTCGTCAGGACGATCCCCAATTGAACCGGAACTTCCGGCGCGCCCGGCACGGAGGCTGGAAGCGGTTTTGCAGCATCGACGAGCGCCTGGTCCTTCTGGCAATCGCTCATGATCTCGGCCACGAATCCCTTGCTATTGAGCTTCTGCGCCTGGTCGAAGGCCGAGAGCGCGTCCGCGTAGTTCCGCTTGAGCATCAGCGTGATGCCGAGGTTGTACCAGGCCCCGGCCGCGACCTTGGAACCCGCTTTGCATGAACTGGCGTTCTCGCGCGAAAGCCGGAGCGCGCCGTCATAGTCGCCCGCCTTGAGCAGCTCGAACGCCGCTTTGAGGTTACATTCCTTGCTGTCCATGAACGGGAGCTCCCGGGCTTCGATCCATGGAAGGTACAAGTGCTGCGCCTCGGCGAGGGCCTTGGCCAGCGTCATCTCTTTCACCTCGGACTGTTGCGGGTACTCGGGCACGCTGGTCTGGCTTTGGTTCTCCTTGTAAGCCTCGGCCCGGAGCGTGTGAGTAGCCAATTCCCCGCCCGTGGCCAGGTCGATGATATGGACCTGGGCCAGAAAATGGCCTTCCACGCGCGAGATGTAAGGAGCCGGCAAGCCGGCTCCACGCAGGGTCTCCCTCCGCCGGGCGTCACACCGAGAAATCTCCGCCGTCAGCAGCACCGCCGGACCCAGGAGTTTCTGCTGCTCCGCGCGAGGAACCACGAACACACCATGATTGGCGAGGTCCGGCTCCAGCAGGTCCAGGAATTCCCGCGAACATTCGCCCGAAAACGGGCCCACGGCCACCCGTTTGCCTGCCATCACGTAGCCCAAGCTGGCCGGATGGGTGAGTCTCACCGCGACCTTGCTTTGCGCGCCCGCTTGAGCAACCGCGACAAGCACGATTGCCACAAGCTCCAGACATCGATTCCGTGGTGGCATCCGACCTCGCTCCTGGCATCCTCAGATATACCCACTGACGATCCCGGTGGTCCGCCCGTTTCCACATTCGCGCGCTAACCCCAACTGGACGCCGCGCCGGTTCTGCGAGATTATAGATGCTGGACCGCGGCCCGCGGTCCGAGAAGTGGGAGGCACTTGTGACGCTTGCGCGATTCCTCAGCGGCGCCCTCGCCCTGGGCGCATTGGCACTTTCGATCCCCATCCAGGCTCAGACGCCCGGCGCCGAGGCGCCGCCTCTGATGCGCCTGAACGTTCTGGCGCTTGATAGCAATCGCCAGCCGGTGAGCGACCTCAACCTGGGCGACTTGCAGGTGCTGGACCAGGGCCAGCCTCAGCGCATCGTCTACTTCCATCGCAAAGCCGCGGCGCCGGCCGGCCAGGCGGAGCCCGGCGTACTTTCCAACCGCTCGCCACGGATTCCTCACGCCACGGCCATCCTCTTCGACCTCATGAAGCAGGGCCGCGGGTATGCACTGGACGCCTACAAGAAGGTCGGCCATTCGCTCCAGCAACTCGAATCCGGCGAAAACGTCTACCTTTACGTCCTGGCGATGGATGGCAGCCTGGTTCCGGTTCATCCGATCCCGCCCGATCCCTCCGTCCCGGCCGCCGACGACAAGACCTGGACCCAGCAGATCGAGTCGCAGTTCGACAAGCTCATGAAGAGCCTGATTCGCGGCCGCCCGACCGGCATTACGGAGGAGGACGTCGCAAAGAAGACTTACGTGGCCATGGAGACGCTGGCCCGGCAACTGGTGTTGTTCTCCGGCGAGCGAAACATCCTCTGGGTGATGAGGGACGTTCAGACGGTGTCGAACCCCAAGAACACGTGCAGCGGCGACTGGCTCGATTGCGCGCTGTATGTGCCGCACCTGGCGGTCACTCTGGAGCGCACCGGGGTTGCCGTCAACGCGGTGACCTACGCCAACGACTTGAATGCCGATACGAACCGCGGCATGGTGGAATTTGCCGGCCTCTCCGGCGGACGGCCGTTCTTCGGCGACGATATCCGCGCCATTCTGTCCAGGTTTGGCAGCGATCCCGCCGGCGGCTACGTGTTGGGCTACGAGGCCGCGCCGGGAAGTTTCGACAACAAGTTCCACCGTGTGAAGGTCACCACCGAGCGAAAGGGCGTCAAAATCGAAGTTCGGCAGCGGTACTACGCCTTCCCCGATGCGCGGCCGGCCATGGCGCGCGCGCAGGACGCTCTGCTGGCCGCGGTCAGGAGTCCCTTCGACGATCCGCAGATCGGCCTCCGCGTTACCGCTTCTCCGGTGTCCGGCGCGCAGAAGGCCATCCATCTCAAAGTCCAGATCGACCCGGCCGACCTGTTCCTGCGCGACGAGGGCGGCGTCTTCACCGGGCATGTCACTGCGTTGGTCGCGGGCTACGCGGCCAGTGGTGTGGCCGGGGCGCCCTTGCCCTCGGACTTCAATCTTCGCCTCACCAAGGAACAGCGTGAGGCCGCCGCCAAGAACGGGTTTCCCTTCGAACAGGATTTCCCGATCGACGCCGCGACCACAAAGGTCCGCGTCCTGGTCTTCGACCACTCGACCGGCTCCGTCGGCTCGCTTTCCGTGCCCGTTGGGGCGTCCCAGCCGTAGACGCCCGAACCGCGCCGTAACCGACCGGGGGCCCGCCGGCTTCCCGCGACCGCGTTCCCCCTAAAGTCCGCCCCCGGAACGCCCGATGAACTGCCGTGCCGTCCCTCCACAAGCCGCCCGTCCTGGCCGACGCGGCCGACTTGTTGAGCAGCCAGTTGCGGGTCCAGATCCGCGGTCTGGCGCGCAAGTTGAAACCCCACGCGCGCAAGCTGGAGCGGCGCTTCATCCAGGAGCTGCGCGGCTTGGGGATCAGTCCCGTGCAGCGCCAGACTCTGGTACGGATCACGCTCGGCGCGGCCGCGGACCTGCTCGCCGGCCGCCGGCCAGTGCAGGGTTTCTTCGAGCACATCGCCTACAACGGGCGCAGGCTGGCCAAGCTGGACCTGCGCCGGGGCGCCGTGGTGGACGCCCTCCAGAGTTACGACCGGCTGGCGGCCCGCGAATTCCGCAACGTCTATCCCAAGGAGGCCGCCAACCTGAAGTGGGCATCCGAGCAGTTGAATTTCTGTATCGTGCTCACGCTCAATAACGCCTTCTACCAGGTGCGCGAGGCCGAAACCGAGGCCTTCTACGAGCTGTTCCAGGCCGAGCTGGAATCCGGCGGGCAACGCCAGTTGCTGGAGCGCTCGCTGGCCACTCTGGCGCGCTTCTGCCAGGCCGACGCCGGGCGTCTGTTTCTGTTCGACCGGGAGAAGCGGTCGTGGCTGGCTCTGGCGGCGCCGGGCCCGGTGGCGCTGCGCCCGGCCGCGGATTCCGAAGCGCTTCTCGAGAAGCTGGCCTTGCCTCGCTATATCCGCGGCGGTGGCGCCTCCGAGCGCCTGCTGCTCGATCCGTCCTGGCGCGGGCTCTACCCCTCCTGCTGGTCCATCCCCTTGATCTCCGGCGCGGGCGTCGCCGGCGCCATGCAGTTCGGCTTCCGCAAGACCTACACCTGGCTTCCCAGGGAACTCCAGTTGTTGACCGGAGCGGCCGAGCTCTGCTTGCTGGCTTCCGAGAAGCTTCGGCTGTCCGAAGACCTGGCGGCCCGCGAGGAACAGGTGCGCCAACTCGCCTCCCACATGGTCGAGATCGAGGAACGGGAGCGCCGGCGTATCAGCCGCGAGTTGCACGACGAGGCCGGCCAGTTGCTGCTGTGTTTGCCGCTCCAGTTGGACATGATCGAGCGCTCGGCGCCCGATGCTTCCCCGGAGCTTCGCAGCGGGCTGGCCGGAGCCCGGAACCTGATCGGCCGGACCGTTGTCGAGATCCGGCGCCTGCTTTCCGATCTCAGCCCCGCGGTGCTCGAGCAACTGGGCCTGGGCGCCGCCGTGCGCCAGTTGGTGAACCGGTTCCGCTCCCTCCAAGGCATCCAGGTTCAACTCCACCTGCCGCGGCTTGGGCCGCTGCCGAAGAGGACCGAGTTGGTAGTCTACCGTCTGGTGCAGGAGTGTTGCAGCAACATTGCGCGCCATTCCTCCGCCTCCAATGTAATCATTTCGCTCGCCACCGCCGATGGACTCCTTAGGCTGCGTGTGGAGGATGATGGCGTCGGCTTCCATGTCGAGGAGGCGTTCGCCAGGCGCGAGTCCTTCGGGCTGGCGGGTATGCGCGAGCGGGTAGCCCTGGTCGGCGGCCGGTTTCAGGTCGAGAGCCGGCCGGGACGCGGCTCCACAATCTCCATCGAGTTGCCGTCGCCGGCTAAGCCGGAGTCCGAACCGGCGTTCCGGCGTACCGGCTAAGCCCGGATGGGCACGCCGCGGAAAAGGGACGTGAGTGGATTATGGCCAAGATTCGAATCCTGTTGGCAGACGATCATACGCTCTTTCGCCAGGGGGTCAGAAACCTGCTGAGCACGGAGGCGGACATGGAGGTGGTGGGCGAAGTCGCCAATGGCGGCGACGCCATCGAGAAGGCCTCCGAACTGCGTCCCGATGTGGTGCTCATGGATATTGGGATGCCCGGCTTCAGCAGCTTCGAGGCCACTCGCCAGGTCAAGAAGGACCGCCCCGAGTGTAAGGTGCTTTTCCTCACCATGTACGACGATGAGGACTACCTGGTGGAGGGCATGGAGGTCGGCGGCAGCGGCTACGTGCTCAAGGACAGCCCCGCGCTGCAACTGCTGGGCGCCATTCGCGACGTGCACCGCGGCGGCAGTTACCTCAGCCCTCGCATGTTGGCTCAGCTGGTTGACGATTTCCGCTCGCGCATCAAGTCCGCCGCCCGCACCCCCCGGTTCGCAACCCTCACCCCACGCGAAAAGGAAGTGCTCAAAATGCTTGCCGAGGGCGAGTCGGTCAAGGAAATCGCCTGCGACCTCAACCTGAGCGTCAAGACCGTGGAAGCCCACAAGTTCAATCTCATGCGCAAGCTGGACATCCACAACAAGGCCCAACTGGTTCAGTACGCCATCCAGAAGAAAATCATCAAGATCCCCTCGCTCTCCATGTAGCCGCCGTCCCAACCGTGGCGCACGCTTCAGAGGCTGCCGAAGAAGTCCCTAGGCAAGCTGAAGCATGCCCCACGTAAGCCCGCAAGCCATTGATTTGCCGGGTGGGACATGCTTCAGCTTGTCCCCTTCGAGCGTTCAGAAGGACTTTTTCAGCAGCTTCTTCAGCGTGCCGCGTCGCCACTCTTGCAACGCCGCTTAGCGCTGGACTGACGGGGCGCGCCATTCCGCCGGAGGCGGCCTGCCGCGCGGTTAGCGCTAGAATCGTGGCATGTCCCGCCCCTGCTCCCGACGTGACTTTCTGGCCACTTCCGCCCTGGCGCTCGGAACCGGCGTTGCCGCGCCTGCCCGCCTGCCCGTTGCCAAGGCGGTGTATATCGGCATGTTGCCGAAAACACTGAGCTACGCCGGCCGCTTCAAGCTGGCGCGCGACACCGGCTTCGATCAGGTCGAGTGCGAGACTACCTCCAGCCAGAAGGAGGTCGAGGAAATCAAGCGGGCCGCCGAGCTTGCCGGCATCCGCATTCACTCGGTCATGAACCAGGCCCACTGGCGGTACCCGCTTTCCTCGAGCGACCCCGCGGAGGTCGCCAAGAGCATCGAGGGAATGGAAACCAGCCTCCGCAACGCCAGTTTCTGGGGCGCGGACACGGTGCTGCTGGTGCCCGCCGTGGTGAATCCGGGCACCCGGTATCGGGACGCCTGGACGCGCTCTCAGCAACAGATCCGCGCGCTGCTGCCGCTGGCCCAAGAACTGAAGGTGATCATCGCCCTTGAAAACGTCTGGAACAAGTTCCTGCTCAGCCCGCTCGAGTTCGCGCGCTACCTCGACGACTTCGCCAGCCCCTGGGTGCGCGCCTATTTCGACGTGGGCAACATCCTGCTGTACGGCTATCCCCAGGACTGGATCCGAACCCTGGGCAAGCGCATCGTGAAGCTCCATTTGAAGGATTTCCGCATGGTGAATTCCACCTACGAGTGGGTCGCGCTGCGCGAGGGAAACATCGACTGGCCCGAGGTCTACCGGGCCCTCTCCGAGATCGGCTACTCCGGCACCGCCACCTGCGAGCTGCCCGCTGGCGACGAGGCCTACCTGCGTGAGGTAAGCCGCCGCGTGGACCTGATCCTCACCGGAGCCTGACGCCGCACCGGCCCACTTCCGGCCCGCACGCGCTATAACGGTGTTAGTGAAGAAATTCTTGCTCGGTATCCTGATCGGCTTCCTGTTCTCCGGCCTGGCGCTGGTCATCTTCTTCTTCGCGATGCTGCGCCTGGCTTCCCGTCCGCCCTCCCTCCCGGACGCTTCGATTCTGGTGTTCAAGCTCGAAGGGTCCGTCCCCGAGAGCCCCGCCCTCGATATCCCGTTGCCGTTCTTTGAGCGGAGGTCTCCTCCGACCGTCCGCGACCACTGGGAGTTGCTGCGTAAGGCGGCCGCCGATCGGCGCATTCGCGCGGTGGTCTTCATGCCGCAGGGGGTCCAGGCCGGTTGGGCCAAGTTGCAGGAGCTCCGCGAGGACCTGCTGGCCTTCAAGAAGTCCGGCAAGCCGCTGTACGCCTTCCTGCGCGCTCCCGGCACCCGCGAGTATTACCTCGCTACCGCTGCCGATCGCGTCTTCATGACCCCGGAGGACCTGCTCGACGTCAAGGGGCTGCGGGCCGAGCTGACCTACTTCAAAGACACGCTCGACAAGCTGGGTGTCCGGATCGATGTGGAGCACGCCGGGAAGTACAAGGACGCTCCCGACATGTTCACGCGCAGTTCCATGAGCCCCGAAACCCGCGAGGTGATGAACTCGATTCTGGACGACTTGTACGGCCAGCTCACGAGCGCGATCGCCACCGCTCGACACAGGACTCCGGAACAGATCCGCGCCACCATCGATCAGGGACCTTTCGTCTCCCAGCAGGCGCTGGACTCGGGCCTGGTCGATGCGCTCCAGTACCAGGACCAGGTGTTTGAGGAGCTCCGGCTGCGGCTCAAGTTGCCCGCCATCCACAAGTTCTCGCACCGCGATTACCTCAAGATCCCGCCCGAATCGGTCGGCGTGGAGACTGGCCGGCGGGTCGCGTTCGTGGTCGCCGAAGGGGATATCGTCCGCGGCGACGATGGCGGTTTTGGCTCCGATAGCGCCGTCAGTCCGTCCGCCATGGCGGCTATGCTGCACAGCGTCGGGGACGACCGCGGAATCCAGGGCGTCATCGTGCGCATCGATTCGCCCGGCGGCGACGCCTTCGCCTCCGACGAGATCTGGCGGGAAATGACGCTGCTGAACAAGAAGAAGCCTCTCGTCATCTCGATGTCCGATGCCGCCGCATCCGGCGGTTACGACATCGCCATGACCGGCGATACCATCGTCGCCTACCCCGGCACCTTCACCGGCTCCATCGGCGTGTTCTATGGAAAGGCCGACCTGCGGGGCTTATACGACAAGCTCGGGGTCCGTAAAGACATCCTCTCCCGCGGCCGTTTCGCCGAGATCGATTCCGACTACACCCCGCTGAGCGATGCCGCCCGCCAGAAGCTGCGCCGGGAGATCGACGGGTTGTACGCGAGCTTCGTGCGCCGCGTCGCCCAAGGCCGCAAGAGGGAGGTGGCGCAAATCGAGCCCCTCGCCCAAGGCCGCGTCTGGCTCGGTTCGCAGGCCAAAGCCAACGACCTCATCGACGATCTCGGAGGCATCGACCGCGCCGTCGAATTACTGAAGCAGAAAGCTGGAATCCCGCCCGGCGAGCAAGTGAAACTAGTCGCCTACCCGCCTCATCGCAACATTTGGGACCAGTTGGTCGGACGCCCCGCCGACCCGCTCGCCAGCGCGCCCGTGCTGGCCTTCCTGCGACGCTTCGCCACCAGTACCTGGCTCCACGGCGGCATGCTCAAGCTCATGCCCTGCTCGATCGAAGTGAAGTAGCGCCCCGATGCCGCTCGCGGGATCACGGCCCACCCAGCGCTAGCCGTTGCTCCGGCGTGTACCGGCATCCGGGTCCCGGACCTGCCCGCAAGTTCAAGCGCGCCTCAAACAGGCACGGGTCGATCGCCAGAGCCCGCTCGAAATCGCGCCGCGCCGCCTCGGCCTGCCCGAGGGCCAGCAGCGCTGCGCCCCGATTACTCAGCGCCCGGGGGTTTCGCGGTTCAAGTGCCAGGGCGCGGCCAAACTCCCCCAAAGCCTCGGGCGCCCGGCCGGAATCCAGATAGATCCTCCCCATCTCCGACGCCACTCGCGCGTCCTCGGGCTCGATCGCCCGCGCTTCGCGGAGCAGTTCCAGTGCGCGTTCTCCCCCCACCACCCGCGCGAGCTGGATCTTCGGCCGAACCTTCCCAGGCGCGTGCCGCTCCGCCTCTTCCCACAGCGATTGCTCGGTCCGCCAGACCTGCATTCGCCCGATGCTCAACGCCACCAGCACCACAGCGATGCCGGCAATCCATCGCGTGCGCAAGCGGGCCAGCAGCAGCGCCACTCCAGGCGCCAGCGCCAGCATCGGCAGGTACATTCGGCGGTCCGCCGCCTGGTCCGCCGCCGGAAACACGGACGACGAGGGAATCAGCAGCACCAGCGCGGCCAGGAACGGGACCCACTTGCGCTTCCACGCCACCGCCACCGCGGCGGCGAGCGCGGCCCACGCCAGCCACGCCGTCCAATCCACGGTGATTTGCGCATTCACCGTGAACCCCCACGGCACCACCACCAGCCGCAGGTACCTCACAATGGCCGCTCCCTGCGCCGCCAGATAGGTCCACGGGGAAAGACCGGGTCCCACGCCCGCGCCCGTCCCCAACGTCTTGGCCACCCAGATGACGCGCAACCCCGCCGCGAGCGCGAGCGCCAGCATGGCCAGAATCGGCCCGTTCAGGCGTGGGCGTTTCCCGCGCTCCAGCATCCACAGCACCAGGGGAACCGCCGCCGCTTCTTCCTTCCCCAGCAGCGCCACCGCGAACCAGACCACCGCCAGCCAACGCCGGCCGTCAAGCCAGGCGATCGCCGAGAGCAGCGAGAACACCGCCGCTAGCAGAATCGCACGCGCGAAGATGTAAGCCACGGCCTCGCTTTGAATCGGGTGGATCGCAAACAGCAGCGCCCCAACCAGCGCCGCCCTTCGCGGGATCACGCGCCGGAGCAACTCGAACAGCAGCAGCACCGCGCCAACATGCAACGCCAGGTTGAACAGGTGATACCCCAGCGGTTCGCGCCCCCCAAGCTGGTAGTTCAGCCAGAACGTGAAGTAGGTGAGTGGCCGCGTGTAGAGCGGCCCCCACACTTCCCACCACCCCGCCGGCGAGGTCAGCGCCGGGTCGGAGAAGATCGCGTAGTCGTCGAAATGGAAGGAGCCCAGGGCGGCGCCGCCAAATGCCGCCAGCGCCCCCGCAATCAGCAGCAGTCGCTCGCGCAAATCCTATTATGATGGTACTTGCCATGAAAATCGCCGCAGTTCTACTTTCCGGTATCTTCGCGCTGGCCTCCAACGCTAGCGCCCAACTCGCCAACGTGCATTCCGTGTACTTGCTTCCGATGGGGGGCGGTCTGGATCAGCATCTCGCCAACCGGATCACCGGCTCCGGACTGTTCCAGGTCGTGGCGGATCCGAAGAAGGCGGACGCGGTGTTCACCGACCGCCTCGGAGAAGGGCTCGAGACACGCCTCTCGGAACTGTATCCCGAACCAAAGCCGCCCGAGCCGACCCCGCCCAAGCCCAAGCCGGAGGCCGCCAAAACCCAGCCGGCGGCGGCCAAGAGCGACGAGGAAGGGAAGCCAGACGCTCAGGCCGAGGCCAAGCCCAAGGATGCGAACCTCACGCGAGCCTCCTCGTTCGGGAGCGGCAAGGGAACCATCTTCCTGGTCGATCCCCATAGCCGCGTCGTGCTCTGGTCCTTCTACGAGAAGCCGAAGAACACGTCTTCCGCGGAGCTGGACCGCACCGCGGGCCACATCGTGGCACGCTTGCAGCGCGCGCTCAAGGGCAAGTAACCGCCCGCGCTTCCGCCGGCTCGCCGCGCTTCTCGCGCAAGGCTTCCCGATAACTCGCAACCAGCTTTTGGGTGGTGGCGGCGGCATCCCAGTTGGCTTCCACCTCCCGGCGCGCCCGTTCGGCCATCTGCGCGGCCGCCTCGGGGCGCTCGAACAGAGCCAGGATCTTCTCGGCGAATTGCGCGGGATCGTCAGCCAGCGCGCAGAACTCCCCGTCTTGCCTTGCCAGGCCCTCCGCCCCCACCCGAGTCGAGACCACCGGAATCCCGGCCGAGAACGCCTCGAGCAGCTTGACCCGCACTCCCGAGCCGCTCAGGATCGGGCACACGAAGACCGCGTAGCGCGAGAGGGGCTCGCGGATGTCGTCCACCAGGCCGCGCAGCTCGATGGCCTCCGACGGCGGCAGGCCGTGACGCGGGGGCGCTTCCGATCCCACCACTACCAGGCGCGCGTCCGGCCGGCGCTCCAGCACTCGCGGCAGCACCTTGCGCGTGAACCAGGTCAGCGCGGCCTGGTTCGGCAGGTGGCGGAAGCTGCCTACGAACAGCATCGTCGCAGGCTCGCGCCCCGCCGTCTGGAAGCGGTAGCTGGACGTGTCGACGATGGCGCGCAGCCCCTCTTGAACCCGGCCGGCAAGCTTGGGCAGAAACGACAGCAGGAATGCCTTGTTCTCCGCGGTGCACACCTGAATCCGGTCGATCCGGGGCAGCACGCGCAGCTCGTAGCGCAGCGCGCGCAGGTACTCGATCTCGGCGGTGAGCTTCCAGTAGAGGCTGTGCGGTTCGGTCAGGCCCCGCGCGATCGACTGGAAGTAGATGTCGTGCTCGAACAAGGCGCACAGCAGGCCCCGGTAGCGGCCCGCGTATTGGGCCAGCGCTGTGTACTCGAGCTGAACCACGTCGATCCCGTGCGTGCGGATCAGCCGGTGCATCGCCCACTCGAGATCGTCGTTCGCAAACTCGTGGATGGCGTGTGGCACAATCGAACCGAACGAGCTGGGCCGGCCTTCCCTGCGCACCAGAAACTCGGCCGAGGCGCAGACGCTGGCAAGCTCGCTGTGCGCCCCGAGCTCGCTCGCGTAATCCAGCAGGCACAGCAGGTGAACCTCCGCCAGCCGCGCCAGTTCCCTCACCGCGTGATACATGAACACCCCGCCACCGTGTATCGGCGGGCAGATCGGGTAGGGCGAGACGAACAGCACGCGGAGTTTCTCGTCTTCCTGCCCCGCCGCGGGCCGGTCCAGTTCGAAGCGGTCTCGATAGTAGGCTCCCAGCGGGCGCAGGAAGGCCTCGGTGTCGCGGATCGCGCCCAGACCGCGGGCGCGCCAGCGCGAAACGAGCGCCCGTGGCAGTTGCCCGAAGGCCCGCCAAACGCCCTGCGCGTTGGCCCGCCCGGTGGTATCGCCGAGCGTGGCGCTGACCAGCGCCTCGCCCATGGTGAACGTCAGGTGCGAGGCCAGCCGGCGCCACTCGTGAATGTTCTTCCACGAGAACAGCACGAAGTTCTTCTTGTAGACCGCCTGGATCTGGTCGTCTCGGAAATGCTTCCCGATGGTGCCACGGTGCTCGTGATGCACCACGCTGCGTGGCTGGTAGAGCACCCGCCAGCCGCGCTTCCAGGCCATGTACCCGAGGTCCGTGTCTTCCAGGTAGAACGGCTTGAGCAGCGCATCGAACCCGCCCAACTCGAGGAACTTGCGCCGGTCGTAGGCGCAGGAGCCGCCGCCTCCGTAGAAGCACGGATAGAGGTCCGTGACCGCCTCGTCGATACGGTGCCGCACGCGCAGGCCGCCATCGCGCCACCAGCCTTGCGACAGGCCGGTTTCCTCGCGCTTTCGCTCCGGGTCGGCGAAGAAGATCTGGCAGGCTACCGAGAACACCTGCTGGTTGTCGAAGCCCTCCAACAGCGGCTGGAGAAAGTCCGGCTCGACCCGCATGTCGCTGTTGAGCAGCACCACGATGTCGTTTCGGGCCTCGCGAAACCCGGCATTCGAACCGCCGCCGAAGCCGAGATTCGACTTAAGCGCAAGAACACGGACTTGTGGGAACCGCTCGCGGACCAATTCGGCGCTCCCGTCGGTGGAGCCGTTGTCCACGACGATGATCTCGTTGGCCGGATTGCCCTGCATGGCCGCGATCACCGAGGGAAGGTACTTCTCGATCAGCTCGCGACCGTTCCAGTTGGGAATGACAACGCTGGCCGCGTCGCGCCGCGGTGCGCTGTCGGACGAGCGGCGCCTGCGCCCGGCCACCAGCCAAAGCAGGTCCGCGGCCGCCATCGCCAGCGCAGCCACCAGCAGAAGCAGCGGGCACAGGATCAGCAGCGGCAGGTCTCGGAGGAACCGCTTCAGCTTCGCCATGTCAATCGCGCGGCAGCTCCGGGCCCAGCCCGACCGTCCGTCCGAGCCTGACCCACCGCGATGCCCTGACCATGGTCAAAAGCGCCTCGATCTGCTGGAGTTCCCCGTTCAGGCGTTGCGCCCAGGCGGTGCGTTCCACCACCGTGCTTTCCGCGGTGTCGAGCAACTGGATGCAACCCAGCAGCTCCTTCCCTTTGGCTTGCAGCTCCGCGTCCAGGCGGGCCGCCCACTCGGCTTTGGCCCGGTTCTCGCCCTCCAACTCGCCCACCTGCGCTTGGTAGGCGGCGATGGACGCTTGATAGCCGGCGATGGTCTTCTCGAGTTCCTGCTGGAGCACGACGATGCGCTCCTGAGCCGAGTGGAGCAACTCCTCGTTGTCGTGCGCCCACTGGTTGCTGCGCTCGAGCTCCGCGGTCTGTGCGCGAAACAGGTTTACGAGGCCTTGCTTCTCCGTCCGCAGATCCTCCAGCCAGTGGTCCTTGGTGGCCAGTTCGGCCTCCAGCCGGGCGATGTGCAGCTCCCGCTCGCGGAGCACGTTGCCGGCGCCGGGCAGATACAGGAAGGCGGACGCGGCGGGCTGCGGCTCCAGCGAGCAGACGGCCAGGAAGAAGTGCGCCTCTCCGGGATCCGCCTGGCCGTCCCCGGTGCGCACCTGCGGAACAGATTCCGCCTGCGTTTCGAGCGGTTGAAAGCCGATCCCCTCGACGTGGTTCTGAAGAAACAGAGTGATTTCGGGAAACAACACGCGGAGCTGCGCCGAGAATTCATCGAAGTCGAATTCGTGGACGTGGTACGGGTTGGGACCCGTTTGGCGCCGCGATTCCGCGTAGTATGCCTTGTTGGGCGTCGAGACGATGAACTGTCCGCCGGGGGCCAGCACGCGGCGGGCCTCCGCAAGGAAGCGTTGCCACTCCGCCAGATGCTCGATCACCTCGAAGGCCACCAGCAGATCCACCGAGGCGTCCGCAAGCGGTAGCGCGGCGCAGGAGGCCGCCACGAACCGCAGGTTGGGCGCGGAGTAGTGTTCGCAAGCGTACGCGATGGCGTACGTCGAGGCGTCCACCCCAAGAACGCCGCGCGCCGCCCGCGCCAGTTCGGCCGCGCCGTACCCCGCCCCGCAGCCGGCATCCACCACCCGCCGGCCCTGGGCGAACCGGGCGGCGAAGGCGTAGCGCGCCAGGTGCTCATTAAAGAGATCCAGGTCCGATTGTCCTGGAATCACGCGCTCGCCCGTGAATTCAATCAACGCTGGCCTCCACCGGGGTGCACAGCCGGGCGTTCAGCTCCACCTTGCAGGGTAGGTGGAGGTAGCCGTAAACCTGGCCCTCGCCGTGCCCCATCTGCATGGTGATGGCGTTGTCGATCCAGTCGCACATCTTGTAGCTGTGCAGCGTGCCGTCGGCGATGGCCGGCG
>PLEM01000402.1 GCA_003137035.1 Bryobacterales bacterium | reverse complement strand
GGGCAGGGGCGCTTCCGTCAGGCTTCCGTAAATCGCCGGCACCCCGTTCACCCGCCAAGCCACGCCGGCCGCCGGGAGCGAATGATCGATACCCAGCACACGCGAGCCTTGCTCCTGTAACACCCGCAGGAACAGCCCCCCGCCACAGCCCACGTCCAGCACCGGACCGCTCTCCCGCGACTCCTCCATGGCCCGCTTGACGAAACTCACGTGGTCGCCCAGGACGAAACGCCGGTAAGCCTCTTCCATCCGGCCGGCCGCCGTCGCGTCGGGCGCGAACCAATAATTCTCCGGGTAATACTGCCGCAGCTCCTCGGACTTGGGACGCGGGTCCAGACGCAGCAGGCGGCAGCGCCGGCACTCGACCACGCGGAACCGGCGATCGGTGGTCCGATAGAGCCGGTCGGTGGTTTCAAACAAGAGCTCGGCATCCGGCGACTCACATGCGGGACACGAGTCGCCGCTGGTCAGGCCGCCTGGCGGCTCAGGGCTCTCAGCGAGATGCGGTTGTCCAGGATCAGCTCCCGCACCTGGCGGGGAGTCAGCTTGCGGATTTCGCGCAGCGCCGCCCGCTTCCGCAGCATTCGGGGCAGCATCCGCAGCGCTCCCAGGTCCCCCTTCAGCAACGCCATTGCCGCCCGCAGCTTGCCCCTTATCCCCGGATAGCTCCGGATCTCGCCCTGCCCGCGGACCGCCGCCCATGCTCCCGCGCTCAGCCGCGCCGCGTAGTACGCGCCGTTCAACCATAGGAGGCTCCAGGGAAACAGCTTGGCCGCCAGAAGCACGCGGTTGCGTTCGATGAGTTCGAGCCGGCGCGCCGACCCCAGCCCCAGCGTGGCCCCGCGGTGATGCCGCACCACGGCCGAGGGCACGTACAAACAGCGCCATCCGGCAATCCGGCCGCGCAACCCCAATTCAGCGTCGTCGCCGTAGGCAAAAAAGTCCTCATCGAATCCGCCGATCTGGTCTAACATCGCTCTTTTGTACATCGCGGCGCAACCATCGGGCCACAAGACCTCCTCCACGGCATCGTATTGTCCCAGGTCCTGCTCCCCCGATCCGCGGCCCCGGTTCTGGCCATCCGGATAAATCAGGTGGCCCACCTTGTCGATTTGCGACGGGGCCTCCCAAACCAGGATCTTCGAAGCCGCCATGCCCACGTCCGGCGATCCCGCCAGCGCGCCTTGGAGTGCCGCCAGCCATCCCGGCCCGGCTTCCGCATCGTTATTCAGCAGCGCGATAAACCGGCCGCGCGCGCAGGCGATGCCCTGGTTGTTGGCGGCGCAGAAACCCCGGTTCTCGCGGTTCGCCACTATCCGCAATCCCAACTCCGGCCGTCCGGCGAATTCCCGCTCCGCCGTTTCCACCGAGCCGTCGGTCGATCCGTTATCCACCAGAATCGTCTCGAACCCGGCTCCAGTCTGCCGGGCCAGCGATTCCAGGCACGCTCGCAGCAGCTCGCGCCGGTTCCAGTTGACCACGATCACGGAAATGTCGGGGTTCGCGAGCCACTCCACTGTTTCTGGTATTATAGCCCTCGGGATCGCGCGATTTCTCGGTATGAACTCCATCGGTGAGCGGCTGCGCCAGGAACGTCTTCGCCAGGGCTTCGATCTCCAGCAACTCGCGGAGCTCACCAAGATCAACCTGATCTTCCTGGAAGCCATCGAGGCCGACGATCTGGAGAAGCTCCCGGGCATTTTCTTCACTCGCAGCTTCGTTCGCCAATACGCCCGGGCGCTGGGTCTGGACGAGGCCGACTTCGAGCCCGAGCTGAACCGGCTTGCCGCCTGCGAGCGCGTGCCCATGATCGAGCGGCCGCCGGTTTCTCCCGAAGCGCTGGATGTGCCGCCCATGGCCGCCCGCGGAGCGCGGCGTTCCAGCTCGCAACGCCCGCTCGGTTCGGCAATCGTTCTCGTGGCGATCGTCGCCGCCTGCTCGGTGCTGTTCTGGCTGTGGCAAAGATCCCGCGAGATGAAGCCCTCGGGCCCGTCTGTTTCCGCCCCTGCGGCACAGGCCGCCGCCGCGGCCAACGAAGGCTTGCCCAGTGCCGCTGGGACGCTCCAGCCGGCTTCGCCCGCTCCCACGCCCTCCGCCGAGGCCGCCCCGGTCCCGCCCGCCGCCTCGGGAGCGGCCGCCGAGACCGCTACGCTCGAGACTCCACCGCCGGCTCCAACGGCTGCCACGCAAACCGCTCCCATCCAGGTTCGGATTCACGCGATTGACGCCACCTGGATTCGCATCGCCGCGGACGGCAAGTACCTGTTCAGCGGTATTCTCAAGGCGGACGAGACTCGCAACGTGGACGCCAATCAGTTGGTGCAACTGCGCACCGGCAACGCCGCGGGCATCGAGGTCATTTGTAACGGGAAACCGGTGGGGACCATCGGACCCGCGGGCCAGGTGCGAAACCTGGAGTTCACGGCCGAGGGCTTTAAGGTGCTTGCTCTTCCCGCTCCAGAGCGTGTGCCGCCTGGCGACGCGCCTTAAAGCGCTCCCGTTTCTGTTCGCGCTCGAGCAACAGCAACTCCACCCGGCGCCGCCGCTTGATCCCGTCGTCCACTTTGCGCCAGAACTTGCGGAAGTACGCCAGTGCCGAGACGATCGAGACGGCAGCCACGCACCAGATCAGAACCATCGCCGCCGGCGCCAGAACCGGCCAGTGCATTCCCACCAGCACCATCGAGACGGCCATCACCTGCGCGAACATCTTGGTCTTGCCCAGCTCGCTGGCCCGGATCAGGTACCCCGCCGTCGCCGCGATGCTCCGCAGCCCGGTGACCGCGAATTCCCGCCCCACAATCAGAATCACAATCCAGGCCGGCACCACCCGGACCTGCACCAGCGCGATGAGCGCCGCCGAAATCAGCAGCTTGTCCGCGATGGGATCCAGCAGCGTGCCCACCGTGGTGACCTGCTTCCAGCGCCGCGCCAGATACCCGTCCAGCAGGTCCGTGGCGGCGGCCGAAAGAAAAATCGCCAGCGCCAGCCACTCGTTGGTCACCGTGAAAGTCCCCAGGCGGAAGCCGACGTCCTGCTCGACCAGCGCCGCTACCAGCAGTGGCACGAAGAAGATCCGGAGAATCGTCAGCACATTGGGAATCATGGCCCAAACCAACTATAATCCGAGGCGATGCCCAACAACAACAGGGGTGCCTTCCGCCTGCCCGGCCCTTGGCCCCTGGCCCCCGGCCCCCGACCCCTGGCCCCCGGCCC
>PLEM01000130.1 GCA_003137035.1 Bryobacterales bacterium | reverse complement strand
GCAGGCGCGGCAGAAGGCGGGCAGATCGTCGGGCTTGCGCGAGGTGACCAGGCGGCCGTCAACCACCACCTCGGAGTCTTCGTAGCGCGCGCCGGCGTTGACGATGTCGTCCTTGATCGCGAAGAAGCAGGTGGCGCGGCGGCCCTTCAGCACGCCGGCGGAACAGAGCGCCCACAGGCCGTGGCAGATGGAGGCGACCAGCTTGCCCTGCGCGTCGAGATCCTTGATGAGTTGAATGGCTTTGGGGTACCGGCGGATATGGTCCGCAGCGTAGCCGCCGGGAACCACCACGCCGTCGAAGTCGCCCGGGCTCACCTGGTCGTAAGACTTCTGGGCCACCACCGGGTAGCCGACCTTGCTGGGATAAGTCGCGCCCGCCTGGGCGCCCACGGTGACAACCTCGGCGCCGGCTTCCTGGAAGCGGTAGTAGGGATACCAGACCTCGAGTTCCTGATAGGCCTGGTCGACCAGAATCGCGATGCGTTTTCCTGTGAGTTCCATAATGCCTCCTACTTCCAGTCTGCCACGAAGATGTTGAATTCGTAGCGGCCCTTGGCCTGGTGGCTGGAGGTGAAGGCCAGCTTCCTGCCGTCGGGCGAAAACTCCGGGAACGAGGTGAAGCCGCCGAACTCGGTGACCTGCTCGAGGCCGGAGCCGTCGAGCTTCATCAGGTAGAGCTCGAAGTTATGAGTGTCGCACTTGTGCTTGTTGGAGGCGAATAGTATCCGCTTGCCGTCGGGCGTGAAGGTGGGAGCGAAACTGGCGCAGCCGAAATTGGTGATCTGCCGTGCGTTCTTTCCGTCGGCATCGCCGATGAAGATTTCCATTTTCATCGGGGAGACGAGGTCCCTCGCCAGGAAGGTATTGTAAGTGGCGAGCGACTCGGGGTTGTTGGGGTGCATGGCGCGCCAGACCAGCTTCTTGCCGTCGCGGGACCAGACCGCGCCGCCATCGTAGCCGGCGAGGCTGGTGAGTTGGCGCTTGGCCGAGCCGTCGGACTTCATGCTCCACAGGTCCAGGTCGCCGCCGGCGAGCGAAGTGTAAACGATGCGGCCCGTCTTCCAGTTCACGGTCGCCTCGGCATCATAGCCCTTGGTATCGGTGAGCTTCTTGAGTATCTTGCCGGTATCGGTGGCCAGGAAGATGTCGTAAGTGGCGTAGATCGGCCAGACGTAGCCCTTACTGCGATCGGCTGGTGGGGGGCAGGTGTCGCCGCCTTCATGCGTGGAGGCGTACACGATGCGTTTGCCGTCGGCGAGGAAGTACGCGCAGGTGGTGCGGCCCTTGCCGGTGGAAACCATGCGAACATCGGAGCCGTCCGCTTTCATGAGGTAGATCTGGTCGCACTCACGGCCGTCGCGAGTGGACTGGAACACCAGGCGTTTTCCATCGGGGGACCAGTAGGACTCGGCGTTCTGACCGCCGGAAGTGATCTGGCGCAGATTGGCCAGGTGCGAGGAGGTCTGGGCTGAGGCGGCCAGCGTGCCGGCCGCCAGCAGAGCGGCGAAGGGGGAAAGGCGGAATCGCATCACGTATCATTGTAGTACCGTGAGGTGGCCGCTTCTCATCGGGATGGTCGCGCTTTGCGCGCAGGCAGCGCGGGCCGAGGTCAACCTGACTGGCCGCGTGGTGGACGAGAACAGTTCGGCGGTACCGGGCGCCCAGGTGTTTCTCTCCCGGGCCGGCACGGGGTCCCGCGTGGAATCGGTAGCCGACCCCACGGGGAGGTTTGCGTTCCGGGTCGATTTGCCCGGCGAGTACCTGCTGACGGCCGAACGTCCGGGGTTCTTCCGCCTCCAGGACCGGCCGGTGCGGCTGGCCGAAGGCGTCAACGAAATTACGCTGGTGCTGAACCCGACCCGCGAGGTCTTCGAGAAGGTCGACGTCTCCTACTCGCCGCCGGCCATCGATTTCGAACGCACCACTCCCGAGGAGCGGCTGACGGGGACTGAAATTCTCCAGGTCCCTTACGCTTCAACGGGCACCCTGAAGAACGCGATGCGGGCGATTCCGGGCGTGGTGCAGGATTCGGCCGGCGGAATCCACCTCAACGGCGGCGCCGAGGAGCAGGTGCTCTATACTCTGGACGGGTTCGAGCTCAACGACCCGCTCAGCGGGCGGTTCGAAAGCCGCCTGAGCGTGGAAGCCGTGCGGACGATGGAGGTTTCGAGCCTTAATCCGGCGGAGTTCGGCAAGGGAGCCGCGGGCACGCTGGCAATCAAGACCGCGACCGGCGACGACCGGTTCCGCTATACCGGAACGAATTTCATCCCCGGCCTGGAGAACCGGAAGGGTTGGCTGATCGGCGCATGGACGCCGAGGTTCGAATTCTCGGGGCCGCTGCTGCGAGGCCGCGCGTGGTTCTCCGACAGCGTGGCGGTGCAGTACGACCAGCACGTGGTCCAGGAACTCCCCAACGGGCAGGACCGGAGCACGAGCTGGCGGGTAAGCAACCTGCTTCGAAACCAGTTCAATCTTACGCCGTCGAACATTTTGTACACCGGTTTCCTCACCAACTTCTGGATCGCGCCGCGCAATGGGTTGGGGGCGCTCGATCCCATGGAAACCACCATCGACCGCAGGACGCGCCAGTGGTTCGTCAACGTCAAGGACCAAATCTACTTCCACCGCGGGGCGCTGTTCGAGATCGGCTACGCGGCCAACCGCACGTTCGGGCGCGAGATCCCGCAGGGGCACTCCCCACTGGTCGATACCGCCTATGGCCGAACCGGAAACGCCTTCATCGACGCCACGCGGCAAGCCGGCCGCAACCAGTTCCTGGCGAATCTGTTCGCGCCTTCCTTCTCCGCGCTGGGCAGCCACCAAGTGAAGGTGGGCATCGACCTGGATGCCGTGAATTACTGGCAGGATGTCAACCGCA
Organism: Bryobacterales bacterium; assembly: GCA_003137035.1. Taxonomy (GTDB): domain Bacteria; phylum Acidobacteriota; class Terriglobia; order Bryobacterales; family Bryobacteraceae; genus Fen-330. Next base: position 660 of record PLEM01000130.1, on the reverse strand, counting down.
CGAGCTACATGTTCCTGCGCGCCGATAACAGCATCTCGCGCCGGGTGACATTCGGCGGCAGCGGGCGGCTTCAGCTTTCGAACACCGAGGCATCCTGGTACGCGCAGGATTCCTGGAAGGTGCGGCCGCGCCTGCAAATCGAGATGGGGCTGCGGCAGGACTGGGACCGCCTGACAGGGAACGTGAACCTTTCACCGCGCTTTGGGTTCTCCTGGGCCCCGCCGCACATGGAATCGACCAAAATCTCCGGTGGATACGGAATCGTTTACGACGAGACCAGCCTCGACGTCTTCAGCCGGCCCCTGGACCAGTATTCGCTCACCACCCACTATTTGGCGGACGGGACGCCGGCGTACGGCCCGGCGGTCTCCGTGTTCGAACTCGGTCCGCAGCCCCTCAAGACGCCACGCTACGCCACTTGGAACCTGGGGGCCGAGCGACGGCTCGCGGCCGACATGTACGTGCGGCTGCAGTACCTCGGGCGGAGCGGCCGGGATGGATTCACGTTTCGGAACACGATTGCCCCGGATTCGCCGCCCCCGCCGGACCTGGTGACGCGGTTCGGTACGGCGCCCTTCGACGCGGTCTACGAGCTCTCCAATCAGCGTCGCGATTCGTACCGTGCCTTCGAGGTGGCGGTGCGCCAGGCCTTCCACAAGC
>PLEM01000058.1 GCA_003137035.1 Bryobacterales bacterium | reverse complement strand
GAACCTGTGCGGCGCAGGGGTGGCGTTCAAACTGGCGCAGGCGCTGCTGGCCACGCTGCCATGGCCGCCTGGGAAGGCGCGGCGGGTTTGCCAATCGTTGCTCAAGCTGGTGGCCATCGCCACGGTAGCCGACGTGGTGCCGCTCACCGGCGAGAACCGCGTTCTGGTGAAGTACGGCCTCGAGGGCCTGCGCGCAGTGCGCAATCCGGGCCTGCGCGCGCTGCTCGATGTCGCCGGGATCGAGCCGGGCCAGGCCCCTTCGGCCGGCCAGGTGGCGTTCCGCATCGCGCCGCGGCTGAATGCCGCGGGACGCATGGCGGACGCCAACGACATCGTCGAGCTGCTGCTCACCGAGGACGTGGACCGCGCGAAAGAACTCGCCACGCGGCTCCACGGCCTCAATCGCGACCGCCAGCAGGCCGAGGGCGAGATCGTCCGGCTGATTCTGGACGAGTGCCTGGCGACGCCCCCCACCGACCAGCAGGCGGCCCTGGTCTTCAGTGGAAAAGAGTGGCACCGCGGCGTGGTGGGGATTGTCGCCAGCCGCCTGGTCGATAGATTTCACCGGCCCGTGTTTGTCCTCGCCGAAGATCCCGAGCAAGGCGTCGCGCAAGGCTCCGGGCGCAGCGTCCCCGCGCTTCATCTGCTGGAGGCCCTGGAGTCGATGTCCGGCCTGTTCCTCCGCTTCGGAGGACACCGGCAAGCCGCCGGACTCACGCTCGCGACCGAGCGGATCGAGGAGTTCCGGGAGCGGCTAAACGCCTATGCGGCCGCGCGCCTCGCCCCCGACGACTTCCGGGCCGAGGTCGAAGTGGATGCCTCCATCGCCTTCGATGAAATCACGGAACCGGTAGTGGCGGAGTTGCTCTCGATGGCGCCATTCGGTTTCGGCAATCCCGCCCCGGTCTTCGCCGTCTTCGGCGCGGAAGTGGCCGCCGCCCCGTGGATCTTCAAGGAGAAGCACCTGAGAGTCAGTCTGCGCCAGCGCGGCCGCACGCTCACTTTCAAGGGCTGGAACTTCGCGGAGCGCGCGGGGGAGTTCGCGCCGGGCGCCCGGCTGGACGCCGCCTTCACCCTGGAAAGCGACGACTACGCCCTCAGCCGCGGCTGCCCCGGCTGGTGCGCGGTGCTGCGCGACGTGAGAAGCTCCGGCGCGTTGTAGCCACGCCTACCGCTTGGGCGCTCCGGCCTGCACCAGCGCCTGCGCCCGATGCGGATTCGGGATCAGCTTCTTCACCGCCTCGTTGAGCTGCTTCTGGTCCCCCGGCACCGTCGTGAACGAAAGCCGGATGAAGCGCTCGGCCTGCGGCGTCAGCTTCTGGTCCAGCCGCCGCAGCTTGGTCTGCAAGCGGTAGTTCACCGCTTTGTCCTTGTTCTGTTTGATCGCCGCTTCATACTGCCGCCGGGCCTGCGGATCCTTGATCGCCGAGGGGCTCACGCCCGGAGGAAACTGTCCTCCTCCCGACGGCGGCGGCGAGACGCTCACTCTCGGCTGGTCGTTCGGATCGAACCGCGGGTCGAGGTTCTTGTCGATGGCGGCCAGCAGCTTCAGCCACAGCTCCAGCGTCTCGCGCCGCAACGCCAGCCGCTTGAGACCCTCCTCCTCTTTGGAGAGATCCACTTCGACCAGTTGATCGGCCGCCCCCTGCAACTTCTCCGGGTCCTTTTCTTTCTCAAACTCGGCGACGAGCGCCGCCGCGCGCGCGGTGATGTCCGACATAGCCTTCCTTTTGGCGCCGGTCTGGGCCGGCGAGAGCGCCCCGCCTGCCGCGAGCGCCACCATCGATATGGCCAGAACTCGAATCACGTTCAATACCCGGAGGGAGCGTCGTTCAGGTTCGTCGTTTCCGATGCCCCTCCCTTGCTTGTCGTGCAGACGCCGGCGGCGGTCACCTCGTGGCGCTGCTCGAAATCGGGCATGGCTTTCTCCGCCCCGCTACCCACGTGGAATTCCCACGTGATCGGGAACGTCATCAGCCCCACCCCCACCGGCACATCCGTGTACCCGGAGTAGATCTCGTCACGGCAGACCGCCGCCGATCCCAGCCCCTCCACGCACTCCAGCACCATGAACCAGGAGCTCTCGTTCTGGGGCTCCGGTTGATGCCTGATGCCGTTGAAAGATAAGTAGTAGCCCATGGCCGTCGCCGGCGAGTTCTTTTCCCGCACCTCGGCGTTATGGAACGACACGTTGGCGGGCTGCACGTAGGGCCGGGCCAGAAAGCCGCAATCGGGTTCGCCCTGCGTGTGGCGCACCAGCGAGGTCCGCGACATCATGATGCCGGACGGCTCCACCACCGTGAACGTAATCGAGCAACAGCACCCGGCGCCCACGGCCTCGACCGTCGCGCTGCCCGCGCGCTCGCCGGCCCGGAAGGTCACGCTCGCGCCGCTCGACGGGCTTACGGTTCCCGCGCCGCTCACCGACCACGTCGCCGGCGCCGGATTCACCGTCAGCGTCACCTCTTCTCCCNNGCGGTCCGCCGGGACCGTCGCAATGGTCTCGGAGGTGATCGTGCACTGGGTGCAGTTCGTCGATGCGGCGTCGGTGTCGCTGGTGGGATTCGAGCCGCTTTCGGGATCGCTGGACTCGCCGCTGCAACCTGACATGGGATTAGCCTCTGCTCCGATTTTCTAGCGCCTGCCGCAGATACGTCTGGGTGCGCACCGTCAGGCGTTCCAAGCGCGCCTTCGCTTCGCCACCGCCTTCCAGGCTCGCCGCCACCCAGGGAAACAACGGGTCCGTCAGCACTCCCGAACCGAAGGCGAACATCAGCCCCAGCACCAGCGGAGGACCCTCCGGCGCGGGCAGGCTGCACCGCGCCGAAGCCTGCTGGGCCAGTTGCACCAGATCCGTGAGCGCCGTCGCGCCCGCATAGGCGCACTTGCGCCGGTGCAGCGTCTCCAGCCAGCGAACCGCCGACGACTCGAACGACCGTCCCACCGCCGTCAGCTCCTGCGGCAGCGCCTTGACGATGTGCTCGAGCCCCGGGGCCACGTGCTCGCCCTTCGGCCCATACACCAGATCCAGGTACGTCGTCACGTGCAAGTGGAGGCGCGCCGCCCGCACCATCTCCTCCAGGCCCTCCCGGTCCTTCAGAATGTCGCTCACCCAGAACAGCATCGGGTCTCGGTCGAATTCGTGGCCCAGAATCACCAGGAAGTCGAGGAACATCCGCACCGGCCCGCGGGCTTTGAACCCGTGCTCGCGCGCTCGCTGGGCGCCTTTCGAAATCAACTGCTTGAGCGGGGCCTCCTCGACGCCCTCCACCGCCTGCGGGTAGTCCTTGCGGAGGTGCTCGAGCGCCTCCGCCTCGAAGCTCGCCTGGGCGGCCCCCTGAAACGATTCCATCTGCTCCGGACGAATGATCATTGGAAGTCGATTATAGCCGCTCGCGTGCCCCGATAGGAACAGGCCTCACGCCGCGCGCGATCGGCCCGTATCGCGCGAGGGCTTGCATCGAACCCCGGCTGGGAGCTTCCGCTATAATTCCCAGGTGCAGCTTACTCGGCTCGATTGGGCCATCGTGGCCCTGTACTTCCTGTTCAATCTGGCCATCGGGCTGTACTACAAAGCCCGCGCCGGGAAGAACATCGGCGAGTTCTTCCTCTCGGGGCGCAACGTGCCCTGGTGGCTGGCGGGCACTTCGATGGTGGCCACCACCTTCGCCGCCGACACGCCGCTGGTGGTGACCGGCCTGGTGGCCAAGGGCGGCATCGCCGGCAACTGGCTGTGGTGGAACTTCGTCGCGGGTGGAATGCTCACGGTGTTCTTCTACGCCCGGCTGTGGCGGCGCGCCGGGGTCATGACCGACGTCGAGTTCGCCGAGATCCGCTATGCCGGCCCTCCGGCCGCCTTCCTGCGCGGCTTCCGCGCCCTGTATCTCGGCATTCCCATCAACTGCATCGTGCTGGGATGGGTCAATCTGGCGATGGTCAAAATCCTGGTGCTGATCCTGGGAGTGACCAAGTTCCAGGCGCTGCTGATCATTCTGGGCATCATCGCCATCACCTCGCTGATCTCGACGCTGTCCGGACTCTGGGGCGTGCTGGTCACCGACCTGCTCCAGTTCGTCATCAAGATGGGCATGGTGATCGTGCTGGCGGTCTTCGCCGTCAACGCGGTGGGCGGAATCGAAGGCATGAAGCTGAAGCTCGCCGCCAGCGGCCGCGGCGCCGCCCTCAACTTCTTTCCCGACCTGAACTCGGCGTGGATGCCGCTGATCACCTTCTGCGTGTACCTCGGGCTGAACTGGTGGGCGACGTGGTATCCGGGTGCGGAGCCGGGCGGCGGCGGGTACGTGGCCCAGCGCATGTTTTGCGCGCGCGATGAGAAGCACTCGCTGCTGGCCACGCTCTGGTTCAATGTCGCACATTACGCGCTGCGTCCCTGGCCCTGGATTCTGGTCGGTCTGGCCGCGCTCGTCCTGCACCCCGGCTTGAAAGACCCCGAGACCGGCTACATCCTGGTGATGATCGGCCAGTTGCCCGCCTCTCTGCGCGGCCTGATGGTGGCGGCCTTCGCGGCGGCCTACATGTCCACGGTCGCCACCCAGCTCAACTGGGGCGCCAGCTACCTGGTCAACGACTTCTACAAGCGGTTCGTGAAGAAGGACGCGAGCGACCGGCACTATGTGCGGGCGTCGCAGTGGGCCACGGTGTTGCTGGCCGTCGTCTCGGCGGTGGTGGCCTTCCACTTTGAGTCCATCGAAGGGCTGTGGAAGCTGCTCATCGTGACCGGGGCGGGCACCGGACTGGTGCTGCTGTTGCGCTGGTATTGGTGGCGCATCAATGCCTGGAGTGAAGTGTCGGCCATGATCTCGGCGTTCGTGGTTTCGCTCGCCATGCAGATGGGCGGCGGTTTCAACAGCGACGATCCGCGGGATTTCGCCTGGATCATGATCGTCACCATCTCGATCACCACCGTGGTTTGGCTGGCTACCACCTTCTTGACGCGGCCGGAGAGCGATGCCACGCTGATCGCGTTTTACCGCCGCACGCGGCCGTCGCTGGTTGGCTGGAGACGGGTGGCCGCGCTGGCGCCGGACGTTGTGCCTTCGCGCGATGGCTGGCACAACCTGCTCGACTGGATCTGCGGCGCCGCGCTGATCTACGGCTGGCTGTTCGGCATCGGCAAGCTGCTGCTGGGCCACACCGGCCTGGGCATTCTGCTGATCGCCATCGGGATGGGGGCGGGGGCGGTCATTTACTGGGATCTCTCCCGGAGAGGCTGGAAGACCGTTGCCGAATAAATCGTTACTGCTCGTCGCCGCACTCGCCGCGCAGGCGCTGGCCGGACCGGTCGAGTTCGGCATGGCCGAAGTCCAGCGCGCGCTTGCCGCTCGCGGCCTGAAGCCCGGCGCGATCCGCTTCGACACCGATGTCAACACGGAGGAACCGGAGTCCTTCAGGATCTTGCCGGGGCTGGTCTCCGGCGGCGATCTGCGTGGCCTGATGTACGGCCTGCTCGAAGCCGCCGACCAGATCCGCGAGACGGGCCGGCTAGTGATGGCCAAAGGAACGCCGGCCACCCCCATCCGCGGCATCCGTTACGTTTTGAGCGAGCAGGAGTTCCAAAAGGACTGGCCGGAGTTCTTCGCTATGCTCGCCCGGAACCGCTTTAACCGGTTCCGCCTGGAATTCGGACCATCCACCGGGTCGCTGCAACGCAACCTGGAGGCGCTACGAGGCATCTCACAGGCCGCCTCCGAGCACGGCATCGACCTCATCCTCGGCATACCGCCGGGGACCACCGGCGAGACCCTGCGCAAGGCGATCGGCTCCTGTCCGGCGATCCGCGGCGTCGAACTGGGCGACCCTTCCTCCCGCGAAACCGTGTTTCGCGCCATCAACCACGCCGGGCGGCGCGTGACGCTGGATCTGCCCGCGGGACCGCTGCCGGCCGGCCTCGTCGAAGCCGCCCGGGCCGCGCACGTGCCGCTCCGCGTTTCACTCCGCTATTGGGCCGGCGAATTGGGGCGCCCCTACCCGCCCGCCGAGACGCTGCCTGAGAAATCGCGCCCCAACGAGTGTCTGTGGTCTCTCGGCTCGCAGCGCCTGCTCCTGTGGGGCGATCCGGATTTCGTCCGCCGCGCCGTCGCCACCTTCTCGCTGTCCGGCCCACTGGGCTTCGAGATCGATGCGCCACTCGAGCAGAAGGGGCGGACCTTCGACCGCCACTGGCTTTTCTACCTGCTCTGGGGGCGATTGAGCTACGACCCGAAGACTCCCGACCGGGTCTGGATGACGGAATTGAAGCGGCGCTTCGGCGCGGCCGCGCCCGACGTCCTGGCCGCCTACCTGGCTGCCAGCGGCGCGATCCCGGAGGTCGCCGCGGCGAAACTGCCCAATCCTGGTAAACTCGCGTTGCCGGAATCCGACCCCGGCGGTTCGTTGGACGCCTACCGGGAGGCACCGTCTGGCGATGGACGCTTCATCGCCGGCATTCCGGAAGCCGTCCACAACCGATTGCAGGGCGTTGCGTCCGCCAAGCAGACTCCCGCGGAGACGGCCGACCTGCTGCGCGAGCGCGCGACCAAGATCGAGGCTGCCCTTGGCCGGATCCAGGCCAGAATCTCCGGGGATAATCGCGAGTGGCGCGGCGCGGAGTCGGACTTCCAGGCCCTCGCACTGCTGGCCCGCTACCACGCCTACAAACTGCTCGCCACCGACCAGGTCGCCTACTTCGACGAGACCGGCGATTCGACGGCCCTGGAATCCGCGCACGCTCAAATCGGCGCCGCCGTCTCCGTCTGGGAGAGACTGGCGTCGAACGAAACCGGGCCGTGGCGGGACAAACTCGCCCACGTTCGCCAGGACCTGAAACTGATCGAGGAGCGGGAGAAGGTCTTTAAGCAGTTCGGCCGCTTCGATTTCGGATTCGACTTCGGCGCCGCAGTCGCGCCGCGCTTCCAACACGCCGGTCCGGCGACGCGGTTCACCGAGGCGACAGGCTTCGGATGGCTCGGCCCCCAGACCTTTCGAATCCGCACCGCCGACGGCGTCTACTCGGTGTTCCTCCTGCACCCGGACGGCTCGGCGGCGCCCCAGAAGGTGCGCGCGCGCAACGGCTTTCTGGACGTGGCGTTTCCCGAGGGCGAACCCGCCGTAAGCCGCCTGGTGGTGAAAGGCCCTCGCCCGCCCGAGCCGCTCCCGCCGCAGAACTGGCCGAAACGTCTGCCGCGTCCCAACATCGCGCACTCCCCGCCGAAGACGGCGCCGCCGGACAAGCCGCTGGAGGTGATGGTGCGCATCCTCCCCACCGCCGCCGTCAAGGCCGTGCGCCTCCACTACCGCCCCGTCAACCAGCTCGCGAAATTCAAGACGCTCGAGAACGCCGGCGCGAAGGGCGCCTTCACCATCCCCGCCGCCGACGTCTCCAGCCGTTGGGACCTGATGTACTACTTCGAAATCCTGAACAAAGAGAACACCGGCTGGTTCGACCCCGACCCGCGCGTGGCCACGCCGTACTACGTGGTGCGGATCGAACCATGACCTCGCCCTGGATCGACATTTCGGTTCCGCTGCGCAACGGCATGGTGCGCTGGCCCGGCGACGCGGGGGTGTCGATCGAGCGAACGCAGGCCATCGAGCGCGGCGACTCGATGAACCTGTCCTCCGTATCGATGTGCCTGCACAGCGGCACGCACATGGATGCGCCGCTGCACTTCCTGGACGGCGCGCCGTGCCTCGACCGGATGCCGCTCACCGCGACCGTGGGCCGTGCGCGGGTCATCGAACTGCCCGGCGCCGCGCTTATTGGCCGGGCGGAACTGGAACCGCACGCCATCCGCCCGGGCGAACGCGTACTGTTAAAGACCAGCAACTCCCGCCGGTGCTGGAGCACGGACGACTTCGTCGCGGACTACGTCTCAGTCTCGCCCGACGGCGCGCGCCACCTGGCCGAGCGCGGCATCCAGGCCCTCGGCATCGACTATCTCTCCATCGGCGCGCCCGGCCCGGAAGGCGAAGAGACCCACCGCATTCTGATGACGGCCGGAATCTGGATCATCGAAGGCCTCGACCTCTCCGCCGTCGAGCCAGGCGGCTACGAACTGATCTGCCTGCCCCTGAAGGTCTTTGACGCCGACGGCGCCCCCGCCCGCGCCATCCTCCGCCGTGCGGAAGCAGAAATACCAGGCGTTGACAATTCGCAAACTTGCGAATAACCTGGAAGGGGAAGATGGCAAGAACGCGGGTCGTCGTTTATTGCGACAACGACGGCTCGTCTCCGTTTATCGACTGGTTCGCTGAACTTCCCGAACAGGCCCAGGACAAGGTCACGGTCAGGCTCGAACGACTTGCGGAACTTGGGCACGAGCTTCGGCGGCCGGAGGCGGATTATCTTCGGGACGGCATCTACGAGCTGCGCGCCACGGCACGCAGTGTTCACTATCGTGTGCTCTACTTCTTCTACGGAAGATCCGCGGCAGTCGTCGCGCATGGCATCGTCAAGGGACAGCGAGTGCCGGATCGCGAGATCGAGAGGGCGCTCAAACGGAAGTTGCTCTTCGAAGCTGAGCCTTTAGAGCACAGCCGGGAGGAATTGTGAGATGGCCAAACGCAGAACACCTACAACGGACGCGGTCGAGATCCTCCATCGGGTCTTCTACGAAGGGAAGCCTGACCGGCTGAAAGCACTGGACGAGGCCAGGGCGAACGAGGAGATCGCGCGCAAGATCCGCGATCTACGCGGCAGAGCCGGTTTGACCCAGGCGCAGCTTGCGACGTTGGTCGGCACGACGGCCTCGGTCGTCTGCCGCCTCGAGGATGCCGATTACCAAGGGCACTCGCTGGCGATGTTGCGCCGGATCGCCGCCGCTCTGAGCCAGCGAGTGGAGATCCGCTTCGTGCCTATCCGCAAGTCGGCGTAAGCCCTCCGAACCGCTCGACCGCAACACCAGCCCGCTATTTCGCGTCGCGCCAGTTGTCGCCGATGCCCACGTCGGCAATCAGCGGCACTTCCAGCTTCGCGACGTTCTCCATCTCGCTCTTGACGAGTTTGCGGATCTCCTGCAGTTCCTCGGGCGGGGATTCGAACAGCAGCTCGTCGTGGACTTGCAGCAGCATCGCGGTCCTTAGCCCGCGCGCGCCGAGCGCGGCGTCGATGCGGATCATGGCCAGCTTGATCAGGTCCGCCGCGGTCCCTTGCAGCGGTGTGTTCACCGCCGTGCGCTCGGCAAAGCCACGGGCGTTCGGATTGCGGCTGTCCATATCCGGGATGGGCCGCTCGCGGCCGAACAGGGTCCTGGTCACACCCGTCTTCCGCACCTCGGAGATGGTCTCGTCGAGGAACCGCCGCACGCCGGCATAGCGCGCGAAGTAGCCGTCGATGTAGGTTTGCGCCTCGGTGCGCGGGATGCCGAGCTGCGCCGCCAGCCCGAATGCGCTCAGCCCGTATACGATGCCGAAATTCACCGCTTTGGCGCGCCGGCGCAGCTCGGGGGTCACCATCAGCGGCGGCACGCCGAACACCTCCGCCGCGGTGCGCGTGTGAATGTCTTCTCCGTTGCGGAACGCCTCCACCAGCACCGCGCACTTCGAGAAGTGCGCCAGCAGGCGCAACTCGATCTGCGAGTAGTCGGCCACCACCAGCTTCCACCCGTCCCGGGGGACGAATGCCGCGCGAATCTCGCGCCCCAGTTCGGTGCGGATCGGGATGTTCTGCAAGTTCGGATTCGACGAAGAGAGCCTTCCGGTGGCGGCGCCGGCCTGGTTGAAGCTGGTGTGCAGGCGGCCGGTGCGCGGATCGATCAGCTCCGGCAGCGCGTCCACGTAAGTACCCTTGAGTTTCGCGAGCTGCCGGTACTCCAGCACTTTGCGGACGATCTCGTGATCGGCGGCCAGATCCTCGAGCACGTCCGCCGCCGTCGAGATGTTCTTCCCCTTGCCGTGCTTCATCGGCGCGGGCAGCCGCAAGTCCTCGAACAGAATCTTGCCGAGTTGTTGCGGCGAGTTGATGTTGAAGCTCTTGCCGGCGAGCGCGAAGATCTCCGCCGTGAGGCGCTGGATCCCGGTTTCCATGGACCCGGAGAGGCGGCGCAGTTCGGCTAGATTGACGCGGATACCGGCCCGCTCCATGCGCGCCAGCACCGGCGCGAGCGGCAGGTCGATGGTCTCGTAGATCTTGCGGAAACCGCGCTCGTCCACCTCCCGCCCCAGCACCCGGGCCAGTTCCAGCGCGCACTCGGCTTGGTGCTCGACCGTAGACTCGAGCCGCCGGTCCAGGTAGCGCCGCGCCAAGACTTCGAGCGAGCAGCCCCCCGGGTCGGCATTGAGCAGGAAGGCGTAGAGCATCACGTCGTCGCGGAAGCCATTCGGCTGGATGCCCCACCGGTCCAGCGCCAGGTACACCTGCTTGGAGTCGTGCGCGATCTTGGCGCGCGCCGGTTCCTCCATCCAGCCGCGCAGCCGTTCCATGAGCGCGCCCGGAACCGCGCGGGCCTGAGCGGATTGCCATGCCAGCCCGATGGCCGGCGACTCCTCGGCGGCAAACAAATCCGCGGCCTCCACTCCCATGGCCACCGCGACCGGCGCCCCGGCCGGTATCGAAGCCAGAAATGCGTCCAGCGCTTCCGCGGAATCGAGCGTCTGGTAGTCGCGGGCGCGGCTGTCCGCCTCCGGCCCCAAGTCCTTCAACAGGCTGAAGAACTCGAGCTCCTTGTAGAGCTGCTTGAGGGCGGCGGCATCGGGCGCCTGGGTGCGCACGGCTTCCAGGCTGAACTCGATCGGAACCGTGGCGTCGATGGTTGCCAGACGCTTGCTCAGGAGAATCTGCTCGCGATTCTGCTGCAAGCTTTCCCGGTAACGCTTGTCGTATCCCTTGTCGCCCAGCTCCGCGGCGCGATCCAGAGCAGCCTCCACCGAACCGAACCGCAGGATCAGGTCCCGCGCTCCCTTGTCGCCGATGCCGGGCGCACCGGGGATGTTGTCGACGGCATCGCCCTTCAGCGCCAGCAGATCCGCTACCTGCCCCGGCGCGACCCCCATCTTCTCCGCTACCTTGGCCGGATCGTACCACAGGTCTTCCTGGACCGGGTTGTACATGGCGACGTGCTCGTCCACCAGTTGCAGCATGTCCTTGTCGCTGGAGACGATCACCACGTCCATGCCCGCCGCCTCGGCCCGCCGGGCGATGGCGCCGATCACGTCGTCGGCCTCGAAGCCCTCGTACTCGAGCACCGGAACCCGCATGGCCTCCAGCAACCGCCGGATGCTGCCGATCTGCTGGATCAATTCGGGCGGCGTCTCGGCGCGATTGGCCTTGTACTCCGCGAACTCCTGCTCGCGGAAGGTTGGCCCGGCGCTTTCGAACACCGCCGCGAGGTGCTCCGGCCGATGTGCGGCGGTCAGCTTCCGGAGCATATTGGTGAAGATGTACACCGCTTCGGTCGGCTGGCCGCTCGAAGTGCGCATGGGGGGTGAGGCCATGCGGGCCCGGGCATGATACGCCCGGAAGATGAACCCGAACGTGTCGATCAGGAAGATCCGCGGGCGGGGCATGAAACCACATTGTAAGCCCGTAACTCGACCCCGGGCTACGATCTCCAAGCCTCCTTGCCACACCCCACCTGACAAAGTGTAGCGTTTCAGCCACACAACGTTTCTTGAAACTAAACTTTTTCAATAACTTACAGTTGGGTCTCCGAATTGCTATGTTAAGGTCTTTCGCTAGCCTCACATGACCCACCTCGACGAGAGCAGCTCCTTGCGCTTTGAAACTACATTGCAGCGACCGGTCGAAGCTACCGGTGTCGGCCTTCACAGTGGGGTCCCGGTGAAGATCCGTATTCTTCCCGCCCCGCCTTCCACCGGCATCGTCTTCGTGCGGACGGACCTGGAGGGGTTTCAGGTCCCGGCCAGTTGGCGCCACGTGGCGCGCGTAAGCTACGCGACCAGTTTGATGCGGCAAGGCGTCCTGATCTCCACTACCGAGCATTTGCTCAGCGTTTTCTATAGCATGGGTGTGGACAATGCCTACGTGGAGATCGACAACCTGGAGGTCCCCATCCTGGATGGCAGCGGCCTGCCCTACGTCCGCCTCCTGGAAAGCGTGGGGCTGAAGACCTTCCGGCGATTCCGGCGATATTTGCATATCCGCAGGCCGGTGACGGTCGAGGATCGCGGCAAGCGCATCTCGATTTTGCCGGCCGAGGCCTTCCAACTTACGTGCGAGGTCTTCTTCAATCATCCGCTGGTAGGGCGGCAATCGCTCGAGATGGATGTCACCCCGGAGCGCTACGCCGCCGAGATCGCTCCCGCTCGCACCTTCGGCTTCGTCAATGAACTGGATCAGATGCGCGACATGGGCCTGATCCGCGGCGCCTCTCTCGAGAACGCGGTTTGCTTCGACGGCCACGACGTCATGAACCCGGAAGGACTGCGGTTCCCGGACGAATGTTGCCGGCACAAGGCGCTGGACCTCATTGGGGATCTGGCGCTGATCGGCAGGCCGCTGCTAGGGCACGTGGTCGCGGAGCGCGCCGGCCACGCCATGCACACCGCCTTAGTCAGCCGCATCATGAGCGACCCCTCCCTATACGAGATCCTGAGTTTCGACCAGCTTGCCAGCCGGGTCACGCACGCCTTGGTATCCTGATCGTTCGTGCGCTGGTTCAACATCCCCAACCTCCTGTCCCTGTCGCGCCTGGCGCTAGCCCCGTTTTCCGTCCATGCCGTCTACACCGGACAGTACCGGACCGCCCTGGCGATCTTCTTCGTGGCTGCGGTGACCGATATCCTGGACGGCCCTCTGGCGCGGCGGTTCGGCTGCGCAACTCGCTTGGGCGCCTACCTCGACCCCATCGCCGACAAAGCCATGCTGAGCGCCACCTACCTCGCCGCGGGCCTTGCGGGAGTGGTTCCGTGGTGGCTCGTGGCCTTGATCTTCGGTCGCGACTTCTTGATTCTCGCCCTGGCCGGCGCGGCGCTCCTGTTCACCCGCCACAGGGACTTCCCGCCCAGCGTCTGGGGGAAGCTGAGTTCGGCGGTGCAGGCTCTGGCGGGCGTCCTCGCGGTCGCTAGCCGGGCGTTTCCCACCCTCGGCCTCTGGACAAGTCCCTTTTTCATTGCAGCCGGCGCCGCCACCGCCTGGAGCGGGATCCACTACCTCTGGCGCGCTCAGTGCATGCTCCGGCGCGCCCATCGCGCAAATTGACGGCGCGGCGATCCAGGCGTAGGCTTGGAAGGAGGGGAGACCGCAAGGTGACTCGCTACGTACCTTCTCGCCATTACATGGAGGCGGGCTTGGCTGCGCTCGCATTCGGGGCGTTCTCGGCCTGGTACGGCTTCGTCCGGTGGTCGCCGGCTCACGTCGCTGCCGTCCTGTTTCTGGCCACCGCGGGAGCTTTCCTGTATCTGGCATTCCGCCCCCCTATCGAGATCTACGAGACCCACCTCGCCATCGGCCGGCGGCATATTCCGTGGGGGGAGATCCGGCGCGTGGATCGCACCGGCTGGCTGTCGCCGCTGGTCGTCCGCATCACGCTGTTCGACAACCGCCGCCTTCTGCTGCTCTACCCGGGAGATCCCGATTCCTCGAACAGCCTGCTGCGCCACCTGCGGCGCTCCGCTCGCGAGGCGCTGATCGACGGGATCCCCTACCGCCAGTTCTGGGGCGAGCCGGTGCGCGGTTCCTCCGAGGCCAGGACGCTTCCCTCCCCTCAGTTTCGTCTCCTGCGCCCGGAGGATGAGGCCGAAGTCGAGCGCATCTACCAGCGCCTCAAGGCTGTGCGCCATCTTGACCCCGACAATTCCACGGACGAAGAATAGTCCGTGACACCGCGCCGCTCCCGCATCCTTCGCTGGCTGGCCGCCGTGGCCGTTCTGGCAGTCGCCATTTTCCTGACGCGGTCCCTGTGGCTGGCGACGTTGGGAGGGTTGCTGGTGGAATCACAGGAGCCCTTCCACGCCGAAATGATCGTGGTGCTGGCCGGCGACCAGTCCGGCAACCGCATCCTGAAGGCCGCCGAGTTGATCCAGCAAGGGTATGCGCCCAAGGCGCTCATCAGTGGCCCGGGGTGTTGCTATAACCGGTCCGAATCCGACCTGGCCATTGCCCTCGCCGTCCAGCACGGCTACCCCCAGGATTGGTTCATTCCTCTGCCCAACTCGGCGCGCTCCACCGTCGAGGAAGCGAGCGTCATGCTGGCCGAACTCGACCGCCGCCACATCCACCGGTTCCTGCTGGTGACCAGCAACTTCCACTCCCGCCGCGCCGCACGCATCTATCGCCGTGTGGCGTCGCCCAGCAGTTTCCGCGTCGTCGCCGCTTCCCATCCCGATTTCAGCCCGGGTGGCTGGTGGCATAGCCGCGCGGGGAAGCGGGAGTGCCTCATCGAATGGATCAAGACCGTCGCCGACTGGTTCGGGATCTGACCGGGAAGACCATGTCCTCCGGGCTTCGCGGGTTCCGCTCCCGATACCGCGAGTAGAGGCTCGCGTAGCTGGCCGTGATGTAGTCGGCAGGTCCGAAACCCAGTTCGACCGCCGTCTGATCGATCCACGCCGGCTCCCCTTCCAGTTCCAGGAAGCACCCGATGGGCGTTTCGTCGAGCGTCGCCAGGCCGCCGCCGCGCCGGGCGTACTCGGTGCGGTACTTCTGATACCGGAAACCGGCTTGGAAATCGAGCCGCGCGAGAATCCGGGTGAACTTCGCCGCTTCCGAGATCTCCAGTTCCAGTTCCTCGCGCGACTTGTGCTTGCCCGGTTGCGCCGGCCCCTTGAAGGTCAGCACCACCCGCCGCCCGCATTGCCGCACCCGCAGCGCCAGCCCCGCCCGCTGCAGCTTCCCTGCGCCCGTATCGAAGAGCGTGTTGTCCTCGAGCACCCTGCGCCGGACCACCCGGAACCCGGCCCGTTTCAATAGGTTCCGGCCCTCGGCCGCCCCGTCCAGCCGCAGCTTGATCTCCGTTTCCTGGTTCGATTGGCCGCTCGACATTCGCTCCTACAATCCTACGTCATCCCCAATCCAAAGAATTGGCGCTTTTCCGGCCAAAATGGTAGATTCTCCGGCCCGCCATGTTCTGCTTCCCAACGCGCATCTTGCATTTCAACAAGTTACCCGGAGGGAGTCCTTTGGCACGTTGCGTGCACCGCATGAAGCGTGGAGCAGGAGGGTGACAAGATGTTCGAGCCATTCGCCGTCGAGCTTTACCGCCGCTTCCTGAACGGCGAGACGGTGCAGCAGTTAGCGGCCAGTCTGGGAATTCCGGCCGACCGCGTGGAAATACGGATTCGCGCGGCCTCCCGCTACCTTATACGAGTGCACCGGCGCGCGGCCTGACCGTGGTGTGTTCGTTTGGCGCCGGCATACGGCGGTGCTGCACGGGCCAGGTGGGGCCGCTCCCTCGCGGTCGCGGCTCGGTCTGGNNCGAGACCCGTCTCCCGCTCCACTTCCTTCTCCTCGTTCCGCCGCCATGCGTGCGCCCGTAGCTCAGCCGGATAGAGCGACTGGCTTCGAACCAGTAGGCCGGGGGTTCGAGTCCCTCCGGGCGCGCCAAAGTCCTCCCCACCTGCTCTTTTCGTACCCTCCGTACTATCCCCTCCCCCGTAACTAAGGGGTTCAGCCTCACGTTTGCGGGGGGTAGTGTACTGTGACTGTTCTGGTACCGCTGTGCGTTGACAACCCGACGGAATGGGAACTTACTAGAGTGTCTGGAGCCCGTTCCAACGGGTTTCGGATGCCTTACGCAGGCAGAGAAAAGGGGGATGACGCGATGTTGGAACTGCTCGAAGACAGACGGAGCCAGAATGGCTGGCGCAGACCCAGCGACATGACGCCCGATCGGCGGCCGCTGACCTTCGAACTGCTCCCGAACCGCATCAGTTGCAACTCCGCCACTTTCTCGATCTACCGCGCGAAAGTCCCCGGAGGGTGGCTGCTGGCCATGCGTCCCCACGACCAGTTGAGCTTCATCCCGGATCCGCAGCACGAGTGGGATGGCGGCTCTCTGGCTTAGCCTTCTCTCGCTGGTTCGAATCTCCGGTCTCACAGCGCTCTTCCCGTCATCTCGCCCGAAGGTGTATATTGTTGATCTGCCGGCAAAGCTCAGTCGCAGTCCCGATTTGCCGGCAAGTCCGAACCCTACAGTGACACAGCGATGCCTTCCATAACCGGTTTGACCTCCAAAGAAGTTGCCGCAAAAGTCGCGGCTGGCCAGTACAACAGACCCCCCGAGCCCGGGACCAAGAGTCTCCGCGCGATCATCGCCGGGAACCTCTTCTGCGTCTTCAATATCATCATCGGGTGCATCATCCTGTTCCTGCTCTCGTTCTACATCGGGACCCACGACAAGCGGCTCCTGTTGGACTGTGTCGGCGTCTTCACGGTGGCCTTCTGCAACACCATCATAGCCACGGCGCAGGAGATCCGAGCCAAGCGGGCGATGGACAAGGTCAACATGCTGATCGTGCGGGAAGTCACGGCGCTGCGAGACGGGGAACCCGTCCGCATCCCCCACGGCCAGATCGTGTTGGGCGATGTCCTGGTGGTCCAGCGCGGGGACCAGGCGGTGGTCGATGGCTCGGTCCTCGAATCCAACCACATGGAGATCGACGAGTCCCTGCTGACAGGCGAATCCGAGCCCATCGAGAAGAAAGAGGGCGACTCGGTACTGTCGGGCAGTTTCTGCCTGTCGGGGAACGGCTGTTATGTGGTCGAACGCCTGAGCGATGCCAGCTATGCCTCGGGGATCACGCGCACCGCCCAGCGATTGAAGACGGAGGTCAGCCCTCTGCAGAAGCAGATCAACCGCATCGTGGAGCTGCTGTTCGGCGCGGCGGTGTGCCTGGTCATTCTGCAAGGCTCGCTGAGCATTCTCCGGCACCAGCTCGACGTGAACCTGGTCCGGGTGCTGGCCACCGTCATGATCGGCCTCGTGCCGCAGGGTCTGGTGCTGACCTCCTCGGTGATCTTCGCCATCGGCATCTACCGCATCAGCCGGGTCGGGGCGGTGGTGCAGACCTTCAACGCCATCGAGTCGTTCGCCGGCGTCCGGGTGATCTGCATGGACAAGACCGGGACCCTCACCCAGAACAAGATGTCCGTTCGTAAGGTCACGCCCCTGGATGCCGGTCTCACGCCCGGGGCGGCGGAAGCGCTGCTGGGCGCCTATGCGCATCTCTCCTCCGAGAAGAACGCCACCATCCGCGCCCTGGAGGCATTCCCGGCCGACGGCCAAACCACGCGGGTGAGCGAGTTCCCGTTCAGCTCCCAGAGAAAGATGAGCACGTTGACGGTGGCGCGGGACGGTAAGGAGACCACCTACGTGCTCGGCGCTTTCGAACTGCTGGTGGAGCAGTGCCACTCGAGCGGCGCCACCGTGGCCCCGGATGTGGTTGCGACCGAGGGCTTGGAGGTGTACCGGAACCTGTTGTTCGGCGAGGTGATCGATCCCGACAAGATCGAGCCGCGCCCGGACAGCCTGGGATCTTTTCGAATCCGGCCGATCTGCATTGTGTCGATCAGCGATCTGGTTCGTCCGGATGCGCGCGAGGTGATTCAGCAGTTCGCCCGGGACGGGATTAACTTCAAGATCCTTTCCGGAGATTCGGCCACCTCGATCCTGGCGACCTGTCGCGACATCGGATGGACGGTGGATCCCGCGGATGTGGTTACCGGCGCGGAACTCGACGCCCTCGAGGGGGAGCAGTTCGAGGCGGCCGTCGAGAAAAGCGTGGTCTTTGCCAGGCTGAGGCCCGAGCAGAAGGTGAAGATCGTCAAGGCGCTCCGCGCCCGCAAGATTCATACCGCCATGATCGGGGACGGCGTCAACGACGTTCCAGCGATCAAAGAGGCCGACCTGGGCATCGCCATGGACGAGGGCGCCGCCATCAGCAAGGAGGTGGCGGACATCATCCTGCGGATGAACAAGTTCACCTTGCTGCCCGCGGTGTTCGAGGAAGGCAAGAAGATCATCAACACCGTCGGAACCGTCGCCAGGCTGTTCCTGACCAAGAACTTTATGGTGATCTACCTGACCCTGGCCTCGGCGTTGCTGATGTGGGAGTTCCCCTTGACGCCACGGCGCCTGGCGCTGTTCAACATTTTCGCCATCGGGATGCCGGCCATGCTGATCGCCTTCACCAATGTCAGCACCGAGCGGCAGAAACGCCTGGTGCTGAATCTGGTCACCTTCGTCGCGGTTTCGGCCCTGGTCATGGTTTCCTTCGGACAGATCGGCTTCTCGCTCGCCCAGAGTCGCGGACTAGGAAAGGAACTTCCGAGCATGGTGATGCTGGCGGTGATGGTGGTGACTTCGGTGGCCAACTTCCTGCTCATCATTTCGCGCCAGAAGAACCGCGGCGCCTACGCCCTTTTCGGCGGCTTCCTGCTGCTGCTCTTTGTGCCCATGGTCACCCTGCCCACCACCAACGGGCTGCTCCGGCTCCGGGACAAGTTCTACGAGGTCTCGCCCCTCAATTGGGATGCCTGGCGAATTGTCCTGATGGTGTGCGCGGGCAGTTGGGTGGTTCTCTTTATCGCCCAGAAGCTGCGCACGGCTCTGGCGAATCGGGGCGCTTGATCCGGAATCATTAAGCCCGCTGGACTTGGCCGTCCGGATGTCTTAAAATCGGCGGTAACCTCATGAAAAGGAAAATGGCTCCCTGCCCCTGCCAGGGGAAGCCCGATTCCTGGCGCACCATTTGGAAGATTCCGAGTGGCGACCCGGACCTCTACATCGTTCGCGAGCCCGAGCAGCGCGGCTGCGAGGAGCCGCTCGACCCGGCGGCCGCGTATCCCATCATCGATCGCTGGGCGGCCGATCGGGATAGCCGCCGCGAGCTCCTCGAGATCTACTACGCCTTGCGCGCGCCATACCTGGGACACAACCCCGCCGACTCGATCGTTCAGCAGACCGTCCAGCCCCGCTTGCGAGACGCCTTCAAGCGCGGGGAACTGCTGCTGATCCGCGTACCTCCTATGGGGATCGGCGCCGCCGCCGTGGACGCGTTGCTCGCTCCGACTCAGACGCGGGCGCCCGCACCCCCGCCGCGCCAGACCGCCAAGACCTGGATCGAGGTCTGCCTGGTCGATATGCAGGACAATCCCGTCGGAGGCAAGCACTACATCATCAAGACTCCCAGCGGCACGGTTGAGGAAGGGAATCTGGACTCCAACGGACGGGTTCGTCTGAACAACATCGACCCTGGGACCTGCATGATCTCCTTCCCGGATCTCGATCAGGAGGCCTGGGAACGCGCCGGCTAGGCGTGGCCTGCGAGGCCGTCAGACAAGACTTCCATTCCGCCTGGAAGTAGAATAGAATGTCGTAGATTCTGGAATCGGGTTCTGGCGATGCCAATTCACATCGTGAAACAGGGGGACTGCATTTCTTCCATTGCAGACCGCTACGGGTTCTTCTGGGAAACGCTCTGGGATCACGAGAGGAACGCGGAGCTCCGGCAGCAGCGCGACGATCCCAACGTCCTGATGGCCGGCGACCGCGTCTTCGTGCCGGAAAAGCGCCCCAAGGAAGAGGCCGGCTCGACCGCCCTGGTGCACAAGTTCCGACTGAAGGGCGTTCCCGCCAAGCTGAATCTGCGCATCCAGGACGAGTTTGGGCAGCCGCGGGCCGGGATGAAGTATACGCTCACGGTAGACGGGAAGAAGACGCAAGGCGTGGTTCCCGACGACGGCCGGATTTCCGAGGTCGTCCAGCCGCAGGCCAAGCAGGCCAAGATCACCCTGGAAACCGACGAGGAATGGGTGCTGGATCTGGGCTTCGTCAACCCGGTCGACTACACCAGCGGAGTGCAGGCGAGGCTGAAGAACCTGGGCTTTTACNNAGTTGGATGACGACACGCGGAAAGCGCTCCGCAAGTTTCAGCGGCAGCGCGGTCTGGCGGAGACCGGCGACGCGGACGAGGCCTCCTGCGCCGCGCTGGAAGCCGCGCACGAAAGCTGAGGAAACCGGAGAACATGTCCTCGCCCCCGAAACCAATCAAAAGTGCCGGCGCGAAGGCCGCCTTTGGCAACGCTGGCAACCCCGCCAACGCTCTGCAGCCTCCGGGCGCCTGGGTCTATCTGTGGCTGCGTTTCCGCGATCCGGACACTCAACGCCGCGATTTCCCGGAGGGCCTGAAGGTAAAGGTCCGCCACGGCACGCCACCGAACGCCAAGGTAAAGGAATACACCACCACCAAGACCGGAACCAAGAGCGGGTTGCTGACCTTTCCGGCCAAGTTCCCGATCCCCGAGGGCTGGCTCTGGCAGAAGACCAAGGCCGTCTGGCATAGCTTTACGCTGATCTGGGACGACACCACCGCTCCGGCGGCGCAGTTCATTCTGTGCGAGAAACCGGGCGCCACGCCGAAGACCCAGGTTCTGGCCACGGCAGCGGATCTGGCGGCCGCCAGCCCGCCGGCGAGCCCGCCCAACACCAGCGGGCAACGCTACTTCCGGCTGCCGGCCAAATGGTCGCTCAAATCGGCGGAATGGGACGCGCCCACGTTTCCCGGCGGGCTGGGATCCTACGATGCGGCGCAGGGGGTGATTAACCAGAACGCGATGCACATCGGCCTGCACGATATCGGCGCCGAGGACAACCCGGTGCAACTCGTCCTTCTGCCGCACTGGCGCTATGTCCGCTTCGAGTTCTTCGACCGCCGCTGGGGACACGCGGCGCATGGCGACCAGCGGATCGCGCCTCCGCCATTGACGGTTCAAGGCTTCCGCAAGGCGGTTCCGGCCAACACCGATCCGTCGGATTCGGAAAGCAACTGGTACGCCCCGGCGACCGGCTCGCCCCCCTCCAACATCGTGCAATGCATGCCCTGGATCAATTGGTTCACCGATGTGGACGGCCAGGCGCGCGCCGCGTTGCCCAAGCTCAAGGGCTCCAACACGCTGCTCAAATTCCAGACGCCGGCCCACACCTACGTGTACTCGAAATCGGCGACCGAGCGGCTGGTGGTGCAGGTTCCGGACGGCGACGCGCGGCTGGATCCCTCCGTCGAGCGGCTGCAGTATTACGACCTGCCCGAGGTCTGGAAATCGAAGGTGTACTACACGCGCATCGCAGCGGCCGGCAAGTTCTTCAAGGACGTGACCGAGGGCGAGGTGGACGGCTCGGTGGCCGTGGCGCAGGCACTGGGCTTCTCGCTGGACGACCTGGTGCTGTTCCGCGACAACGCCGGAACGCTGGAGCCGCTCGACGCTTGGGACACCGCAACCGACCGGGTGGCGGTGCTGAACCACCGCTTCAACGACACCATCGGAGCAAACCCGACCCATCACGGCGTCTACAAGCACCAGGACCCGGCCGGCGCGGTGGACGAGTTCAACCTTCCGCAGAGCAATGTGGTGATCACGCGCACGCCGGGCGACAAGGACGTCTATCTCTACGACTATCCGGACTGGACGCGGCTGACGCTCGCGCGGGGCAACGTGTTCGACGTTTTCGACCGCCGCGCGCCGGACGTTCCGGACAACGATCGCGTGGTGGGCGCGCGCGCCGCGGTGCGCTGGCTGGACGCCAGCCAGCCTTTCCCCGGCATCACGACCCGGGAATGGGTAGATCCTCCTCCAAGCTGGGTCGTGCCGGCCGTGCACAACCCGGTGCCCGGCCGCGAGCTGTCCGCCCGGCCCGCGCTCATCCAGCAGCCGGCCGGCACGCCGCTCTTCGTCTACCAGCCGTTTCATTTCCAGAACTGTACCGAGTTCCCGTGCCACTATGACCCGGGGCGCGCGACGCGCTTTGGCCGATGCGACATGCTGCTGATGAGGTGCTGCGACGTCAACGCCGAGGGCGGCGAGCTGGCCACCCAGATGCACTACATCCGCTCCGTCTGGATAGGCTCGGCCGGCGGCAAGAATTTCAACGACCCGGTGAGCATCAACACCTCGGCGCGATGGAACGGGGCGGACGCCATCAACAACTACCGTGCCCTGCTGCTGCCGACGCAGTCGCCGCCAAGCAAGATGAGCGTTCAGGTGGTGTGGTTCGACCAGGCGGTGCAGGAGAGCCGGGCGCATTTCAGACTCACCGTGGGCGCGGGCGGGGGGCGCTCCAACCGGGGATCGCAACTAGGCACCGGCGAATACAACGATCCCGGCGACATGCAATCGCAGGCCGACGGCTGGCACACTTCGGCCCATGAAAGCGGGCACATGAACGGCCTGCCGGACGACTACAACGAGCGCTGGAACTGCGCCTCCTACGACCAGATGAGCTACACGGCCAACGGGCCGCCGGGAGATCCTTACGAGGCGGACGGCCGCCAGGACGCGACGCAGACCTTCGATGGCGGGATTTACTCCGGCAGCATGATGAACGTCAATTCGCGAATCCGAGGGCGCTACTTCTGGCCTTCGGCCGAATGGGTGAGCCGCGTGCTGGGCGTTCCGTTCAAGGTGAAGTTCCAGGACCCGCAGGACACCGTACCCTACGAGTACATCCTGCCGCAGCACGCGCAGCGGGACGACGACCGCACGTATCTGAGCTGGCCATACCTGGGCGCCCGCAACGCCACGCGGAACGCCAGCTCGCCATTCTTGCCCCCGACGGCCAATTGGGACTTGTTCGAGTATTACCTCTACCCGATGGGCAAGGATCATTACAGCCAGCACGTGCTGGCGGGCCTGTGCCGCGACGCCAAGGGATGGCGCAACCCCGCCAGCCCGCCGGCCGGTGCGGCGCCGGCCAGTCCTCCGGCCGCGCTCCGTTTCGACGGCTTGCTGGTGATCGACCTGCGGCTCGAATGCGACATGCCGAACGACCCCACCGTGGCTACCGAGGACGGCTTCCGGGAGAACATCACGGCGCAGATGGCGGCGGCGGTGCGCAAAAGCATGTGTTACCGCTGGAGGTTCAACGGAAGCTTCGGCTCGCCGCCCCAGCGGTTCGACAACTGCCTGATTCATTTCGCGCCGCTGCTGCTGGTGGCCAACGATCCGAACGGGCACTACACAGGAGTCGGAGGAAAGGGCTGGGATGTAGCGGCGGTGCGGACCGAGTACGGATCGCATTTCAACGTCACGGTGGATTTCCCGGCCGCCGCCGGCGTCGTATGGAACGCCGGCGCGCGGCAGTTGACCATGAGCTGCGTCGCGTACGCGGACGTGGGAGCCCAGCTCGAAGACGAGTTCCCGAAGTTCTTCGGGCTCAACAAGACCATGGCCACGATCAACGCGGCGGACGTAGCCTTGCTCGTCAACGTGCTGGGGGGCTCCGGCGTGGCCGTGACGGAGGTTTCGTGAAACTGGCTGGCGCGCTGATGCTGGCCGTGCTGGCGGCGGCCGCCGTTTGCCAGCGCAAGGCGGGAGAGAAGAATATGCCAGAAATCCGGCTCCTCGAAGGCTTGAAGGCGACGGTGATGACCCCCGCCGCCACGCCCATCCGGCCCGGCGTCGCTGCGCCCGCGCCCGCCGCGGCGAAACCGGGAGGAACGGGCTACATCTGCCCCTTCGCCAACGCGGCGGCGAACTCGCGTTCCTCCTTTGGACTCATGGAGGGCGAGTTGAAGCCGCGCTGGAGCGTCGATCTGCCGGCCTCGCTCAGCCCGCGGTTCGTCTTGCAGGACCGGGACCGCGTCCTGCTCTACGGCGGCGAATGGATTCTCCTGGACATGCAGGGGCGCACCATTACCTCGGGCGTGTCGGCGGGCTGGCCGGCCACGCTGGACATGGCTCACGAGCTCTTCTACCGCATGATCAGCAGCGGGCACATGGCCGCCGCCCGCACCGCGGATGGCTCGATGCGGTTTACCCAGTTGCCTTCGCAGGGCGACGTGTTTTCACGGCGGCTGATCGTGCGGCGCGGGGATCGCATCCTGGTGGCGGGCAATGAACGGGCTTTGAAGCCGCTCGATCGGGGGCCGAAGGCCGAGATGCGCAGCACGGTGGACGCGGTGGATGTGGCCGAGCCCATCAAGACCAGCTCGATGGGGACCCTGCGGCCGACAGCGCCGGAGAAGATGCTGTATCTGCCGTCGGAGAAGATTCAGTTTGCGGCCACGGACCAACTGGTGGCGGCTGCCGCGCCGGGCCGGATCTATATCATCGACTGGAATCTCCAGGTGCCGCGGACTCTGGAGGGCTCCTTCGAGCCGCTAGCGATGAGCCTGGACGAGACCGGGCGCATCTACCTGGTGGTGAAGCGGGAGGGCCAGGCGGACGCTCTCTGGCTGATCACTCCGGAAGGCGCGCTGGTATACAGCTTCGAGTTTCCGCAGGGAACGCCGGCGCTCGACCTGCCCCCGATCGTGGCCTACGATCATCGCGTGTACCTGATCGCGGGGAGGCAGATCCTGTCGCTGGGCGTGGATGGCAAGCTGAACTGGACTCGGCCGACGGAAGGGCCGGTAGGCGGCGCGGTGGCCCTGCCCGACGGCCGGCTGCTGGTGAGCGAAGGGGAATGGATCGCGGTCTGGGATGCGGAGGGCAAGCGCACGAACCTGTACCGCGCTCAGGGCGAAATGTTCCGAACCGCTCCGGTGCCGGCCGCCTCCGGCGATATCCTGGCGGCCACCGCGACGCACCTTTACTGCCTGACCGCGCGGCGGGTTGGCCGGCCGTAAGGACGTGGAACCGCTGGTCTCCTGCATCCTGCTGGCCCGGAGCAGGCGATGGGTCCCGCTCGCCGTGACGTTTTTCCTGCGCCAGAAGTACCCGGCGCGCGAGCTGATCGTCGTCGACGACGGGCCCGAACCGCTGGGCGGGCTCGTGCCGCCCGAGCAATCCATCCGCTACATGCGCGTGGCCCCGTTTCGGTCGCCGGAGGCGGCCTGGAGCTTCGCGCGCCAACAGGCTCGCGGCGAAATCGCGATTCCCTGGGAAGAAGCGGTGTGGTTTTCGCCGGACGCGCTGCTCTGGGCGGTGAACGGGGGCGCAGCGCTGGAACCGGCCCTGGGATACGATCCGGCTTCGGGCAAGGCCTGGAGGCGCAAAGCGGAGCGCGCGACGTTTTGTATCGCTTTGGCTCCGCCTCCCACCGGCGCGCGGCCCTATCCGGCGGCGCGGGTGGCGGCCATCCTGGGGAACGATCTGCGGCTGCTCAACCGAACGCCGGTTGCCCCACCGCGGTTGCGCCCGGCGCCGGCTGCCGCGGCTTCCGAGGAGCGGCCGCTGGTTTCGGCCATCCTGCTGGCGCGCGACGGGAAACACGCGGCGCTGGCGGCCGACTATTTCCTGCGGCAGGACTACGAACCGTGCGAGCTGATCGCCGTGGGGGCCGCGGAGTTGGTCGCCGATCTTCCCGCCAGCTCGCGCGTGCGCACGGTTGCCGCTCCACCTGGCGCGACGGCAGGGGCGCTCCGCAACCTGGCTTGCGCGGAGGCGCGCGGCGGCATCCTGATGCAGTGGGACGAAGCGGCGTGGCACGCGCCCGGGCAGATCCGCGGGGTGGTGGAAACCATGCTGGGCCGGCGCGCGGATCTCTGCACCCTCAATCCGCTCACGGCCTGCGATCCAGTCGCCGGCGAGGCCGCCGTCTGCCAATACCCGCCGGGGCACTGCGCGGCGCTGGCCTTCCACCGCAGGCTGTGGGAAAAGCACCCATACCCGGACGCGGACTGCCGCGAGGATCTGCGCTTCACCTGGAATGCCCGGCCCCGGCGCGTGGCGACGTCCCCCTCCGGCCTGCAAGTCGCCATGGGAGCGATCCCGGACACGCCGTACCGGCAANNCAGTTGCCACCGCCTGCAGCCAAGCCCGCGGCTCCTCTGGTATCCTGCATCCTGCCCACCCGGGATCAACGCCGGTTCGTCGGGCTGGCCATCGAATATTTCCTCCGGCAGGGCTACGAACCCAGGGAATTGATCGTGGTCGACGATGGCGCCGACCCGGTGGAAGACATGGTGCCGGACGACCAGCGGATCCGCTACTTCCGCATGCCTCAGCGTACCCCGGCCGGCGCAAAGCGCAACTTCGCCTGCTCTCTGGCCTACGGCGAGATCATACTCCACTGGGAGGCAGACGCCTGGTATGCGCCGGACCGCATCGGCTATCAGGTGGCCGCATTGCTGGAACAGCGAGTCGAGCTCTGCGGGCTCAACCCGGCGCTGTGCTACGACCTGAGCTACGGGCAGGCCCGCCTGTACCGGCAGCCTCCGGAGCGGGCCTTCTGGGTGCACCCCGCCTCGTTGTGTTACCGGCGCTCGTTCTGGGACGAAAACCGTTTTCCCGAGCTGGACCGCGGCGATGAGATTTCGTTTCTGGCTCACGCCGCTTCCGTTCCGGCGCTGGCCCTGCCGGACTACCGCTGCCAGATCGCCCTGCTGCACCAGCACGGGAGTTCGCTGAGGCCGCCGGGCAGCGCCTACAGCGAGGAGTTTCCGCTGGCGGAAGTTCGCCGCATGTTGGGTGAGGACTGGCCGTTCTACGAACCCGAGATCGCCCCATTCCCGCCCGCACCCCCGGCGGAACCTCTCCCCGCGCAACCGCCCGCCCGGGTTTCCGGCGACCCGCTGGTGTCCTGCATCATGCCGACCCATAACCGGCGCCGGTTCGTCCCGCTGGCCATCGAATACTTCCTGCGGCAGGACTACGAGCCCAAAGAGTTGCTCATCCTGGACGACGGCGCCGATCCCATCCAGGACCTGACGCCCAGGGACGCGCGCATCCGGTACATCCGCCTGGACTCGCGCCTCCCGGTCGGCGCCAAACGCAACCTGGCGTGCGAACAGGCGCGCGGGGAAATCATCGTCCATTGGGACGACGACGACTGGCAGTCGCCGCGGCGCATCCGCTCGATGGTGGAAACACTGCTCGCGGAAGGCGCGGACCTGTGCGGCCTCAACCCGGTGCTGTTCTACGATCTGCGGTCGAAGAGAGCCTGGAAGTACCGCTTTCCTCCGGAGTACGGAGAATGGGTGTACGGCAGCTCTTTCTGTTACCGCCGCGCATTCTGGGAGACCCGGCGTTTCACCGAAACCGACGTCGGCGAGGACAACGAATTCGTGTGGCACGGTTCGGGCGGGCGAGTGGCGATTGTGCCCGATCCCACCTGCCTGGTGTGCATGATCCACGACGGCAACGTGAGCCCGAAGTCGCCGGGCGGCGACAACTGGCAGCCGCATCCGGTCGAGGAAATCCGCCGCGCGCTGGGTTGGGACTGGACGGCCTATGACGCCGGTTGCATTCCGCCCGCGCCGGCCCTGGGCAAGCGAGCCAGGATCTCGTGCATCACCATTACCTACAACCCCAAACCGGAGTGGCTGGAACGCGTCATCGAGTGCGCCAAAGCGGTTGACGAGCACATCATCGTCGACGATGGTTCGGAAATCCCGGTGCCCCAGGCCACGGTTCGGATTCCGCACGGCGGCGTGGTGGCTGCCCGCAACGTGGCCGTCAGCCTCGCTTCCGGCGACTGGATCGCTCCTCTGGACGACGACGACTATTGGGACGACGGCGTCCAGAAGATGATCGAACTCTCCCAGCACACTGGCGCCGACATCGTCTGGGCGCCGGTCCAGCAGTTCGGCCTGGCGGAAGGGTTGTGGGGCGATTGTTGCGACTTCTCCACGCTCGTGAAGTACAACCAGCTCTCGGCCGGATCGTGGTTCCGAAAAAGCGTCTGGAATCAGCTTGGCGGATACCAGTACCACGACGCCGAGGACTGGGATTTCTGGTTGCGAGCCCACAAGAAAGGACTGCGCTTCGAGCACTTGCCGGTTCCCTTCTACCATCACCTGGTCCGGGAGGGATCCTTCTGGCAAAGCCGGCGGGAGGAGTGGACGCGCATCCAGCAGGAAGTCGAACGGCGTCTGGAGCAGGCCGAAGGCCCGTCCACGACCATGTCCGACAGCCTGAACCGGGTGGACATCTCGCGGCCGCTTCGAGCGCTGCGCGCGGAGCGCTGCGTGGCCACCGTGGTTTCTCCAGGGTATTCGAGCCTGCTGGACGACCTGCTCGGTTCCCTGCACTTGTACGGCAACTGCGGCGACGCGCTCGTGGCGGTGTTTGCCGTGAACCCGGACAGCGGCTGCCTGAGCGTCGCCGCGAAGTATGGCGCGGAGGTGATCCGCTGCGCCCCCCGCAAGCCGCTGGGCGTGGCGGTCAAGTCGGTCCTGTATTCCGCTGCGGAGGTCATCGAGGCCGGGCAGTTCCTGTGCCTCGACGCCGATATGGTGGTGCTCGGCGATCTGCGGCCGATTTTCGACGCCGCAGCCGCAGCTCCCTGGGGAAGCATCCTGGCGTGCCGGGAGTCGAATCCGGCCGCGGGCAGCACGCTCGGCGACGCTCTGGCCGACATCTACTTTGGCCGGCACGAAGACTTCGAGCGGATTCTGGGCCGCGTGAGCACGGAACCGTCGTATCCGCTGGTTGTCAACGACGGCCTGTTCGCGGGGTCGCGCGCGGCGCTGCTGTCCCTCGACCGCGTGATTCGCGGCTGGCCGCAGGCCGTCTCCTGGCTCGAGGAGGGCGTCGCCTGGCGCAACCAGTTCCTCTTCAACCTGGCGCTGGCGCACCTGAATTGCGGCGTTGAGCTGGATGGCTCCTACAACATCCAGATGCTCTTCGACGACGCTGCCATCAATCGCGCTGGCGGGCGTTTCCAGGGCGTGTCCAGGGGCCGTCCGGCACGGGTCCTGCACTTCAACAGTTGGGGCAGACAGAAGCTTCCCGAACTTCGCGGCGCCTTCTCCCTGGCCGGCGGCGACCGCAAGAACGGCGACGGCTACGACGCCTTTCTGTATGCGCTCAAGAACTGGATCGTCCGGCACGGCGTCCCGGCCATGGCCTGGTCCTTCTACGGCACGACGGACGGCCGCGGCGCGAGAATCAACGACCCGGAGACTTTCCCGCTGCTGGCCTCGCTGCACTACCTGCTCCGGGCCAACGGTTGCATCCGCGTGGTCGAAACCGGCACCGCGCGGGGCGTTTCCACCGCCTGCATCGCATCGGCGGTCGCCCACCGCGACGGAGGCCGCGTCCTCACCTTCGATATCGAGGCCTTCGAGGGGCGCGAGGATCTCTGGGCTTCGCTCCCGTCGCGGATGCGGGCCTGCATCGAGCCGCGCCGCATGGACGCCGTCGAAGGCATGGCCGCGGCGTTCCGAGCGGGCGAGCGCTTCGAGGCCGCCTTGCTGGATACCGTCCACACGGCGGAGCAAGTCTGGGAGGAGTTCCAATGGGCGGCCAAGCTGGTCTGCCCAGGCGGGCTGATTCTGGTCCACGATGCGTGTTACGCCCTCGGCACCGTCGATGCCGCGCTACAGCGCATCCAGGCCGAAGGCTACGGCGTAGTCCGCCTTTGGACCTGCGAAAGCGGCGTGCACGAGGACGACCGTCTGGGACTGGCCGTGATCGAGAACCGGCGCCACCCGAGCTGACGGAAGAACTAGCCCGCCCCGCCCGTCCGCTTTCGCCGCGCCTTCAGCGCCTCGAGGAGCACCGGAACCAGCGACACCAGGATGATCAGCAGGATCACTTTGTCGAAGTGCCGCCGCACCAGAGGAATACTGCCCAGGGTCAGCCCCAGCGTGGTGATCGAGGACACCCACAACACCACACCGGCGACGCTGTACTCCAGGAACCGGAAGTAGTTCATCTCCGACACGCCCGCCACAAAGGGGGCGAAGGTGCGGATGATCGGCACGAACTTGGCGTACACGATGGTCTTGCCGCCGTACTTCTCGTAGAATTCCCGGGAGCGCATCAGGTGCTCGCGCCGGAACAGCCGCGAGTTGGGGCGATTGAAGATGTGCGGTCCGGTCCGCCGTCCAAGAAGGTAGCCCGTGGTATCTCCGATGATGGCCGCCGCCATCAGCAATGGGAGCACCACCCAGATATTCAGTTTTGCCGCGCCCGCAACCACGCCAATGGTGAAGAGGAACGAGTCCCCGGGGAGGAAGAAACCGGTCAGCAGTCCGGTCTCCGCGAACACCACGCCGAACAGCAACGCGTATCCGAGCCAACCGGTAAGCACCGTGGTCAACAGCTCGATCAGCCGCTCGGGGGTGGTCAGGGTGCGCAGAAAGCCGATCAGGGCCTGAAGCATCCGGGTTCCTGAACCGCCCTAACCCCGGTAGCTCTCGAAGAGTTTGTTGATGGTGTCCTGGTGAACCTTGAGCTTGCCTTCCTTGTACAGCGCATTCCGCAACGAGTCCTGCAACAGCTCGGTGCGCCGCTTGAGCTTGTCCTCCCTGAGCGTGCGCGCGATCGCGTCGCGTTGCTCGCCCAGCTTGGTCATGTCCGCCGGGGTCTGGCCCACCACCTTGCAGACCAAGCGGTCCTCGCCGACCGCTCCGGGCATGAATACGCTGCCCACCGGCAGGTCGAACGCCTGGTATACCGAAACCGCCGGGCCGATTCCGTCCGCCGCGCCGTTCCTGGCGAACTCCTGCGTGGACTTGACCTCCAGGCCCATAGCCTGCGCCACTACCTTCAGGTCGCCACCGGCGGCCTTGGCTTTCGCCAATGCCTCACGCGTCTTCTGCTCGACCACCTGCACCAGCTTCTGCGAGGCAATCGTGGCGCGGATGTTCGCCTCGACCTCGGAAAGCTCCGCGGGCCGCGCCGGGAACACGTTCGTCACCACCGCCACGACCAGCTTGTTGCCCGGAGCCTGGAGCACCCCGGTCACGCCGTTCTTTGGCAGCCCGGCAACCGCCGCTTCAAAATCCGCGTTCACACCCAAGTCCGGCACCGGGTCCCCCGCTCCCGCCTTGTCCACCTTCACCCCATCGATGCCGAGGTCCCGCGCGATCTGCTCGGCCCCCGCCGGGTTCTTTACCGCCAGGTCGTGCGCCTGGTCCGCCAACTTCTGCACGGTCTCGTAGACCTGCTGCTTCTTCCACTCTTGCGCCAGCTTATCCTTCACTTCTTCGAACGGCGTCAGCCGCGCCGGTTCCCTCTCGAGCGCCTGGATGATGTGGAAGCCATACTTGGTCGCAACCACTCCGCTGAGATCCTTGGGCTTGAGCGCGAACGCTGTGTTCTCGAACTCCGGCACGGTCTGGCCCTTCACGATCCAACCGAGATCGCCGCCCTTGGACGCCGACCCCGGATCGTCGGAGTTCTTCTTCGCCAATTCCGCGAAGTCCGCGCCCGCCTTCAACTGTTTCAGCAGCCCCTCCGCTTTCGCGCGGATCGCCGCCTCTTCTTCCTTCGGCTTGCCGGTTGTGGTCAGCAGGATGTGCCGCGCGTGGACCCGGTCCGGGGTGCGGAACTGATCCTTGTTGGCCTCATAGTATTTGCGCAGCTCGGCTTCCGGCGCGGCGATCCGCTGGGCGACTTTAGCCTCGTCGACCACCAGCAACTGGAAGGCTCGCTTCTCCTGAACCTGGAACTGCATCTTGTTAATTTGGTAATAGCTGCGAACCTCGTCCGGCGACACTCCCACCTCGGACCGGAAACGGGACGGATCGATCTTGACGTACTCCAGTTTGACCTTCTCGTTGCGGCGCTGATACTCCTTCACCACTTCTCCCGGCGTCACCAGCACGCCCTGCCCCACCAGGTCCTCGAGCTTGGACACCAGCATCTGCGTCCGCACGTTGGCTTCGAACTCCGGAATCGAGAGATCCTGTTCGCGCAGCATCGCCGCATAGGCTTCCTTGCCGACGAACTGTCCGCCCTGGAACAGCATCGGCGCCATGGTCTGCAAGCCGCGCAGCATCTCCTCCGGCGTCACGTCGAAGCCCAGCCGCTGCGCTTCGTAGACCATCACCTGCTCGTTGATCAGCGCGCTCAGGAGCTGCTCCGCGTACATCTGCATCATTTCTTTCGGCACCGACCGGTTCTTCGTCAGCATCTGGAGCCGTTTGCGTACATCCTGGACCGTCAACGTGTTCTTGCCGATCTCGGCCACGATCTGGTCCTGTTGCCCGCCCCCACCGGAGCCAAACCCGGGAATCAGCGTGACCACCATCGACAGGGCCACCAGCATCAGCAACGCGCCCAGCACGATCTTCACACCCTTGGCGCGGCTCCTAAACAGATCAAACATAGGTACAATACTCCTCTAGGAATCCGAAGCATTCATTATAGCGAATGTGGCGCAGGCTTCAGCCGGCAGTGGTCCGGGTCAGCCCGCCACGGCCACCAGCGCGCCCCAGTTGAATCCCGCCCCGAAGGCGCTGAACACTATCGGCAGCCCCGGCTCGATCCGCCCCTCTCTCCACCACTCGGCGGCCGCGATCAGCATGGACGCCGACGAGGTGTTGCCGTGCCGCCGGACCGTGGTACAGAACTTCGTCTCGCTCACCTGGAGGGCTTGCGCTACTTTCACGATCAGGTTCAGGTTGGCCTGGTGCAGCACGAACACCTGCGCCTGCTGCGCGCTCCAGCCGGAGCGCTTGAGCGCTTCCTCGATCGCCCGCGGGATCTTCCGCGCGGCTTGCAGGATCACCGTGCGTCCGTCCATCGCCAGAGGCTGGTTGAACTCCAGCCGCAGGCTGTCGGCGAAACTGCCGTCGGTGAACAGAACCGAATCCAGGATTCGCGCAAAGCCGCCGCCGGGAACGATCAGACACGCGCCCGCCCCATCGCCGAATAGAATCGCGATGTCGCGGTTAATCGGCGGCCGCAGCACCACGCGGGACATGATCTCCGCCCCAATCACCAGCACGGGACCCTGCGCCTCGGCCAGCCGGCTCCCGAGCGCCATCCCGAAGAGCGAGCCCGCACTGGCTACCGGCAAGTCCAGCGCCGGAGTCGTCCCCAGGCCCAGCCGGTGCGCCACGCTAGCCGCCGGCCCGGGGAACTGCCGCTCGGCCGAACCGCTGGCCAGGATCAGCATCCCCAGCTCGGAGGGCGCCATCCCGGCGGCGCCGAGGCAGTCCTGGGCGGCGCGCACCGCCAGATCCGCCACCGTTTCGTCCTGGCCCGCGAACCGGCGCTCCTCGATCCCGCTGGCCTTGACAATCCAGCCGGGCTCCGCTCCGGTGATAGCCTCCAGCTCGGCATTGCCCACCACGCGTTCCGGAAGGTATCGTCCGAAGGCTTTGATCCAGGCCACTTCAGCTATGCCCCTCGATGTAGGCTTCGATTCGCTCGAGCGTTTCGAACTTGCGCGGAATCAGATCCGAATCCGGAATCGTAATCGAGAACTCGCGCTCCAGCGCGCTCACCAGCTCGGGCAGCGCAAAAGAGTCCACGATTCCCGACGCAAACAGGGATTGATCCGGGGCCGGGTTCACCTCCTGCCCGGTGACGCCGCGGATGATTTCAACGATCTTGGCTTGTCTCTCCATTGGTAACCTGTTCGGGTGGTGCGGTGCGGTACTTGATGAACACCTGAAACTCCTGGATTATATCCTGGAACAGTGCGTCCGCCAACCGGCGGTAGCCGGCCGTGGTGAAGTGCACGTAGTCCGGCTGGGCCAGCTCGGCGTAAACCCAATCGCGCATGGATCCCTTCCCGCCCATGCGGGCGCGCATGTCCCAATACGCGCAGCCATTCTTGCGGCACGCCTCTTTTTGCGCCGCGACGATCGTGTCCAGCTTGTCCATGGGCGCCCAGCGCCCCTGCGAGCGGATCAACCGGTCGGGCGGCCCCAGCACCAGAATCGAAGCTACCGGAGAGGCCCGCCGAAGCCGTTCCAGCAGCGTGCCAAACATCTCGCGGTAGTTCTCCAGGTTCCACTGCGAATCGCCGGCCTCGTTGGTGCCGTAAGCCAGTACGATCAGCGCGGGGTTGCGCCGTTCGATGTAGCTGGCCAGCATGGCTTCGTTCCAGCGCAGGATCAGCACCGCTTCGGCGCCGTTGATCCCCATGGATTCGTAGGTCACCCCTTGCCCCTTCTCGGTCACCCAGCCGAACAGGCGCACCGGAGCGCGGTCCAGGGTGCGGAGCTCGAACCGGTGCACGCCGGCGCTGGTTTGATGCGTAAGGTGCCCGGGCCCCAGTTCGCCGGCCGTAGAAACCTCGCGAGCCGGTTGGCCGTCCTCGTACAGCGCGATTCCGCCGCCCCCGGGCTGCTGCAGGTAGAACACCTCCAGGTATTCGCAATCGGCTTCCACAAAAACGCTCTGGTCCTTGCGGTCCGTCGAGATGCTGATCCCTCCCAGGCCGAAGAGCCCGTCCCCGGCGCCGGTCCGGAGTCCCTCCGCTTCCCAGCGCTGCGAGGCGCCCCCGGCCTGCACGTCGAAGCGCCGGTACCCCTTGAACGGCCGCCCCGGGAAGGAGAAGCCGGCACCCCCATCTCCGAACCGTTGTTGCAGGCTGGCGCGCAAACGCCCGGTCCAGGCGTCCGCGGCGGTGTGCGAATCGCCGAAGTGCAGGATGTGGAGCGTCTGGCTTTCGCCCAGGGTCTTGCGGTACAGCAGCTCGAAGAACGGCACCAGCACTCCCGAGCGCTCGATGGGGTGCGCGGGCACGGCGGCGAGCGCACTGGAAATGCGGTCCACGGCCGCGGCGCGCGCCTTTGCGCCTACCCGCACCGCGGGATAGTGGACCCACCGCGGCTTGCGCTTCTTGGTGGTGGCCGCCGAAAGCCACGGCGCCGTCGCCAGCAGACACAGCGCGGTCAATCGCCCAAGCCAGCCCACGCTCATTTCCTCCTCGCCAGCGCCGGCCGCTGGGTGCTGCGGCGGAACTTGTACTCGTTCAGCCCCTGGCACAGCCGCTGGTACAACCGTTCTCCCACCTGGTGTGCGCCCGCCGGAGTAGTGTGGATGAAGTCCGCCGAGACCAGCCGCGGCCGGGCTTCGTACCAGCGCGCCATAGTCCCTTCTCCGCCCGTCGCCTCGAAAGCGTTGTAGAACCCGCACCCCGTGTCCCGCGCCACGCGCTCCTGGATGGCCACCAGCTTCGGAATGCTGGCCAGCGTGCGGATCTCCCCTCCGGCCACCCGTTCCGCCCGGTCGATGGGACTCATGATCAGCAGCGAGCACTCAGGCAGCGCCGCCCGCAGCCGCCGCAGGGCCAGCCGCAGTTCCTGTTCATACCAGTTCCCGACGTAGGCCGAAAAACCGCTCTCGTTAGTCCCGTAGTTGAGGATCACCAGGTCCGGCTTCCGGCGCTGGAGCTGCTCGGCCCATTGCTTCTCGTTGAAGGTGCGGGCCGGCACGGTGGTGAACGCACCGTTCATTCCCAGGCTATCGTAAACCACGCCCGGGGTTTCCTTCTCGAGCGTAATCCCGAACACCCTCACCTGCCCGGTTGCCTCAATCTCCAGTTCGCCGGTGGGAGGATGCAGATCGAAGACGGTGAACCCCGGCTGTTTGACATAGGCGCTGGTGTCGATCCGGCCGAGACGCAGCTCGCCGGTGGAAACAATGATTTCCCCGCCCTCCGGCTGACTCAGATACGATACTTCCAGCCGGGTGTGCCCCTTGTCCCGCAGCACAATGCGGCTCCGGGCGGAGCCCCGGCTCAGGAACGCCACGCCCCCCAGCCCATACATCCCGTCCTTCAGGTCCGGATGAGTCGCCGGATGGATGTCCCAGCCCGACGCGGAGAGTTTCACGCCCCAATGCTCATACCAGGCCCAAGGCTTCGCGATCAGCGTGAATCCGTGGCCGGAATCGCCGAAGCGCGCCTGCAAGAGCGCCCGCGCATCGCCGGTGATCAGGTCGGCGGTGGTGGGCGAGTCACCGTAGTGCAGGATGCGCGTGATCGCCCCCGGCTCCTTCCTCTCGGTGCGCCACAGCGCTTGGTAAAAGTGGTCCAGCGCGCCAGCATTGTCCTCCAGGTCGGGAACCGCGGTGAACTTGCCCGGCCGCACCGGCTCGGGCATTGGCTCGACTACCACCCGCGCCGGCCTGAAATCGATCACTGAGGCGAATAGCGCCGGGCTCAGACCGCGAAAGTCCTTGCGCACCCAGCCAGCCAGAGCGACGAGCGCCACAAAGGTGAGGATCGCGAGAGCCGGCCGATATGGAAACGAACGCATACGCTCAAAACCTGCTGTACACGAAAGGCGCCCCACCCGTTCCCGCCAGGTATTGGAGCGCGATCAACACCGCCAGCATGGCGGCCGCCTGCGCGTAGAACGGGGCGCGCCCGAACAAATCGATCGAGCCGGAGAACCAGCGGTTCGGCAGGAAATGGCCCGCCACCGCCAGCGTCATCATCAGCAGAATCCCCGCGGTGAGGTTCTCAACCGAAACCGTGAAGGACCCCACGCGACCCAAGACCGCCAGCGCCGCCTTCAGGTCCGGGGCGCGGAAGAACACCCAGGTCAAGCACACGAAATGGAACGTGAGCAGGCCGCAGGCCAGTTTCACCCAGCGGCTCCCCGACGGCGCCCTCCGCCCGCGCCAGGTCTGCCACCATCGCGTCCCCGCCAGCCCCGATCCGTGCAGCAGGCCCCAGATTGCGAAATTCCAGGTGACGCCGTGCCACAGCCCGCCCAGCAGCATCGTGATTACCAGGTTGGCATAGGTGAACACCTTGCGCTTCGATCGCAGGCCCGGCAGCGAGAAATACAGGTAGTCCCTCAGCCACTGCGAGAAACTGATGTGCCAGCGCCGCCAGAACTCCGGGATGCTGAGCGACGAGTACGGCCGGTCGAAGTTCGCGGGCAGATTCAGGCCCACCAGCAGCGCCGCCCCGATGGCGATGTCCGTGTAGCCCGAGAAGTCGTAATAGAGCTGAAAGGCGTATCCATAGACGCCCGCCAGGACCTCGAAACCGCTGTAGAGATCCGGCAGGTCGAACACACGGTTCACCAGGTTGTTCGCCAGGTAGTCGGCGATGAGCAGCTTCTTCACCAGGCCCAGGCAAATCAGGAACAGCGCGCGCCCCGCCTGCTCGTTGGAGAGCGCGGGCTTGCGCACGAACTGCGCCTGCAAGTCGCTCACCCGCGTGATGGGACCCGCCAGCGGCGTGGGGAACAGCGACACCGCCGTCAGGTGCTCGAGGTAGCTCGATGTGGCCTTGATCTCCCGCCGGTACACGTCGATGGTGTACGTGAGCGCCTGAAACGCATAGAACGAGAGGCCCAGCGTGAAGATGAATTGCGACCCCTCGGCGTAGCGCACCGCGAGCATGATCCCCAGGTTCAGCGCGATGCTGCACCCCAGAATCAGCCGCCGCGGCAAAGGGGCCTTGAGGCGTTCGAGCGCCAGGCCCGCGCCAAAATCCAGCGTCCCCGCCACCGGAATCACCAGGAGGTACCACAGCCCGAAGCGCGCCAGAAAAAAGTAGTTGGCGAACAGCAGCACCGTCAGCCTGAGAATGCGCTTCTCCGCCACCGTCCAGTGCAGGAAGAAGACCATCGCCAGGAATGCGAAGAACGCTGGAGCCGTCAGGACCACGAATGAGTATTCTACCGAATTGGCGCCTGCTGAAAGGCGCGATCTCCCAGGCTGCGCGGCATAGAAGTGGANNGGCTCAAGCCCCGCGCGGGTTGAAACCCGCCCTCCGGTTCTCTCTGGCGCTCCTGGTGTAGCGGTACGGCTTCGCGCCATAATCAATCCATGAATCGGCGACAGTTCGTACAGGTTGCGGCGGCGCTCCCGGTCTGGGCGGCCGAGGCGAAATCGATGCGCCTCGGCTTGATCGTATCGGCGGGCCGGGATCCCGAGAGCGCCATCCGCACGGTGCATGAATTGGGGTTCCCCACCTGCCAGGTTGCGGTGGAGTACTTCGCGCCCGAACTGGCGGTGCGCCTGCGCGGCGCGCTGGACCGCTACGGCGTCGAGGCGACCTCGGCGGTGGCCGGCGGTCCGGGACCCGAGATCTACGACTTCTACCAGGGCCCGCTCACCATCGGCCTGGTTCCCCGAGCCACCCGCGAGGCGCGCATCGCGCGCGTCCGCCAGACCTCGGATTTCGCGAAGAAGTGCGGCATCCCCGCGGTGCAGACACACTGCGGTTTCATCCCCGAGAACCCCAACGATCCGGTCTACAAAGAGGCCGTGGACGCGGTGCGGCAGGTGGCCGCATACTGCCGCAAGAACGGCCAGAGCTTCCGATGCGAGACCGGGCAGGAGACGCCGGTCACCTTGCTGCGGACCATCCGGGATGTGGGGCTGGACAACGTGGGGGTAAACTTCGATCCCGCCAACCTGATCATGTACGGCAAGGCGGACCCGGTCGAGGCGCTGGACGTGCTGGGCTCGCTGGTGCTCGGCGTGCACGCCAAGGATGGCCTCTATCCGGTCGACCCGAAGAATCTGGGGCGCGAGGTTCCCATCGGCCAGGGCAAAGTCGAGTTCCCCCGGTTCATCGAGCGATTGAAGGACGTCGGCTACCGCGGGCCGCTCACCATCGAGCGCGAGGTTTCCGGCCCCAAGCAGCTCGAGGACGTTCGCAAGGCAAAGGCATATCTCGAGAAATTGGTCGGTTAAGGAGAGGGCATGGAAAACGGCGAACAGCGGATCGGCCGGCGGGCATTTCTTGGCGCGGCCGGCGGCATGATGATCTTGAAGCCTCAACTGGTGCGCGGCACGGCGGCGAACTCGGCGGTTCGCATCGGGTTGCTTGGCTGCGGCGGACGCGGCAGGGAGGATGCCGAAGGACTCGTCAAGAGCGGCGGCGCCCGCCTGGTGGCGCTGGCCGATCTGTTCGACGACCAGCTTGCCTCCGCCCGGAAACGTTTCGACGCGCTGGCGGCGAAGAACTCCATGGCGGGAGTGGATGCCTCGCAGATCTTCTCCGGGCCGCGGGCGTTCGAGAAAATCGTGGCATCCCAGGAAATCGACGCGGTGGTTATCGCGACGCCACCTTATTTCCATCCCGAGCACCTGGCCGCTGCGGTCGCGGCGGGCAAACACGTGTACTGCGAGAAGCCGGTGGCGGTGGACGTGCCGGGCGCCCGGCGCGTGGTGGAAATCGGCGCAAAGGCGAACCGGCGGCTGAGCCTGGACGTAGGCTTCCAGATTCGCATGGCGCCGCCGTTCGTCGAGCTGGTGAAGCGCATTCACGCGGGCGCGCTGGGCGAGATTGCCTCCGCCGAGGCGCACTACTTCTGCGGGGCACTGGACCGGCCGGATTGGCCGGGCGCATCGCCGGTTACCCGGCGGGTGCGGAACTGGCTGCACGACCGGGTGCTCTCGGGCGACATCATCCTCGAGCAGAACATCCACGTCATCGACATCTGCAACTGGGTGTTGCAGGGCCACCCCATCAAGGCCGTGGGCACGGGTGGACGCAAAGGGCGCACCGACCAGGGCGACGCCTGGTCGCACTTCTGCGTGCTGTTCACCTACGCCAACAACGTGCACGTGGGCTTCAACTCGACGCAGTACGGCAAGGGCGGATTCGACGCCAACGAGCGCTTCTTCGGTCCGCGCGGTAACTCGACTTCGCCTTACACCGGACCGCTCGAGATCACGGGCCAGGAGCCTTGGACCTGGAGCGAGAGCGGTCAGCCGCAGGGCGGCAAGTTCTCGGTGACCGGCTCGTTCACCGGCAACCTCGATCAAGCCGACCCAGAGAAACACAAGGCGTTCGTCGAGAGCATCACCAGCGGCAACTTCCACAATCAGGCTGCATCGGGCGCGGAATCGGCGCTGAGCGCGATGCTGGGCCGCATGGCGGCCTACAACGGGCGCGAAGTCACCTGGGAGGAGATGATGCAAGCCAACGAGAGCTGGGACGCCGGAATCGATCTGGACAAACTCTGAGAACGCCTCGGCGGCGCCAGAAGTTAACTTTTGTTTCAGGACCTTTCGGCCCTATAATTGAGGCTCGTGTCCGATCCTATCCGCATTTCCAGAGGTGAACTGTGAACTCTTCCCGACGCAACTTCCTGTCCGCCGGCCTGGCGCTGCCCGTTGCCGGCCTCGCCGCCAGGACATCCCAGAATCCCGCGGCGCCCCAGACCAGCCCGCCCGCGCCGCCCGCTTCCGGGTTCAGTTACCAG
>PLEM01000506.1 GCA_003137035.1 Bryobacterales bacterium | reverse complement strand
TGGCTGGAGGCGGACCGCATGCGCGCCCTGGCAATCAACACCGAGAATCTCGACAACCAGCGAGATGCGGTCAAGCAGGAGCGCCGGCTCTCCTTCGACAACCAGGCTTACGCCACCGCCGTGGTCGAGCGCTGGCCGCAACTGGCTTTCGACAACTGGCAGAATTCGCACTCACTGATCGGCTCGTTCGAGGACCTGGACGCCGCCACGGTCGACGACGTCGCGCGTTTCTTCCGGACGCACTACGCTCCCAACAACGCCGTCCTGGTGGTCTCCGGCGACATCCGCATCCCCGAGGCGAAGGAGCTGGTGGAGGCCTACTTCGGCGACATGCCGCCGCAGCCGCGGCCGGCGCCTCCCGATCTCACCGAGCCGCCGCGCACCGAACCTCGCTTTGAGACTTACCCCGATCGGCTCGCCAAGGTGCCCGCGGTGGCCATCGGCTATCCCGGTCCTCCACGGCGTTCGGCGGACTTCAATGCGCTGGTCATGCTCGACCTCCTGCTCACCGGAGGGGAAAGCTCGCGCTTCCACCAGAACCTGGTCAAGGGCAACAAGTCGGTGATCCAGTACGCGGCCAATCTGGGCTGGCCGTTCTCCGGTCCGGCGGATTACAAGGACCCCGGCATTTACGGCATCTACCTGCTCTACAATCCGGCTTTCACCGGCGAGCAGATGGTCGCCCAGGCCGAGGAGGAAATCGCAAAAGTATGGAGGGATGGCGTGGGCGCCGCAGAGCTNNGAGCGCGCCCGCACGCACCTGCGCTCGAGCAGAATCCAGGAACTGCAGAGTTCGCGGGCCCGCGCCAGCTTGCTCGGCCGCTTCGAACTGCTGGATGGCAATCCGGATTTGATCAACACCGAGCTCGACGGCTTTCTGGCCGTGACAGCCGAACAGATCCAGGCCGCGACGAAGCGGTATTGCGATCCGGGCAAGCGAACCGCGCTCAACATTCTGCCGGCCGCCCCTCAAGAGGCACAGGAAGGCTAGTCCATGGATCTCACCAGACCTCCCCAGACTCCCGCGCTGCCCGTCTACAAGCTCCCGCCGGTGCTCGAGACCAAGCTCGATAATGGCCTGGCCGTGCTGCTGATCCAGGACCACCGCTTTCCGATGGTGACCGCGCGCCTCGGATTTCAGGCCGGCTCGAAGTACGACCCGCCGTCGCTCCCCGGCTTGTCCGAAAGCACCGCGACCTTGCTGAGCGAGGGCACCTGGAATCGAACCGCGCGCCAAATCGCCGAAGAGGTGAACGGCATCGGGGGCTCGATCAGCGCGAGTTCATCCGCCGACCTGCTGGTGCTGGGTGGGAACGCGCTCTCGGAGTACCTGCCCAAGCTGATCAACCTGATGGCGGACGTCGCCCGCAACGCCAGTTTCCCCGAGGACGAGGTCGAGCTTCACAAGCAGAACCGCACCCAGGAGCTGCTCTCGCAGCGCTCGGACGCCTCGTTCCTGGCGGACGAGAAATTCACCGAGCTGCTCTTCGCGCCACACCCGTATTCCCGCCAGGACCCCACGCTGGAATCGATCGCCGCGCTCGACCGGCTGGCGCTGGCCGGCTTCCGCGACCGAAGCCTCGCTCCCAGCAACGCGGTCCTGGTGCTGCTGGGGGCACTGCCGCCACCCCAGGAGGCGCTCGATATCGTCCGAGCCGAATTCGGTTCCTGGCAAGCGCGGGAAGCGCCTGCGCCGCCACCCGCCGAGTTCCCGGAGCCCCAGCGCGCTATCGTACTCGTGAACCGGCCGGGCTCGGTTCAGGCCGATATCCGCATCGGCCGGCTCGGGGTCCCCCGCCACCACCCCGACTACTTTCCTCTGCTGGTCGGCAATTCGATTCTCGGCGGCGGCACCAGTTCCCGCCTGTTCATGAACATCCGCGAGCGGCAAGGCTTCGCCTACGACGTCCACTCAGCCGCCCAGCCGCTCCAGGATTCCGGAACCTTCGCGGTGGTCACCCAGGTGCGCAACGAGGNNAGATCGGCTCTCATCCGGTTTCCGCCGATGAACTCGAGGCCACCGCAAACTACCTCAGCGGAGTGTTCGTGATCCGCCTGGAGACCCAGGACGGCCTGGCCGCCCAGGTGGCCGCGGTCCGATTGATGGGCTTGCCGCTCGCCTATCTGGAGAACTACACCACGCGGGTGCGCGCGGTCACGAGAGAAGAGATTCGCGCCGCCGCGGCCAGGTACGTCGATCCCGAGCGGGCCGCGGTGGTGGTGGTCGGCGACGCCTCGAAGATCGCCGCCCAGCTCGAATCCATCGGAAAGGTGACGGTCGAGGAAGCCAAATGAAGCTGATTAGCTCGCGCCTGCGCTACAAGTGCTCGATATTTTCGGTGTCGGAGGACCACGCCGTCGATCCCAGCGGGTTCGAGATCCGCCGCGCCGTGGTTCAGCATGGCGGCTCCGCGGTGATGATGCCAGTGGATGAGAAGAGGCGTGTGCTGCTGGTGCGCCAGTATCGCCTGCCGGCCCGCGCTTCGCTGTGGGAGCTTCCAGCGGGCCGCCTCGACCCCGGAGAGACTCCGCTGGCCGCGGCCCGGCGCGAACTCGTCGAAGAGACCGGCTATCGCGCCCGCAACTGGAAGAAGCTGGTCTCCTTCTACGTCAGCCCGGGCTACGTGTCGGAGAAGATGACCATCTTCCNNCTGAATGCCTGTGCCACGCCTCTGGCGGCGTTACTGTTTCTTGGCTGGCGGGGCAACCGGCTT
The DNA here is from genome assembly GCA_003137035.1 of Bryobacterales bacterium. GTDB lineage: Bacteria > Acidobacteriota > Terriglobia > Bryobacterales > Bryobacteraceae > Fen-330. The sequence goes on along the minus strand of PLEM01000506.1, from coordinate 318 downwards.
GCTCGGCGCGGCCGCGGGAGCAGCCGGAGCGGGCAGGCCGGAAGCCTTATCGTAGAGATCCACGATGTCGCGCGTGATGTCGATGGAGTTCGAGGCGTACAGCACCGGGTTCTGCGGAACGCTGACGTCCAGAATCAGCGCGAAGCCGTGATCCGCGGCGTACTTGTCGATCACCACCATCATCTTCCCGCCAAGGTCCTGAATGACCCGTTGTTGTTCCTGATCCAGCTCCGCCTGCGCGTCGTCGGTTTGGCGTTGCAGCAGCTTGCGCTTCAGCTCGATGTCGCGCGCCATCTTCGCCTTGGCCTCGTCGCTCAT
>PLEM01000162.1 GCA_003137035.1 Bryobacterales bacterium | reverse complement strand
CGATCCACAGCTACACCAACGATCAGAACGTGCTGGATTTCCCGCACAAGGATCTGCGGCGGGCGCGTGCCGCGGCCATCAACATGATCCCCACCACGACCGGGGCCGCCAAGGCCATCGGGCTGGTGATGCCGGAGCTGAAGGGCAAGCTGGACGGCTACTCCTTGCGCGTGCCGACGCCCGACGTGTCGGTGGTGGACCTGGTGGCGGTGCTCGGCAAGAACACCACGGCCGAGGAAGTGAACGCGGCGCTGAAGAGCGCGGCCGAGGGCAAGCTGAAGGGCATCCTGGCCTACACCGAGGACCCGGTGGTTTCCACCGACATGCTGCACAATCCCAACAGCTCGATCGTCGATGCCAGCCTGACTAAGGTGCTGGCCGGGGACCTGCTGAAGGTGGTTGCCTGGTACGACAACGAGTGGGGTTACTCCTGCCGCGTAGTGGACCTAGTCAAGTTCCTGGTGGCCAAGGGACTGTAAGCGTCAGCTTTTCGTCACTTTGCGAATCACCGCGTCGGTGAACTCGGCTGTTGTGGCCGAGCCACCGACGTCGGGCGTCAGGTGGCGGCCTTCCGCGTAGACCCACTCGATCGAGGACTGTAGGCGGTGAGCCGCTTCTCCTTCCCCGATATGCGATAGCATCAGCGCCGCCGACTGCATGAGCGCCGTCGGGTTGGCGACTCCTTTGCCGGCGATGTCGGGTGCGCTGCCGTGGACCGCCTCGAAGACCGCGTGCCGCTCGCCGAAGTTCGCGCCCGGCACGATTCCCAGCCCGCCCACCAGTCCCGCCACCAGGTCCGAGACGATGTCGCCGTAGAGATTGGGCATCAGCAGCGCGTCGAAGATTTCGGGCCGCATGACCAGTTGCATGGCGGCGTTGTCGACGATCATCTCCTTGTATTCGATCTCGGGATAGTCCCGAGCCACCTCGCGGCAGCAGCGCAGGAACAGGCCGTCGCTGAGCTTCATGATGTTGGCTTTGTGGATGGCGTGGATCTTGCGTCGCTTCTCGCGGCGGGCGTACTCGAAGGCATAGCGCGCGATGCGCAGCGAGGCCACACGCGTGATCACCTTGAGGCTGGTGACCACGTCCTTGACCACCTCGTGCTCCAGGCCCGCGTAGAGGTCCTCGGTGTTCTCGCGGAACATGACGATGTCGATGTGGACGTCGCTGTAACGCGTTCGGATGCCGGGGAAGCTGCGCACGGGGCGGAAGTTCGCGAACAAATCGAGCCGCTTGCGCAACTGGACGTTCACGCTTTGGTGGCCGCCGGCAATGGGCGTGGTGACGGGACCCTTCAGCCCGACGTGCGTGCGGTCGAGCGAATCCAGTACGTGCTGGGGGATCTCCCCGCCGGCGGCCTCGAGGGCCTTGGAGTTCAGCTCGATGCATTCCCACTCGATGCGCACCCCGGTGGCCTCCACGGCGCGCACGGTAGCCTGGGCGACCTCCGGACCGATGCCATCGCCGGGGATCAGACTGACTTGGTAGGGCACGATTTCATGATAAGCCTGTGGCTTGTAGCTTGTCGGCGGGTGTCATAAGGCCAGCGGCGGTCTGATTCCTTGAGCGGCTGCGGTAGCGGAACAGGCGCGGCGGCAAGGGGCGCTGCCCAGAGGCTACGCGCTACTGGCTACGGGCTACAATATTAGGTCCATGTCCAAAATCCAACGGGTACTGATTAGCGTTACGGATAAGACGGGCGTCGCGGAGTTCGCGCGGGGGCTCGACCGGCTCGGCTGCGAGATCATCTCGACCGGTGGGACGGCGCGGACACTCAAGGAGGCCGGCCTGGCGGTGCGCGACGTCGCGGAGGTGACCGGGTTTCCCGAGATGCTCGACGGGCGGGTGAAAACCCTGCATCCGAAGATCGCCGCGGGCGTGCTGGCGATTCGGAATAACCCCGAGCACCAGCAAGCGCTCGAGGCGCACGGCATCTCGACCATCGATATGGTGGTAGTGAACCTGTACGCGTTCGAGAAGGCCGCGGCGCGCGAGGGCGCGACGGTTCCCGAGCTGATCGAGAACATCGACATCGGTGGGCCTACACTGATCCGGGCGGCCGCCAAGAACTACCAGGACGTAGTCGTGGTCGTGTCGCCTGCGGATTACGCGGCTGTCCTCGAGGAGATGCAGGGAGGGATCGTGTCGCTCGCCACGCGCTGGCGGCTGGCGCAGAAAGCGTTCCGCATGACGGCCGACTACGACCGCGCGATCTCCGCGCGGCTGGCGCGGATCGCGGTCGAAGACGGCAAGTACGTGGACTCGATTCCGGCGCTGCCGCCCCTGCTCGACGTGCGAGCGCCGCGCACGCTGGACTTGCGGTACGGCGAGAACCCGCACCAGTCGGCGGCGCTCTACGCGAGCGGGCCGGGCGGGATCGCGGGCGCCCGGCAACTGCACGGCAAGGAGCTTTCCTACAACAACCTGGTGGACCTGGACGCCGCCTGGCAACTGGTCTGGGAGTTCGACCAGCCGGCCACGGCGATCATCAAGCACACCAACCCCTGCGGTTGCGCCGAGCAGGCCACGCTGGCCGAGAGTTACCGCAAGGCGTTCGAGTGCGACCCGGTGTCGGCATACGGCGGCGTGCTGGCGTTCAACCGCCCGCTGGACGAAGAGACGGCGCGCGAAATCGCGAAGACCTTCATCGAGGCCATCGCCTCGCCGGACTATTCCCCCGAGGCGCTGGCGATCCTCACCGCGAAAAAGAACCTGCGGCTGCTCAAGGTCGCGGCGGGGGAGCCGGGCCTGGTCGTCAAATCGATCAGTGGGGGCTTTCTGGCGCAGACGCCCGACGTGCACCGGCTGGACCGCGCGCAGGCGCAGGTGAAGACCGAGCGAGTGCCTACCGAAGAGGAATGGCAGGCGATGCTGTTCGGGTGGAAGATCTCGAAGCACGTGAAGTCGAACGCCATCGTGTACGCAAGAGCGGGACAGACGGCGGCGGTGGGCGCGGGGCAGATGAGCCGGGTGGATTCGGTGAAAGTGGGCGCAATGAAGGCGGTGCTGCCGCTGGCCGGGACGGTGGTCGCCTCGGACGCATTCTTCCCCTTTCCCGACGGGGTCGAGGAGGCCGCAAAACACGGGATCACCGCGGTGATTCAGCCCGGCGGATCGGTTCGCGACCAGGAAGTGATTGCGGCGGCGAACCGCCTGGGCCTGGCCATGGTGTTCACCGGCGTGCGGCATTTCAGGCATTAAGAGACCGCTTCCTCGCGGTCGCGGCTCGGAAGGTTGGCGGCGCTATACTCGAAGCGTGAAAACCCCCTTCCTGAGCACCAGCCTGATCTTTGCGAGCGTCTGCCTCGGTCAGACGCAGTTGCTTCAGAAACCCACCCTGAGCCGCACTGAGATCGTGTTCTCCTACGCCGGCGATCTGTGGATCGTGGGCCGCGATGGCGGAGACGCGCGGCAGTTGACCGACGGCCCGGGCATCGAGACCAACCCGATGTTCTCGCCGGATGGGAGCCTGGTTGCGTTCACGGGCGAATACGACGGCAACCAGGACGTGTACGTGGTGCCGGCGGCGGGGGGCGTGCCGCGGCGGCTGACGTATCATCCCGGGGGGGACGCGGTGATGGGCTGGACCCCGGACGGCAAGAACATTCTGTTCCGTTCGACACGAAGCAGTTACTCCCGCTTCAGCCGGCTATTCACGATCCCGGTGGACGGGAGCGGGCTTCCGGCGGAGCTGCCGTTGCCGATGGCCGAAGAGGGTTCGTATTCACCGGACGGCTCGCGCATCGCCTACATGCCGATAGCGCGTGCGTTCGATGCCTGGAAACGGTACCGCGGCGGCCGCACCACGAAGATCTGGATCGCGGACCTGGCCGACTCCCGCATCGAGAGAATCCCGCGCGACAATACGAACGACTTCGCGCCGATGTGGGTGGGCGACAAGATCTATTTCCTTTCGGACCGCGACGGCCCGGTGACGCTGTTTGTCTTCGACCTGAAGACCAGGAAGGTGACGCGGGCGATGGTCAACAGCGGGCTGGACCTCAAGGCGGCGTCGGCGGGGCCAGGGGCCATCGTCTACGAGCAGTTCGGGCGGATCGGCCTCTTTGACCTGAAGACCAACAAGTCGAGGTTACTCGACATCCGCGTGGCGGGGGACCTGCTGGCGGTGCGGCCGAAGTTCGAGAAGGTGGCTAAGGAGATCGAGAGCGCGGAACTCTCTCCGACGGGCGCGCGTGCGGTCTTCGAGGCGCACGGCGAGATCCTGACAGCTCCCGCGGAGAAGGGGGACGTCCGCAATTTGACCAACACGCCCGGAGTGGCCGAGCGGTTCCCGGCCTGGTCGCCGGACGGCAACCGCATCGCGTACTTCTCGGACGAATCGGGCGAGTACGCGCTGCACCTGCGGGCGCAGAACGGGATGGGCGAGGTGACCAAGATCGAGTTGCCGCCCTCGTTCTACTACAACCCGACGTGGTCGCCGGACAACAAGAAGATCGCTTACACGGACAAGGCGGAGAACATCTGGTACCTGGAGCTGGAGAAGAAGACGCCGGTGCGCGTGGACACGGACACCTACAAGGATCCCGGTGGCGGGCTGGATCCGGTGTGGGCGCCTGACAGCCGCTGGCTGGCCTACACCAAGCTGCTGAAGAATCACCTGCGCGCGGTGTTCGTGTATTCGCTCGATACCGGGAAGACCCAGCAAATCACCGACGGGATGAGCGATGCGCGGCATGCGGTATTCGACAAGAACGGCGAGCACCTTTTCTTCGCGGCCTCGACCGATACGGGGCCGGCCACCGGATGGCTCGACATGTCGAGCATGAACCGGCCCGTCACGCGCAGCGTTTACGTGGTGGTGCTGCGCAAGGATCTGCCGTCGCCTCTGGCTCCGGAGAGCGACGAGGAGAAAGCCGAGGAAGCGAAGAAGGACGCGGCCAAGCTGGAGGGCAAAGACAAGGACCAGAAGAAAGAGCCGGTTACGGTGCGGATCGATTTCGAGAACATCGGCCAGCGGATTCTGGCGCTCCCCATGCCCGCGCGCAACTACACCGGGCTGGCGGCGGCGAAGACGGGCGTTCTGTTCGTCATGGAAGGCCCGCCGGTGCCGCCGCAAGGACCGCCGGAGGGGTTAACCCTGCACAAATTCGAAATGAAAACCCGCAAGACGGAAAAAGTGATGGACGGCGTGCGGGCGCTGGTAGTCTCCTTCAACGGCGAGAAGATGCTGTTCCGCAAGGGCGAGCGGTGGGTCATCGCGGAAACCGGGAAGGCGCCCAAAGCCGGGGAGGGCGAGCTGAAGCTGGAGGGCATGGAGGTGCGCGTGGACCCGCGCGCCGAGTGGCGGCAGATGTACCGGGAAGTGTGGCGGATCGAGCGCGACTTCTTCTATGATCCAGGGCTGCACGGCGTGGACCTCAAGGCGACGGAGGCGAAATACGAGCCGTATGTGGAAGCGCTCGGCAATCGCGCGGAGCTGAACTACCTGTTCCAGGAAATGCTGGGCGAGCTGTCGGTGGGGCACCTCTATGTGGGCGGCGGGACGATGCCGGAGGTCCGGCGCGTGGGCGGCGGCCTGCTGGGAGCCGATTACCGCATCGAGAACGGGCGCTACCGCTTCGCGCGAGTCTACAACGGCGAGAACTGGAACCCGGAAACTCGCGCTCCGCTGACGCAGCCCGGCGTGAACGTAGTGGCCGGCGAGTACCTGCTGGCGGTGAATGGGCGGGAGGTGCGCGCCTCCGACAACCTGTACAGCTTCTTCGAGGAGACGGCGGGCAAGTCGGTGGCGCTGAAGGTGGGACCTGAACCGGACGGCGCGAAGTCGCGCGAGGTGACCGTGGTTCCGGTGGAGAACGAATCCGGTCTGCGCAACCTGGCCTGGATCGAGGACAACCGCCGGAAGGTGGACCAGATGAGCGGTGGCCGGCTGGCCTACGTCTACCTGCCCAATACCGCGGGCGGCGGATACACCAATTTCAACCGCTACTACTTCGCGCAGGTGGATAAGCAGGGCGCGGTGATCGACGAGCGCTTCAACGGCGGCGGCGCGGCGGCCGACTACATCATCGACTACATGCGGCGGCCGCTGATGAACTTCTTCGCCACGCGCGACGGAGCGCCCGTCACCACGCCGGTCGGTTCGATCTTCGGGCCCAAGGCGATGATCGTCAACGAATACGCGGGCTCGGGCGGCGACATGATGCCGTGGATGTTCCGCAAGGCGGGCATTGGCAAGCTGATTGGCGAGCGTACCTGGGGCGGGCTGGTGGGAATCTTCGGGTTCCCGCCGCTATTGGATGGCGGGCGCGTGACCGCACCGAACCTGGCCTTCTACAACACCGAGGGCGCCTGGGAAGTGGAGAACCACGGCGTCGCGCCGGACATCGAGGTGGATTACGACCCGCAGGCGGCGCGCGCCGGGCACGACCCGCAACTGGAGAAGGCGGTCGAAGTGGTGCTGGCGGAACTGGAGAAGAACCCGCCGCCAGTGTACAAGAAGCCGGTGTTTCCGAATTACCACCAGAAGTAGCGGCCGGATTGCCCGCGGCTCTACCTGGCTCGGGCCCATGCGTCCAGCATAGGGCCGTAAGCGGACGCGGTAATTGGATTCGCCAACTTCAGGATCTGGGCCAACTGATACCGGTCCCAGGCACGGGGCGCCCACGCGTCGAGCAGCGGGCCGTAAGTGGACACGGTCATCGGATTGACCAGCTTGAGGATCGACACCAAGGCTCTGTTATCTTCGGGAAGGGTTAGCCACGCATCGAGCAGCGGGCCGTAGGAAGCGACCGTGATTGGGTTGATGAGCTTCACGATTTGCACGAACTCGCCCTTATCCGCTCGAGACCTGAATCCAGTCATGAGAACATCCTCCCGACCAAAGACCCCATCGCGGGGCTCTGGCCAGGTGACAGTATACTCCGAACCAAGCCATGCTAGCTGCCCACGTACCGGGCGTAGAGTGAGCGCGCGAGGCCGGTGTCGGTGGTGCCCTTGATGATGGCGCGGCCGTCGGGAAAGACGGTGATCTCGTAGGGGGCTACGAAGAAGCGCAGCGCGAATTCGTTGGCACGGACCTCGCCGAGCGGCTTGAGGACCTTCTCGAGCTCGCCGAGGTCCACGGGGCGATTGCGCTCGTGGATTTGCACGGCGTTGCGGCCGCACAGGCTGATGGGGACGCCACCGGCGCCTTCCAGGTGCGGGAAGCGGCGCCGGCCGCAGGCCTCGCATTGCGGATCGGGGGCGGGCTGGGCCACCTGCCGGACCTCTCCGCTCCAGACGTCGAGGATAGTGATGCGCGGGCGCAGGGAAGCGGCGTCGCCCGCGAGGATCTTGAGCGCATCACCCACCTGGATGGAGGCGATGGCGGAAGTGACGGCGTTCAGGATTCCCGCGGTCTCGCAAGTCGGCTGCGCGCCGGAGGGCGGCTCGGGGAAGACGCACTTCAGGCAGGCGGTGCAGCCGGGCAGGATGGGCATGGTGAGGCCGTAGCTGCCCACGGCCGCGCCGTAGATCCAGGGCAGGGCCCGGCTGACGGCGTAGTCGTTGATGAGGTAGCGGGTCTCGAAGTTATCCGTGCCGTCCAGGATGAGGTCCACGCCTTCGAGCGTGTCGTGGATGTTGGCGGGGGTGAGGTCGGAGACCAGCGGCAAAACCTCGATCTCCGAGTTGATGGCGGCCAGATGCCGGGCGGCGGCGATGGCTTTGGGCAAGCCGTCGCGCGCATCGGATTCCTCGAAAAGCCACTGGCGCTGGAGGTTGCTCCACTCGACGTAGTCTCGGTCGACAATCAGCAGGTGGCCGACGCCGGCGCGGGCCAGCGCCCCGGCCTGAAAGCTCCCCAGCGCGCCGCAGCCCACGATGGCGACGCGGGAGGCGGCCAGGCGCTGCTGTCCGGCGGCGCCGATCCCGGCAAACAGGATCTGGCGGGAGTAGCGGTCGGGGCCCACTGAAATCCATGTTCTCACACAGGGGTTCTAGGTGGCCTGATGCTAAGATTGCTGTTTGGGGGTGCGGGCGCTGTTCTGGTGTGTCGTCGCAGTATGTTCAGCCACGGCCGCGCCGGAAGACTATCAGGACAAGCCGATCCGGGCGATTGAGTTCCAACCGGAGAAGCAACCTTACAGCCGCGCGGATCTGGACCGGATCCTGCCGCTGAAGATCGACGCGCCATTGCGACTGACGGAAGTGCGAGCGGCGATCGAGCGCTTGTACGCCACCGGGCGCTACGCCCAGATCGACGTGGACGCGCGGCCGCGCGACGGCGGAGTGGTCCTGCAATTCCGCACCACGAGCAGCTACTTCATCGGACACGTGAGCGTCGAGCGGGTGCCCGAACCTCCGAACGAGGGCGTCCTGGTGAACTCCACCCGGCTGGAACTGGGTGCGCCATACGCGGAAGAGGACGTGGCGCAGGCGGCGAAGAACCTCGAGAACGTGCTCCGGAACAACGGCTTCAACCAGAGTCGTGTCCAGCCGGAGGTGGAGCGCGATCCGGAAACGCAGCAGGCGCGGATCCACTTCCGAATCCAGAGCGGGGACCGGGCGCGCTACACGACCCCGGAGGTGACCGGGCATCCCGGGAGAACGCCGCAGGAGATCTCCGGCACGACCGGCTGGAAGGGCTGGTTCGGCTGGAAGAAGCAGACCGAGGTGCGGACGCAGGACGGCGTCCAGCTGGTGCGGAGGTCATACCAGAAGCAGGACCGGCTGGAGGCGCGGGTTGCGCTCGACAAACTGGACTACGACCCGCACACCGGGCGGGTCAAGCCGGCGCTGGCGGTGGAGGGGGGACCCAAGATCCGGATCGAACTGGCGGGCGCGAAGATTTCGCGCGGAAAGCTGCGGCAATTGGTGCCGGTCTACGAGGAGCAGTCGGTGGACCGCGACTTGCTCGTGGAGGGCAAACAGAACCTGGTGGAGTTCTTCCAGGGCCAGGGTTACTTCGACGTCAAGGTGGACTACGCGATCCAGGCGGCCAACGGCTCGGGTGAATCGCTGATCCAATACCAGGTTACGCGGGGCCATCGGCACAAGGTGGTCGAGCGGGCGATCCAGGGGAACAAGCACTTCGACACCAACACCATCATCGAGCGGATGTATGTGCGGCCGGCGTCGTTGCTGCAGTTCCGGCACGGGCGCTACAGCGAGAGCCTGCTTCGACAGGACCTGGAGGAGATCGCCTCGCTCTACCGGGCGAACGGGTTCCGCGATGTGAATGTTACGTCGCAGGTGACCGACGACTACCGCGGCAAGCTGACCAACATCGCCGTCTCCATCCGAATTCAGGAAGGTGTCCAGTGTCTGGTGGGGAAGCTGGACGTGGCGGGGAACTCCCCAGCGAACCGCAAAGCGGTCGAGAATCTGCTTCAGTCGCTGCCCGGCCAGCCGTTCAGCGAGGTGAACGTAGCCATCGACCGCGACAACGTGTTGGACTGGTATTACAACCAGGGCTACCCCAACGCAACCCTCGAGTGGAGCTTCGAGCAGGCCGCGGAACCCAACCGCATGAACGTGAAGTACACGATCGACGAAGGCGAACGCAAGTTCGTCCGCGGCGTGCTGAAGAGCGGGCTGGTGACGGCGGCTTCGCAATTGGTGGACGAGCGCGTGCAACTCAAGCCGGGCGACCCGCTGTCGCGGGCGGAGGTCCTGGAGACGCAACGGCGGCTCTACGATCTGGGAGTTTTCGCGCGGGTGGACATGGCGCTACAAAACCCGCAAGGGGAGGAGCAGAACAAAAACGTTTTGCTGGACGTCGAGGAAGCGCGGAAATACACGGTGACGGGAGGCCTGGGCGCTGAGATCACCAAGATCGGCGGATGCCAGACCTGCCTCGACACGCCCGCCGGGCAGGCCGGGTTCAGCCCGCGAGCGTATTTCGGCATCACCCGCAGGGACTTTCTGGGCTATGGGCACATCGTTTCTTTCCAGAGCCGCGCCTCGATCCTGGAGCAGCGGGCCGTGCTCACTTACCAGGCGCCGCAGTTCCGCGGCAACCAGAACCTGAACCTGCTGTTCAGCGCGATTTTCGACGACTCCCGCGACGTGCTGACCTTCGACGCCCGGCGCCGGGAAGGCTCGGTGCAGTTGGGGCAGAAGCTCTCCAAGGCCAGCACGCTGCTGTACCGGTTTACATTCCGCCGCGTGAGCGTGTCGAACCTGAAGATCAGCAGCATCGAGCTGATTCCGTTGTATTCCCAGCCGACGCGGATCGGCATCCTGGCCGTCAACTACATTCAGGATCGGCGCGACGACCCGGTGGACTCGCACCGCGGCGTCTACAGCACGCTGGACCTGGGCTGGGCGGCGAAATCGTTCGGATCGCAGACCGCGTTTACCCGCTTCTTGGCGCACAACGCCACCTACCACCCCATCGGTTTCGGAAGCCGGCTGGTTCTGGCGCGCTCCATCACTTTCGGTTGGGAACAGCGGCTGTCCGGCCCGCAGGACATTCCGCTGCCCGAGAAGTTCTTCGCGGGCGGCGCGCAGTCGCACCGCGGTTTTCCGGAAAATCAAGCCGGGCCGCGCGACCCCGAGACCGGATTCCCGTTGGGCGGCAAGGCGCTGCTGATGAACCAGGTCGAGCTGCGATTTCCTCTGATCGGCGATAATGTCCGCGGAGTGCTTTTTGAAGATGCGGGCAACGTGTACTCGGGCTTGAACAGTGTGTCGTTGCGAGTCAGACAGCGCGGCCTCCAGGACTTCAACTACATGGTGCATGCGGTGGGCTTCGGGGTGCGGTACCAGACCCCGGTGGGTCCGATCCGGCTGGATCTGGGCTACAGCATCAATCCCCCGCGCTTCTTCGGATTCAAGGGCACGCAGCAGCAGTTGCTGTTGGGAACCGGGCAACTGACGAATCAACAGGTCGGCCACTTCCAGTTCCATTTCTCTTTGGGGCAGGCGTTCTAGAATGACGAAGTACGAATTACGAAGTACGAAGTACAACCCACGCGGCGGCTCGCACTTCGTACTTCGTACTTCGTCCTTCGTACTTTTCTGTTGCCTGGTTCGCTCCGAGATCATCGACCGCGTCGCGGTGACCATCGACAATCAGCCCGTCACCGAGAGCCAGCTCCTGGAAGAACTCCGCTTGACGGCATTTCTGAACGCCGAAAAGCCGGACCTCAGCCCGGCGAACCGGCGGCGCACGGCGGGCCGGCTGGTGGAGCAGACGCTGATCCGCCGCGAAATGGAGCTCATGCACGACACCGGGCCCGAGGGGGCGGAGATCGAGGAGGCGTCGAAGGCGGCGAAGAGCCGCTTCGCCGGCCAGGCGGCGTTCGAGCGGGAGCTCCAGGCTTACGGGATCGGTGCGGGCGTGTTGGATCGGGCGCTGGCTCGACAGGCTGGGGTGCTCCGGTTCATCGAGTTGCGCTTCCGGCCGCAGGTGCAGGTGCAGGAGGTGGAGGTGCGGCAGTATTACGAGACGGTGTACCTGGCGGAGTGCCAGCGAAAGCAGTTGCGGCCGGCCTCGTTCGAGGAGGCCCGCGCACAGTGCCAGGAAGCGCTGGCGCAGCAGCGTGTGGACAAACAGGTCGACGCGTGGCTCGCGGATATGAAGGGGCGAACGCGGATTCGATACACGGAGGCGGCGTTCCAGTGAGCCGCAAAGTGAAAATCCCGTTGTACATACTGCTGGGGCTCGCCGGGCTGGCGGTCGCGCTGACGCTGGTGATGGTTCTGGTCATCCGCACGGACTGGTTCCGCGACAAGCTGCGGGAGCGCATGATTGCCGAGTTGGAGGAGGCGACCGGAGGGCGCGTGGAAGCCGGCGCGCTCAATCTCGAATGGCGGACTCTGACCGCGGAGGTGCCCAACCTGGTGATCCATGGCGCCGAGCCCGCTACCGAGGCGCCGCTGTTCCGCGCGGATTCGATCCAGGTGGGCCTGAGAATCGTCTCGTTGTGGAAGAAGGAGATCGACATAGCCTCCCTGCTGGTGAACCGGCCGCAGGTCAACCTCATCGTGTACGCGGACGGGCGGACCAACATGCCCCAACCGCGGGCCGCGCGCCGGGCCAGGAAGAACACGGTCGAGACGGTGCTGGATCTGGCCATCCGCCGCTTCCAGATTGCGGAGGGGACGATTCGCGTGGCCAGCAAGCAGACGCCGCTCAACGTGCTGGGAGAGAACCTGCGGGTGCGCATCGCATACGAAGCCGGGCCGCCGCGCTACCGCGGGGAGGTTTCCTTCCGCAAATTGAACGTCGCGCCCGGAAAGCGTCCGGTGCTGCCCATCGACGTGGATGCCGCGCTGCTGCTGGCCGCCGACCGGCTCGAGATTGCCCGAGCGCATTTCACGATGAAGGACTCGTCGATGGATGTAAAAGGGGCGCTCCACAACTTCGCCGCGCCGCGCACCGAACTCGAATACTCGCTACAAGTGCAAGTAAAGGACATCGGGCCCGATCTCAAGGTCTCGCAGATTGCGAATAAGGGCAGCGTGACGGTGGCCGGCCGGGCCGTGATTACCGGCGCGTCGGACCTCCTGGTGACCGGGAAAGTGCAAGGGCGAGGCCTCGAGTTTCAGGAGCGAGGCATCCGCATCCCGAACATCGGCCTCACTTCGACGGTTAGAATCACGCCGGAGCGGATCGAACTCGCGGGCCTCACCTTGAGCGCGCTCGGGGGCCGGTTTTCAGGGCGCGGGGTGATGACCCGGTGGAGGCGATTCCAGGTGGAAGGGCAGATCGAGAACTACTCGGTTCAACAGCTCACGAGCGGGATTGAAGACGTGGGGCAGGTGGTCTGGAACGGGAATTTCTCCGGACCGGCCGGCGTGACGGGCGAGCTCCTCGATGGCGACCTGCGGGATGTGATCGCGCGCGGGCGGATGACCGTCTCGCCGGCGAAGGGCGAGAACCCGGTGGAAGGGCTGATCGACCTCACGTACGACCAGAACGCCGCCAGCATCGATCTGGGAGAGTCCAGCCTGTCCACGCGGTATAGCCGCGCAGAAGTCTCGGGGACACTCGGGAAGACCCTCGAAGTGACGCTCCAGTCGACCGACCTCGACGATCTCCGGCCGGCCATCCTATTGATCGCCAAGGGTCCGCCGCCGGCGCTTCCGGTGAAGCTGCTGCCTAGCGGAGCCGCGCGCTTTCAAGGGACGGTATCCGGGCCGCTCAAGAACCCGACCGTCCAGGGCCGCGTTTCGATTTCCCGGTTCGTGTTCGAGGGGCATACCATCGCCCAGGCGGAGGCCAGTGTGGTGGTCCGCGATTCGGGCGTCTCGGTGAAGAACGCGATCGTGACGAAGGACCAGATGCGCGCGGCCGGCTCGCTCGAGGTGGGTTTCCAGGATTGGGAGCCGGACCCGAGCCAGCCCGTCTCCGGCGCCTTCACGGTGCGGACCGCAAGCCTGCCGGCCCTACTCGCGGAATTCGAAGAGACGTTGCCGGTGACGGGAGGTCCTGCAAGCGCGGATGTAAAGGTTGCGGGCTCCGTAGGGGCTCCGTGGGCGAGCGGCAGCGTGCAGGTGTCGAAGCTGGTGGCCTGGGGTCAGCCGCTCGACTCCGTCCGCGGGCAGGTGCGCTACACCGAGACGTCGGTAGAGGTGACGTCGGGGCAAATCCAGGCGGGTCCCGGCCGGCTGGACGTGTCGGGCGTTTTCGAACATCCGAAGGGCGACGCGAAACAGGGGCGGCTGAGATTGCGGGTGGCGAGCGGCGGCATCCAGTTAGCGAAGGTGCAGCAGGTCGCGGAGCGCCTGCCGGGACTCGGAGGCCGTCTCGAGACGCAAATGTCGGGAGAGATAGCGGTGGCGCCCTCCGGGCTGCGCCCTGGGGTCTTCGATGGCTGGGTCGCGGTGCGAGATCTGGCGAATGAGGGAAACCGGCTCGGCTGGCTGAAGCTCACGGCCTCCGGCAAAGAGAAGACGCTTTCCACCCGGTTGGAGGGGGAACTGGCGGGATCGAAGGTCGCCGGCGAGGCCCAGTGGGCGCTCGACGGCAGCGACGTGCGCGGGCACGTCGAGTGCACCGCGCTCAAGTTCTCGCAGTTGCTCGCGCACCTGGGAACCTCGGCAAGCCGGGCGGCGCCATTCGAGGGACTGGTGGCCGGCAAGGCCGATTTCTCGGGCCCCAGCCTGGACCCGAACACCTGGAAGGCCGTGGTCGAGTTGCCAGTGTTCGAGATCCGTCCGGCGGCCGGCGCGATCGAGGCCGCCAACCCGAAAGAGCTGGTGCTGCGCAACGAGGGCCCGATCCTGGTGGACCTCGACGCTCGGGGGGCCCGGGTGCGCCAGGCGCTGCTCCGCGGAAAGAATGCCGATCTGACGATCTCGGGCTCGGTGGGGTTCGGAGGGAAGAATCCCTGGGATCTGCGGGTGCGCGCCGGAGCGAACCTGGCGTTGCTCCAGGACCTCGACGACCGCTTTTCCTCCTCCGGCGCGGTGGCCCTGGACGTCTCGGTGCGCGGTTCGACGGCGCGGCCCGACGTGTACGGGCGCATCGAGCTGAAGAACGCGTCGGTGAATCTCGCCGGCCTGCCGAACGGAATTGAGAACGCCAACGGGCTGATCTTCCTGTTCCGGGACCGCGCCATGATCGACAACCTTACGGCCGGAAGCGGCGGCGGCAAAGTTGCCTTCAGCGGGTTCGTGGGGTTCGCCGGCGTGACCAGCTTCCAGTTGCAGGCCAAAGCGACCGACGTTCGGATGCGCTACCCGGAAGGCGTCAGCTCGTCCATGAATGCGAATTTGAGCTTCACGGGAACCACCGACCATAGCCTGCTCGCGGGAGACATCGTGGTGACGCGCATGGGGTTCAACCCGCGGTCGGACCTCGGCTCGATCCTGGCGCGAACCGCCCAGCCGGTGCGCGCGCCCGGCCGGGCCACCCGGTTCGAGCGGGGAATGCATCTCGACGTGCACATTGTCACCTCATCGCAGGCGCGCCTGGAGACCCAGTTGACCCGCGATATCCAGGCGGATGCCGACCTGCGGCTGCGAGGCGACCCGATCCGCCCCGTGCTGCTGGGCCGCGTGCTGATCAACCAGGGGGAGGTCCTCTTCTTCGGGAGCCGCTACACCATCGGCTCTGGCCAACTCCTGTTTGTCAACGCCTCCAAGATCGAGCCGATCGTCAACCTGGACCTGGAGACCACCGCGCGGGGCGTCGAGGTCACGCTGCACATCGCCGGCCCGGTCGAGAAGATGAATGTCAGTTACCGCTCCGACCCGCCGCTGTCATTCCCCGACATTGTGGGGTTGTTGACCACCGGGAGCGAGCCGGCGACCAGCCGGGGACTGGGCGGGCAGCAGTCGCAGTTCTCGCAAAGCTGGGGGCAGGCCGGGCCGGGCGCGCTGCTCAGCCAGGCCATCGCCAACCCGATCGCCGGACGGCTCCAGCGTTTCTTCGGAGTGAGCCGCCTGAAGATCGATCCGCAGGTCACCGGCGTGACCACCAGCAATGCTGCCGCGCGAGTGACGGTCGAGCAGCAGATCTCCAGCAACCTCTCCTTCACCTACATCACGGACCTCTCGCGCGCCCAGGCGCAAACCATCCGGGTGGAGTGGGATCTCAATAAGGACTGGTCGGCGGTGGCGCTCAGGGAAGAGAGCGGCCTGTTCGGAATCGACTTCCTGTACAAGAAGCAGTTCAAGTAGGGGGTGGCTAGGTCCTTGACCGCGAGATTTGGCGCTACTGCGAAACCGCTCGCTGGCGCTCGCGGCTCGGAACCGAACCACGACCGCAAGGGAGTGGTTCCCTGCGAAAGCACATCATCACACGGTCGGAGCACTAGTATGCTTCGTCGCCCCGATCCGGAATGCCCCGCTTCACAGCTCTTCTCTGCCTACGGGCTCCTGGACAAGCCTGGAGGCTTATCCTACCCGTGGCCCAGGTACATCAGCCAGCCCAGCCCGAACAGCGCCACCACGAAGCAGGCGAAGCAGTACAGGCCGTAGCGCACGCGCTCGCGGTCGGTCTTCTTGGTGACCACCCCGAGCACGATCGAGGTGAACAGCGAGAACAGCAGCGCAGCCTCGAAATGAGAGAGGTTGACCTTCATCAGTTCTTCTTCCCCGCCGCGATTTCGTAGGCGTCCACCATGGCCAGCACGTTCAGCAGGCCCGCGGTGACCAGGAACTTCGTGCCGTAGTCATGCACGGCGCCCGCCACGTCCGGCTGCGAGTAGCCCAGCCAGGTGGCCAGCATATAGGGGATGCCGGAGAGCAGGTTGCAGAGGAAGCCGCCGTAGTAGATCAGGACGGTCAGCAGGTCGCCGCCCTGCGGCTTCAGGAACTCGCCGCGCATCATGAGGCCAAACAGGAACATGGCCAGGATGGAAACCAGCAGCAGGGTGGCCCTGCCGTGGCGCTTCAACAGGAAGTGGCCCCCGCCCGGAACCAGCCACGCCAAGGCGACGGCGGGTCCCCACACGCTCAAGGGCGGCATGGGCTGCCGGGGCTTCTGTTCCTTGGAACTCATGGTGAATTCCAATTCTAGCAAAGAAGCCGGCGGAATCCCTGCGCCGGCGATTACTGGTTCTTCTCAACCACCGAGACGATCTTGGAGAAGATCACACTGATGGTCGGCGTCACGGGCACAAGCGCGGCACCGCAGGTAATCGCCACCACCGCCACAAGCAACGCATACTCGATCAGATCCTGGCCGCGCTGGTCACGCCAGAACTCCCGAATCCCGGATGCAGACATGGAGCGATCCTCTGCTTATGGTAACCGGCTTCCCCCGCCCGGCCAACCGGGTAATGTGCCTACACTCCCGGCTAAACCACCTTAAGAGGCTGCTGAGTGTCCCCAGAGCGTGCCCGGCTGATCCCCCGCGACCGAATCGGGTACTCGCGGTTTTGCCTACTGTGCCGTCCGCACACGCACTTTCGAGCCGACGAATCCGTAGTAGGCGATGAACACGTAGCACAACAGCGGGAGTGTCATTCCCAGCGCCATGCTCTTGGTAGCGTCCGAGACCAGCCCCATCAGCGGAGGCACAATGGCGCCGCCGATGATCGCCATGATGATCATCGAGCCGCCCAGCTTGGTGTTGGGTCCCAGTTCCTTGAGGCCCAGCGCAAAGATGGTCGGGAACATGATCGACATAAAGAAACAGCTCACAAAAATCGCCCAGACTCCGATCCAACCGGGTGCCGTCACAGCAACACCCACCAGCAAGACATTGACGACGGCGTAGATGCCCATCAGGACTCGGGGCTGAATGTACTTCATGATCACCGTGGCGGAGAACCTTCCCACCAGAAACGCCGACAGAGTCCCCACCAGGACATAGCCCGCGACCTTCTCCTTCTCCCCGGTATACTGCTGCACGTATTGAATGAAGTAGCTCCAGGTACCCACTTGTGCGCCTACGTAAAAGAACTGGGCGACCACGGCCAGGATGAAGTGCCGGTGCTGGAAGAGATCTTTGAACCTGCCCTTATCCCCGGCTGATTCCTGGGCGCCCTCGCCAGCGACCTTCGGGAACTTCGTCCGGGCCATCAGCAGCGCCCAGATGAACACCACGCAGCCCAGAACGACGTACGGCGGGATCACCCGCAGGGTCTCGTCGTGCAGGTACTTCTGGTAGGTCCCGGCGACCTTCAACTTCTCGATCTGCTCGGGTTTCAGTTCGATACCGGAGAAAATGAAGACCGTGCCGATCAGCGCGCCGCTGATCGCTCCGAAGGGATTGAAGGCTTGCGAGAAGTTCAGCCGCCGTTCCGAACTCGCCGGGTCGCCCAGTTGCGCGATGTAGGAGTTCGCTCCGGTCTCCAGGAAGGCCAGCCCGCTGGCGATCACGAACAGGGCGAACAAAAAGAAACCGTACTGCCAGGCGAGGGCGGCCGGCACGAACAGCATGGTGCCGGCGCTGTAAAGAAGAAGTCCGGTGACCAGCCCGACCTTGTAACTGTACTTCCGCATGATCAGCGCGGCCGGCATGGACAGCAGGAAATACCCCATGTAGAACGCCGACTGGAGCAATCCGGCCTTGAAGCGGCTCATCTCGAACGACTTCATGAACTGCTTGATCAGCACATCGTTGAGGTTGTTGGGAATGCCCCAGAAGAAGAACAGGGCGGTCACCAGGACGAAAGGCACGAGGTACTCGCGGGAGAACACCTTGTGCTCGCCCGGGACCTGGTTGTGTCGGGAGTCGGTGGGTTCGTTCATGACGGATGCCGCTTGCGGGCGGACCCGTCATTATACACCAGACCAGCCCACGTTAACGGTTACTTCGCAAGGATTTGAGTGGGGGAGGCCGCTTGGCCTCCCAGTCTTACGGGTTCTGCTGCGCCGGATAGCGGACCGCGGTGAAGTTGCGCAGCGTGACGGTCTCTCCGGTGACGGCGTTCATCTTTCCCAGGAAGTCGATGGTCAAGGGGGCGGTCAACGATTCGCTCGAAGCGGCGACCAGCGATTGCAGCGTGAGCGTGGCGCCCCAGCTCAGCGCGCTCAACTGCGCGCCGCCCGCGTGCACAGCCGCGTCGGCTTTCCCCGACACCAGGGATTCGCTGGCTCCGCCGCCCCGCGACACCAGCACGCTGCCGCCCCAATGCACCTCGAAGGAGAATCCGGTCCCGGCGCCTTCGTGCGAGTAGTCGAACCGGATTTCGACCCGGTCGCCCGTCGAGAGGAAGTTCGCGGGCACGGTGCAACTGCCCAGCCGCGTCAGTCCGGTGGCGCTGGTGCTCACTCCGGCGCTGCCGCACAGCACCTGCGGGAGCGTGTGGGTCTGGCCGGCTTCCACGGTCTTGCGCACCTTGCGGCTATTGTTGAACCACTGGTCGCCCTCGGAGGTTGTGCTCGGGTCCGTCGCGCTGCCGGAGTCCTGCCAGCCCGCCCGCGTCGAGGACGTGGCCGCGCTGAACGATGCGGCGGAGAACCGGCCGTCCCAGCCCACCCGCGCCAGTTCGACGCCGCCGGAATCCAGCCACCGCTGGAGCGGCTGGGCGCCCTGCCCCTGCCCCGCGCGCACGGTCAACGCGGTGGATCCGGTGGAGGGCAAGGCGTCGTACAGGTACAGGGTCGTGGTCCCCAGACTGTTGCCCACCGACAGCTTGCGATTGGAGTTGTCCCAGAGCAGCCCGGTGTTGTTCTGCGCCAGGTTGCCGCTGGAATCGACAAACGGAATCGAGCCCGCCGTGAACCCCGTGTACAGGCACGTGTTCCACACCGCATCGGACCCGTTCGACATCAGGCAGCGGTTGGCGGCCCCGATCGGTACCCTCGTCCACAGGGCCGGCGAGGCGCCTTGCGCCACGATCAGGTCGCCGCGCGAGGGCGCCGCCGCCGCCGTATCTCCATGGCTCGCGCCGAGTAGGGGGTGGCCGGCGGGCACGCGCGAGTCCGACATACGGGGGTCCAGGTCCGTTACGAACTTGTTCGTGCCCGAGGGCGTCCCCAGGGTTCCGGCGAGCGCGGCCTTCTGGGTCGCCGTCGGGTCGTTGGCGTCGGAGTGCGTCGGGAAATTCAGCGCCAGTTTGGATTCGAGGATGCCCGCCACCTCCGCCACGTTCGCGTCGGACACCGCACCCATCGCCAGCGAGGGACTCGGATAGGCGCCGGTCAGCGCGCCGCCCGCCTGCCCCACCGGATTGCCGGGGTCCGCCAGCCGGTAACTCGCCTCCAGCACGTCCCCGGTCTGCGGCCCCGAAACGCTGGCGAAGGTGATGATGTTGCCGCTGAGCGTGNNTGGAGCACTCCGTTCCGATACAGCGTGAGGCTGCTGAGCGGGCTGGGCGCATCCGCTAGGGAGAAGACCATGTTCGAGCCGTTGATCAGCCCCGCGGGCGTCTCGGCGTCCACGAATCCCGGACCCGAGCTCGTGGTTTCGCCCGTGCCGCACGGCCCCGCCGACCCGTCCACCCGCACGCAATCGGTGAGGTTCCCCACCACGCCCTCCAGCGCCCCGGTCGCGGTCGCGTAAACCGCCCGCGACGGCGCGTATCCCNNCGGCCAGCAACCCCACCACGTCGGCTTCCTGGACCGCAGTGGTGTCCCCCGACGGCGGGAGCGTCCCCGAACCCAATGAACCGGCGATCCGCACGTCTCTCACCCGCAACGGTGTCGAACTCGGCGGCACCCCCCAGGTTTCCTGGAACTGGACCCGTCCGTCGCTCGAATACTTCACCGAGTAGCTGGCGACTGTTGCAGCGTTCGTGGTGGGCACCAGTTGCACCCGCAGCACGCCGTTGAGGATCCGCGTCGTCAGACTCTGCGTTGCGATG